>JBGSPC010000001.1:0-77524 GCA_041738805.1 Terrimicrobiaceae bacterium | reverse complement strand
GCTTCTCTTGGCCTCTCAGAGGCAACGCCCCGCGTCCTCCGTGGTGTTGTTATCGATCCCACCCCTCCCAAACAACCGACAGCTGGCGGCCTTTGAGTGGTTAACCCGCGAAAAACCTCATTCACGACCTACGTAGTCGTTTTGATAGGTATTGACAGATCCGCAGCGATTTGAAACAACCAGCTGCATGGAGGCCACCAAGGAAACACCAGCCAACTGGGGGGCAAGGACTGACCTCGAAAAATCTGAACAATCGATTCCTCTCTGGTGGAAACGGGGAGTCAAACGGTCGGGTTTTCAGCGTTTAAGCTCTTTAAGCCAATGGATTGTGCCATTTGCCCAATGTGCGTTTGATTTCGCAACCTGGATCGGACTGTATTTGCTGCTTTCCCGCTTTGCTCTGCCCGGCAATTCTTTCGGGTCAGCGGAGCTGTTTTTGCCCCCATTTGTGATGGCAATCGCCTTGAGTCTGATCGGTGGCTACAAGTTTCCTGGTAGGATGGCATCGCTGAGCTATGCCGCAGAGCATGTGATTGCCTGCCTCTCTGGATTTGTGGCTTCCTCGCTAGCGCTTTTTGTGATTGCCACCTACGACTCAACCATCAATTCAAGTCGTGCTGTTTTTATCTTTACGTCGGTGGGTTTCTGTGTTCTGGCTCTCGCTCAGCGGAGATTTCTCTGGTTCGCCCTCAGCAGTCTCCACCAGCAGCGCAGTCTGCTGATTGTGGCGGATAAGGAAAGTGGCTCCCAATTTTTCCGGGCTTATTGTGCTCATGGCCAGACCCAGGGGTTGGAGTTTGTTTCTGTCGATGCCTTTCTTGTGGGCGAAGAAGTGGATGGTCCGGATTCCCCCACATTTACGGCGGCCGCTGATGACCTGCCCAGAATGCTTCATGAAAATCCCCAGCACAGGCATGAAGGGATTGTGGTCGTGGCCTCAGACGACAACCTTGCGCCAAAGGTCCTGAATTTTCTTGCCACGGTTCATTTCCAGAACATGCCCGTTTATTCCATCCAATCCTTTTACGAGGCTTACTGGGAAAAAGTTCCTCTGCACCTCTTGACGCCCACCTGGCCGCTCCAAGCAGGGTTTCATTTGGTGAAACACTCCGCTTTTGCTGCCATCAAAAGATTAATTGACCTGTGTATCTCGGCCCTCGCCCTGGTGATGCTTTTTCCTTTCATGGCAATCATCGCCGCTGCCATCAAACTTGACAGTCCCGGGCCCGCCATCTTCCGCCAGTCACGTGTCGGCCAGCACCGCCGCCGCTTCCGGCTTTACAAATTCAGGACCATGACAGTCGGCAGCGAACACCAAGGAATTTATACCGAGGCCAATGATCCGCGAGTGACCAGAATCGGCAAATTCCTGAGGGCCTCACGCTTGGATGAACTGCCCCAGATCTTTAATGTTCTCAAAGGAGAGATGAGCCTGATTGGACCCCGTGCTGAATGGGTCAAATGCGTCGAGCAATACGAAGACGTCATCCCGCACTACCACTTTCGTCATCTTGTTCGCCCCGGGATCACCGGGTGGGCTCAAGTCAACCACCCCTACGGGGCCAACATTGAAGACACACTTGAGAAGTTGATGTACGATCTCTATTACATCCGGAATTTCTCACTCCAACTGGATGCGGCCGTGATTCTCAAAACGATTCATGTCATGATCTCGGCCAAAGGCCGGTAGAACACAAAGCCGGTCATTCCTTCGGACGCTGCCACCATTGCGGAATTTTCCTCAAGGGCTTCATCAAAAACATCCAGGGAAAAGGTTGGATTCCGTTCTCTGACCATGCCCGCCGGTCATTCCTGTTGGCTATAATTCTGGCTTTGAAGGAGCGATTGCTCATACCGCCCTCGCGCATAGCCACAAGCACGGCGGGAATGGGAAGCATCTGCCAGCGGGCTTTGTAAATGGCTCTGAGCATCCACTCGTAATCCGCAGCCGAGCCAAAATCCGTGTTAAATCCTCCGGATTGAGCATAGACCTCACGTCGAACAAAAACTGTGGGGTGGGGGGGCATCCAACCACTGCGAAAGGCCGGTCTGCTAAACGATCCCGCTTTCCAGTATCGCCTCACCCGAAATCGATTTCTATTATCCGCAGAGCCGACATACACCAGGTCGCCGTAAACACCAAAAATCGAACGATCCTCAAAAGCGCGGGCCACACGGGCAAGAACATGCTTCCCAAAATAAAAATCGTCGGCATTGAGAATGCCGACGATATCGCCTTGGGCCTTCAAAATTCCGGCGTTCAAGGCTTCATAAAACCCTCCGTCAGGCCGGCAACAAAACTTGCGGTCCGGCCGCCCCATGGCCCAGGCTTGTAATACGTCCCGTGTCCCATCCGAACTGCCGCCATCAAGAACCTGATGTTCGATGGTGATCCCCGCGGGCAATTCCTGATCTGCCACAGATTCCAGGCAGTCCGTGAGAACGGGCCCCGGATTCAGGGTGGCTGTCAGGAGGTTAATGAGCATGCGGAAAGGAAATTTCCTTTGCAGGGACACCCCCGACGGTGGTTCCTGCGGCAACATCCTTCACCACCACCGCTCCGGCAAGGCAGCGCCCTCCCTCTCCAAAGGTCACCCCGGGTCCGACAAATGACTGGGCTCCAATCCATGAACCCTGACCAATCACGATTGGCCGGGTGATCAAATCGAATGTTTCTTTTGAGAAATCATGGGACCCCGTGCAAAGGAACGCCCGCTGCGAAAGACACACATGGGATCCGATGAGGACGGGCGCAAGCGAGAGAATCAAAACTTCGTCCCCGATCCAAACATGGTCACCAATCTGAACTCTCCAAGGAAAGGTGATGTTCACGCGGCTTCTGATCACCACCCCTTCACCAACCTGCGCTCCAAAGGCTCGTAACGAAGCAACCTTGAGCGCTGACGGCAAAGGAAACCATGGTGCAAAAAGCAGGCTGCGAACCACCCACCAAAGTCCTTCTTTCCAGGAAGAGGCACCTCGTGAAAACCCGCGGTTTTGAAATCCGGACAAGTCTGGCATGACACTCAAACAGTCGGGAGTTCTGCGGCTTCCCGCAAGCATTTGCGATAAGCCTTCAGATATTGAGGTGCCAATTTCGGCCATGCAAAATGATCCGAGGCCCGGACGGAAAGACGCTTGCGGTCCTCTTCAGACCACCCCTTCTGAAGCCGCGCTTTTGCTTCCCCGAGAGCCCCACGCAGCGAGCTAATCTCCGGGCCGGCAATAAACACACCATCAACGCCCTTCCATTCAACCCAGGGGGTGCTGGAGGTTGTCAGGACAGGTGTCCCGCAATGAAGAGCCTCCAGAACGGCAATTCCAAAATTTTCAGAGTGTGTCGGAAGGCAAAATAAATTCGCGGCTTGCAGGTAGATCCAGCGTTGGTCATTCCAGATCGAGCCAATCCATTCAATCTTCGGCAAGGAGTGCTCCAGCCGGTCGGCTTGTTGATGCAGGGTTGCCAGATAACCCGGGTCGCCATCACCCACAATCACGAGGCGCCAGTTCCGGAAATCGGGCGCACAGAGAGCCAGAGCCTCCAAAAGCATATGGAGGCCTTTTTTCGGATCCACACGCGAGAGAAAAACCATCACCGGCTGGTCGGGACTCCACCCCAGGGCAATTCTGGCGCGGGCCTCATCCGGTGAGCGCGCATCACGGCATCCCAAAGGGAGAACCTCCACGTTGGGATGATGAAGGATTTTTAGCAAATGCTGATGTTCCATCGGACTTGCAACAAAAAGAGCCTCGGCCCCTCTCAAAAATTTTTTCTCTCTCAGATGAAAATACGGCCATTTTTTCCACCAGCGATTTTGGTAGGCCCACGGTTCCAACATCCCATGGGGCGAGACGACGTATGGACGTCCGGCTTTTCTCAAAGCGCCCGCAATCGCTGAATGAGAAATATTCCAGAGGCCATGGAAATGGTGGACAGCCGTTTTGTCGGAGATGTCCACTTTATCGACAACGCGGGTGTTGCCTGCCATCAGGGCGTGCCGCAACCCCTCCACGGCATTTTCAATTCCACCGGTTTGATGCTGCTTGGGAGGGAGAATGAAACGAATCGTTAGCTGTTGTCTGGCTGCGACTTTGGTAGGTTGAGCCATTCCTGAATTCGCGATTTTCTTTTCCTCACTTTTCATGCGCTCTGAGCCACGTTCAAGGCATAAAGATCCAAAAAGGACTTGGCCATCACTTCCGTTCGAAAATGGGATTTGTAAAGTTTGGCAGAGGCTTCTCCATACCGGGAACGCTCCGACGCGGAGGCTGCCAATGCCAGCCAGGCCTCATCTCCCTCTTTAGCCGTGATCACGGACTCTTCATCAAAAATCTTCATCTCCGCTGCGATCTCCTTGGAAAGCACGCAAGGAATTCCGGCCGCCATCGCCTCCAGAACAGCCAACGGAAGGCCTTCATACAGCGCCGGGTGCATGTAAAGATCAGCTCCTGGAAGCAGTCTCCGGGGCTCCATGACCCAGCCTGTGCAATCGACTTTGCCGGCAAGGCCGAGCTTGGCAGCCTGCTCAAAAAAACGACTCTCATCATCCCCGCCGCCAATCCACAAGAACCGGCTGGAGGGCTCCTTTTGAAAGAGCTTTGCCGCCATGCGCAAAAAACGGTCAGGATTTTTTTGTGCCACAAGACGGCCCACACAAACAACCAGAAGGGCATCCGTTGGCCAATCGCGGGACGTGAAAATTTCCTGACGAACAGCCTGGCGTTCTGGAACCGGAGGTTCACTCACGGCATTATAAATGGCAGGAATCTTCCGTCCCATCACAACGGCCAACTCCAAGGCCCGAGCGTCACTCACGGCCGTCCACGAAGCGTGTGTGGCGCGACGGAGCTGACGGATGGCGACAAAATCCCGCAGCCTGCCGGCGACTGCTCCCAGGGATTGACTCGTTTGAGTGATGTGAATCGTTGAGACAAGCGGTTTTCCCGAGCTGCGGATGGCACTCAGCAAGTCCAAACCGTCTTCGAGCGTCTGTTTGTTGAGGTGAATCACATCGCAGGACATCCCTGCGAAGCGTTTGGCCAAACGACGAATGATCCGCTGATCCAACACCGCGGAAAAAACTCTCAAGCGGCGGTCCAGATAGCTGTTGGGATACTCATCTCTTGCGACGGATCCGATGGCCTCAAATCGATTAGCGAGTTCATCCATCCTCGGGTGTGAGGCACACCACAGCATGGGCTCATGGCCTGCCGCTCTGAGGGCTTCCCCGAGGTACAGAAGAAAAAGTTCGCCGCCACCCCGCGAACCGGAACTGGAACTCACCAGAAGTATACGCATCATATCGGAGTCATCATGTCTGATTCCCGGGAGATGTTGGGCCTCCCGGTGCGCTTAAAACCTCCACCCATTTTCCGGCTGCGGCGTCCGGCGATAAGCCGGCTGACTTTGCTGCCGCAGCAGCCCCTTGATGCATTCTCAAATTGGAGTTCACGGCCAACTCCCGCATGGCTTCAAGCAAGGGCTCGACTTCGCCGGGAGGCACGTGAATCCCCTCAATGCCATCCTTCACAAGGTCCCTTCCTGCACCCGCCGCAGTGCTTGTGATGACCGGCAATCCGGCGCCCAGGGCCTGGTTCACGACCACACCCCAGCCGTCATGGCGGCTGGGAAAAACAAAAACGTCTGCGTTCATAAAGACCTTGGGAAGTTCCTCCGGCTGAAGAAATCCAATATTTTTGATATGCGCGAGAACCCCGGGTCTCAAGGCGGACAGCCACTGAGGGAGCTCGCCTTCCCGGCCCACCAAGTGAAGTTCCACAGGATGGCCTTCCTCAACGAGTCGTGAAAAAGCTGCCAACAACACATCGACACCCTTTCTGGCGATCATTTGTCCCACAAATAGAAACCGGCATGCGGGGTGGGTGACGCGATGGTTGGCAGCTTCTTGAAAATGGCTAAGGTCACACGCATAGGGAATGTCATGGATAATGGATCCCGGAAATCGCGCCTGATAATCTTCCCTGGCCAGGCTGCCAATTGCAACAATTGACCGGGCGCTTTTTATCGGGGCAGCCAATAGCTTTTGGAAATAACCCCGGCACCCTTTGCGTGCCAATAGTCTCTCGCCCCAGAAAAACCATGGGGGCGAATGTGCCGCGGATAGTTTTCGAAAAATAATCTGTGTGGTGAGAGCCGTGAGAGGGGCATTCACGATCACCCGATCAAATGCCATAACATCCGGCAGGGGATGGTTCCAATGACAGCGCACCCGTCCCTTCCCCCAGACACCTCCCGGCATCACAGATTCCCAGGCATCCAAGGTCTCCAATCGCCATGGCGAGTCATCTGCTGCCTTTTCATAATAGGCAACCTGCACCGTAAGGTTCTCCTTCAACGCCAGCGCCCGGAAAAGATCCCTCTGATAAGGGGAAGGCGTCACACTTAGAATCAAAATCCTCACCGGCTAGTCTTTACCCTGTCTGTTTGAGCCCTCAATCCGGGCCTTTTTTTCCAAGCCCGCACCGGGTGTGGGGATGTGGTGCGTTTTTCTCTTTGACACGGATCTCTGACCTTGAGTTCGTCGCAAAATGGCTGAGATGGCAAGCAACCCAAAGATGGGAAGAATGGCGGTGCTGAAGGCAAAAAGGCTTCTCATGGAAATGGCCGCCGGAAAAAACCCTGCGGCATACACCAATTGAGAAAAGGGATCCCAGCGTCCGCGGAAGAGGGAATTCCAAACCCCGCAGAAACCTCCGAAAAAGGCTCCTGCCAGAGCCACTCCCAAGGCCCCTGCCGCCATATAAGCTTCACCAACAAACGTTATGGAAAGGGTCAGCCCTTCCACTCCTGCCGCCTCCTCTACACCGACTTTAAGCCCCTCAGGTTTTCCCGGCCATAATGCTCTCGGCACGGGACGGATCAAAGCACTGTAGGGCACGTCCCACCCGGCAAAGTCGAATTGAGAAGGGATTGTGTCCATCACAAGGGCAATGTTCAGGAGATTCGCATCCACAAAAAACGTGGCTTCCTCCTCTTCCGCATCCTTGGGACTCCCAAATTCCAGATAATTAGCCAAACCGATCTGGCGGAAGGCCAGCATGTGGTTTGTAGCAAGGTAGAGAAGGCTTCCTCCCAGCAATGCCGCGATAGCCACATTCCGGATTCTCAGCTTTGGTAGAACCAGCAGGTAAGCCCCCATCATTCCAACCACATACGTTGCAAACACATTCCGCGTTCCCGAGGCGAATCCATAAAATAAGGTCAAGCCAGCAATCACGGTGGCTAAAAGAAAACCAAACAGAGGCAGTTTCTTCCGTTGTGCCAGAAGGATCCCATACACCGGTGGAATCAAATACAGAAACAGAGAGAGTTCATATAGCAGCGCCTTCCAATCTCCATATTTCCCTCTTCCCCATGGCTGACTGAACCTTGCACGCATCATCGCCTCAATCATATCGAAGAGATTGAATTGGACAGCCATCAGCATATGGAAGTAGCCAAGAGTCGAGGCAATCCAGAAGAGCCACAACCATTGGCCCGGAGTCAACCCTGCAACCCCGGAGAGCTGGGGTATCTCGCGAAATTTTGAGCGGAATCCAAGATGCCGGGTAATTGCCAGGCAGCCCATCCCCAACAAGACCAATTGAGAGGCTTCCATCACATCGTAGGTTGCGGCTATCTCATCAAACTCAGGCTGCGGAAAAAGAAATTCCACATAAGTCAAAAAATAGAGCGCGGAAAGACAGACGACATCAGTGCGAATCAGGTTTCTTAATCCACGCTGATAGTCGAGTGCGACACTGCCTGCCAGCCCAAATCCCACAGCAATGCCTTGATTACGGAGTGTGCTGGTGAGACTATCTCCCTCGTTGCCCCCCAGAAACGCAGCGATGATCAGGCCGGCCAGAAGAATGCCTGTGCCGCTCCATTCAGGTTCCAGGGCGTTTTTCTCCATTCCCCCGGCCTTTTCCCCATAACCTGGCAAATTTTGGAAAGCCCTTTTCACAGCATTGGTCAAAGCAGGGTGTCAGTGGTTGTTTCTGACAAAGCGATCATTCGATTGGCTGGCTCAGCCCATCCCCAGTCCCCGGTAACTCTTAGGGGATGATCTGCTCTATGCTCAATGGCTGCCAACAAGCAATCGACATCCCCGACTGGAAAAATCGAACCAAGGGTTTGATCGGCGATCAGATCCTTGGCACCCACCATCGAACTGACCACACACGGCAGACCACATGCAAAAGCCTGAACAACAACCAGACCGAATCCCTCCTCCAATGATGGTACCACAAGGAGATCACTATCACGCATGGCCTGAGCCAGTTCGTGCTGGCCCACCGCTCCGTGATAAGACACAGGGACCAATCCGGCATAAGAAGCACGATCCTGACGCGTTTCCTCCGAAATTGGGCCATAGACATCAAGCTGCCATGTGGGATTCGCTGCTTTTTCAAGGGCCGCAAGCAAAAATCGAATACCCTTGCGCAGGCTCAGCTGACCGGCAAATAGAATCTTTAACCGGTCGCCTGGCTTTCTGGATCTCGCGTGGGATCCAGGATTCCAAATCCGAGGATCAGCACCGTAGGGCACAACCCAGATGCGTCGTTCATCGACTCCCCCTGCGATCAGTTGGTCCCTGACAATGGACGAGGCGCAGCAATGGATATCGGTTAAGAAAAATTCCTCTGCGATCCTTGACAAATTAGCCTGATCGTATCCCCCCTCCTCGGAAACCTTCATCCCCAGTCGGTCATACTCCGGCTGAAGGATCTTTGCCACTTGCTCCGCCGGGCCTGTCGCGTGATTTAAGACGGTTCGAATTCCCAAGTGCCTGGCCCTGCGAAAGCTGTCGCGGCACTGGCCGGGAAGCCCGTGAAAATCATTTGACGGCTTTAACACTTTGGCAACCCAGTGATCAAAGCCCTCATCCTGCCACCGGAAAAGCTGACGGTTCGACGGGCGGAGACGTTCAGGAATGTGTCCATGTAACGCGTAGGTCACCAAGGTACGAAAGGAATGGCAACGCACAGGCATGTCGGAGACTGAGGACAGTTTCCATCCGGGATATCCCGAATAATATGTTCCCAGTGAGCCCCGGCGGTGCAACTCCACCGCCATAGGCCATAAATGGCAGGGATTTGTGGCTGCAAAGGAGATGGTTCTGTTGGACGCCATGCTCAGTTGCCAGGAAGGAATGTCAAACCCCTGACGGGTGGGACTGCTTTCATCTGCGGGAAAGTCGGCGGAATTTTTTCAGTGTTGCCATACTCACAGGGCATCTTTGGCGACGATACCTCCAAATGTGAAAGGGAGTCTCAAGGACTCCCCGTGCTGCCCCCACAAGGCGCCGCCTCATGACGCTGTCCTTGATTTTGTTAAGCCATTGTAAAACGCCCAACGGGAAGGCCAGCAGGGGATATCGAAGCCAAACCAGTAAGGCTTGGTTTTTAACAGCGCCTGATGTGATTGGCGCGGATTGGTGATGGGTGAGTTGGGTGTCATGGAACACCCTCAACTGCGGACACTCAATCACATGGAGGCCCAAGTCACGCATCTGCAATGACACATCAACCTCTTCCATGCCATAGGCCACTGGCAGTGGCAAATACCCGGAGGTTCGCAAAAACGCTGACTTTCGATACACGCACCCACACCCTACAAAAGAGGCAACCTCCCAGTCCTCTGCTCGGGAAAAGACGTCATGCTCGGAATTTTTGTGATAGATCGTGCAAGCCAGCACCCCTGCTTCGGTGTGGCGGCTTATGTGTTGTGACAATTTATCAAAAAAATCAGAATCCATGGGATAGGAATCATCATCAAAGCTGGCAATCCACTCGTGTTTTGCCGCTCGGATCAGTCGATTTCTAGCCCCGCCTGGACCAAGATTTTCAGCGGATTGGAAGCCGCGAACCCCATCAGGCAGAGGGAAGCCGGTGCCTTGATCAAAGTGAACAAGAATTTCCTCCGGCGGTGGAATGCAGTTCCTGATAATATCGATGGTTTTGAGTGTCATTTCCCTGCGGTCAAAGGCGGTCACAATTGCGGAAATGTTCGCTGTCATCCTGATGGGACTTTTCAGGCCTGAATTCTCAGTCACATCGCTCATTTCAGGCGAGCCAGGTCCCAAATATTTCACCCATCCAACCCGGGGCCCGTCGTCTGATCAGATAGATAGAGTCAAAACATTTATGAAATGTCAGTTTCATCTCAACAAGAGCAGGAGGGATCTCCATCACCTCTCTTGCCAGACGCCGCCGATGATTGATCCGCATTCTTGCCAGGGAAAACCGTTGGCTTTTGAAGGTGCTGTGTTGGGAATGGTGGTCGAACATGGCATCCGGGCGCATGCGGAGCTGAAACCCCGCCTTCTTTATTGAGGCGGTCAACCAGACATCCTCCAAAAAACTATATTCCGCAAAAGCGGGAAACCCGCCGACTTGAATGAAGGCCTCACGGGATACCATGAGGCAGGTGGAAGGAAGCCAGTCCGTGGAGATCACGGAAGCATTTTGAGCCTCATAACACGGGAGGCAGTTGATTCCCGGCCCAAAAAGCCGCCCGCCAAAAGAAGGATCATCAAAGCCGGCTTGAAACTTATAATAAGCATGGAGAAGGCCGGAGGGTTTGGTATGCCCCGTTCCCCGTTCCCTGGCTGCAACGGCCCCCAATTGTCTTTCAGCATGGTGGGCCTCAAGAAGCTTTGAACACACATCGTGATCAAGCACCACATCATCGTCGATCACGACAACATACGGAGTTGTGCAGTGTTTAAACCCCTGGTTTCTTTGACCAGCGGCACTCCGGATGTTTGTTTTGAGGATAGTCAGCTCAAAGGCTCCCGCAACCTCCTCATGCAGTCGGGCGTGGCAGGACATGTCCTCCCGCTCTGTAGAGTCCACCACAACAACGTGCGCGGGCAGGTCGGTCTGAACCAGGAGACTTTTGACCGCCAAATAAAGACGGTCTGGACGGTCCAGGGTGGCAATAACAACCGAGAAGTCTGAAGAGCTACCCATGTTCTCCGCTGGCTTGGATCGGGGAATTTGCAATGGCTAGAAGAGTTTCCACAAAGGCTTCTGGAGAATACCTGTGCTTCCATTCTGTAGAAATAGAATTGCACTTCGCGCTGTACATGGAGAAATCGGAAATCATAGTTCTGATTGTTTCAGCCAGAGAGGCGGCGTCACCATCAGTAAAAAACAGCTGACCACAATCATCGGGTAGAGACTCGGTGACCATGATCCCCTTGGTAAGAATCAGCGGTTTGCCATTCAATAATCCTTCAATCGGAACGAGAGAGCTGCGACGCGCGTAGGATGCAACACGATAGGGAATGATCAAAAAGTCGCAGCTTTGAAGCAAAGCGGTGTAAGCATGGCCATCCAATTCTTCTTCGACCAAGTCAATGCCTGCCACTTCCTCCTTGAGTTTCAGTAAACATTTATGCTCTTCATTCAGGCGCTCCAACTCAAGATAGGCGGGAGGGGCCTGAAGTCGGAACCGGACAGCGCCACTTTGAAGCTCCGGTTCCAATTTCTTAATGGCCTGCACCAGGATATCAAAGCCCTTTTCTCTCCTTGGCATGCCAAGGAACCCCGCGACTGGAGGAGGGGAGTGTCCCGAACCATCATTTTTTGTTTGAATGGAAGGACAAGGAAAATAAGCCACCCGGCAACGCGCCCCCGTCATGCGGGTGACCAAACCGGCCAGCTCCTCGGTCTCAGCCGCAAAGTGGAAATTGTTGAATCCCGCCCGTTGACGCAGAAGCTCAATCAATTTGAGTGAGCGACCAGGGTCCTGAAGGAGATAACAAATAAAAACATCACGCGGAAACATCCAGCTCTTTGCAAGCAGAGCAAACACATTCCGGAGGCTCCCGTTCACAGCAAACCAGATCGTTGGTGCGTCCTTATTACAATCGATTTGAGACGCAAAGGCAAAGTTTGCACGAAGGATCCGTGCAAGAACCCGGGCATAAAATCCCAGTCTTTTCGCTATTCCTCCGATAGATACAGAAGGAAATCGCACGTCCGGATGCATGTCGGAAAACAGGAACGTTTTTTTAATCCGCGGGTCTTCCATTTCACAAGCCATGTTGGCGTAAATCAGGATATTTGCATCCGCCTCAAGGGCCGCTTGAGCCAGTGTGAAGGAATGGCCGCCGGGGCGCGCCAGACAGTGGTCCAACAGAATGATCCGCCAGGAAGGTGTTCCAGAATTCATCACCTGCTGGGCTTCATGGCCAAATTCCGCTCCCATGCATCAAATACTTCAGAAGCCGGCGTTTTAATGGCTCAATGTGATGAGGTAATCCTGATGGTTCCAAAGACAAGCCCCCTGACACAGCATCACAAAGCAGATTCTCCGCAGATGTGACTTTTTCAGTCCAGTGTTCCTCAACGCTGTGGCCAAAATTTTCGTAGCCTCTTTTGGCGGCGAGTCGACGGGAATTCAGACGTCTTTGGATCTGCTCCGGGGACCGGTATTGATAATGCTTTAATCGAATGCGGCGAGGGTGAACGATTCCCAAATGTGAGGGCCATGATCCCATAGTCCATTGCAATTTATCGCGATGTCGAAAAAACCGTGTCTCGGAATGATTGATCAGATAATGGCGGGGCAGGTCTGCGAGGTCGGGCCTTTGAACAACCGGCCCGCTCTCCCACCGCGCGACATCTTCATGCGTGAAATAGTATTGGTGAGAAAGCGACCAGACCACATGGTGCCATGCGGGAACGTTAGCAAGAAAATCACGGACTGGGTCGATGTAGATCTCATCAGCATCGAGACGACACCACCAGTCGCCGGGCCTGGCCCGGCTGCGGAAAGCATGAAAAACCTCAGCCCTCAGCTCGTCTCGAAAGGGTTTATCCTCTGTCCGCCAGGCTACAATTTTCCCGGGGTGTTTCTGCTCCAAGGCCCTGGCAGAGTCCCACGTTCCATCATCACTCCCGTTATCGTAAATGTAGATGGCATCAAAGTGCTTTAGATTGGCCTCCAGTCCTCTCTCCAGAAAATCACTTTCATTTTTAACAAGACAGATGCCGTGTACGTTCATGCGCTAATAGAAAAATCAACAATCGAGAACCTTAAGGGCTTCGTTCATTTCCGGCAAGGAGACCGTGATGGGCTCATAGACAAAGCGACGGTTCATGCCGCTGGGAATTGAGACAGGGCTGTTGCCGGGGCTCACAAGGGCGGCATAGGGATGTCCACAGAGTCTCGCGAGCCGGAAATAAAGGGTATTCACATATTCACAACGAAAACATTCGATGACCGGCGTTCCAGGTCTGCAAAAGACCATTCCTGCCAGACCGGCTCCGTGAGGCGCCACCACAACTTTAGCTGAAGCCATGAGACTCACCTGCTCTTTAAAAGAATAGTCTTCCAACCAAACCGTTAGGAACCCTCTTTGTTCAAGAAATGAGCGAAGCTCACCCTCATTCATAACATTCCGGGTGCGACACCTGCTTCGTGAAATGTAGAGTTTGCGGGTAATACGGGATTTTGCAGTCTCCACAAAAGCATCCCGCAAAAAATGGGGTACCCATGCAGGGACTGTCTCCAATCCCCCTGGGATCAAGGGAACAACAAGCACATCAGGCTCCCATTGAACCCTTAATTTGGCTCGTAGTATCGATTTTTGTGGAATACCCAGCCTGTCAAGCGAGCCGAGCTGGTAAGGTGTGTCCGCAAGCACATAATAACGGTCGACACTCCCGTTGAGGGCTTTCAGCATTTCAAAACGCGGCAAAATGTCGAAAAGCCAATGATAGACGTTATTGCTGAACCGGCTGGCAACAACTCCCAATGCACCAGAGAACCTATTGACCCGCCCATAGTACGGACTCACCATGGCGGGATGCCGGTCATAGTCCAATTCTGGCTGGATCAGGGTTTCCTCCAGCAGTTGGTCGGCTTTTGTGATAACGATGCCGTCAAGGCCGCAGACCCGTGAGCCTTCAAACAGCAATGTACGGTCCGGGGTATCATGCGCATGGAACGATTCAAAGTGCTTGACCAGACCTTCGGTGCACCACTCCGGGGGTAAAAATCTTACCGGATGGCAGGGGTGGGTCTCCTTGACAGAAAGAAGACCATGTTCCGCAGGGGCTTTTTGCACATCCTCAAGAGAAATGTGCCCTTTTGCCGGTCCCCACCACCGGGAAGAAGGAGAGGATTGTCGTGCCAACCGAATCCATGTTTGCCGGTTCCAGACCATCACTTCATCTTGGAGCTATTCTTCCGGAGCAGGGCAGCAATTCGCTCCGCAGTCGCGAAACCGAAGAGTCGGGAAATCCCTTGGAATGATTTGGGCCCCGCCGGGCCTCCCATTGAAAATAGCCCCAGTTTCTTTCGATCTGATGCATAGAGTGCGGCTTCAGCAATGGACACTTTTGCCAGGCTCCTTGCCATTTCGAAGCTGGCACGTGCGGCGGCATGGACATGGGCGGAATTGATGAGGCCTCTTTCGGTTAACCATGCAAGCATCTCATCCATGAGGTCTGTTCTCTTTTCAATCACAGCCCTGGGATCTTTTCTGCATACCGTTTGTTCGGACCAGATTCGATAAATTGCTGCATCCCCATCGACCAATTGAAATTTCATTCCAGCTTGGATAGCCCGCATGATCAGCTCATTATCCTGGCAGCAAGGAAAGTCTTCATTCCAGCCGCCCAGACCACGCAAAGAATCAACTCTCCAAAGAGCGGCGCCGGTCTGACAGAGTTCCCACCGCAGCCACTGCACGATCCAATCCTCCTCAGGATCCGGTCGGCTCAAAAAATCATGATAGTTGCCATCAGAGTCGTGAGTTCTTGTGATCAGGGGGCCAATGATCGCATCTGCTGCGTCTGTCGCTTGATTCAGTTGTGATTGAATTTTGTTCGGCTGCAAAATGTCGTCGGCATCAAGAAATTGAACCCACTCCGTCCGGATCTGATTAAGCCCCTGATTACGTGCCGCATTGCCGTTCCCCCACTGGCCTTTCAAGACCCGCACTCTGGTTCCAAAAGATCGGATAATGGAAGAACTGCCGTCATTTGAACCATCATCCACAACGATGACCTCGACACCATTGAGCGTCTGGGAAATAGCACTCAGAATAGCGTCGTGAATCCATGCCTCGGCATTGTGGCAGGGGATCACCACTGAGACTTTGTGTTTTAACATGGTGGCTTCTGCTATAGAGTCTCAGTCTTTTCCCCTGTGGACAAAGTGGACACAGAAGCCGTCGTGATCTTTGCGATATTCAGCCAATCCCATGACTTGGCGTGTTCAAGATTTGCTGCCCCTGCAACAGCAAGGTTGATTGTTAATGCTTCCTGCATTGCTTGTATCAATGAGGGATTCCCGCCCGGATGAAACCAAAGCGCACCGAGGGGTGGAACAATTTCTTTCAAGCTCGGAAAATCAGGCGCAATGATGGCTTTTCCAAATGACATTGCGAGCACCAGCGAACCACTGGTTAAAATCTTTCGAAAGGGGAAGATCACCACATCAGCCGCATTGAAGTAAATCTGGATGTCATCATCAGGGATCCGTGCCGGATAAATGTGAATATTGGGATGGCTTGCGGCCCTTTGATTAAGGGTGTTGATCAGACTCTGAGTCGGGGACTTTCCAGCAATCACGAGGTGGCTGTCGGACTTTAATTGAACGAAGGCATCAATAAGCTCAAAAACACCCTTATACTGTTCAATGCGTCCGAAGAATAAAAAGATATTTTTGTTGAGAGGCAGGCCGAGTTTTCGCCTGGACTCCACCGTTCCTGCGCTGTTTGGGTATTGGCCAATATAGTGACCATGCGGAATCACAGTCACCTTGTGAACGGGTAAATGAAAGCGTTTAATCGCTGCGGAAGCCGCATCATGAGAATGAACAAAACACCTGTCAGTGAATCTGGCAAAGAGGGTTGAAAAAGCCTGCTCGATGCCCGGGTGAAGTCCCGCATGATTGGACAGATTGTGAATGGTCCATACAATTTTTGTTCCCTTAACTCTCAGGACAGCAACCTCACACAGAAAGCGCAATGATCTCACAATGGATGCTGTGCGGGATGGCCGCAATAGGTAGGGATGCAGCCAGTGGAAGTGGATGGTATCCGATTGCCATTCTCTGAGGGCGGTTCGAAGAAAGTAGCCGCCACCCCCACCTTGGATAACCTCATGCCCCAATGCCCTTTGTGCTTCAATAAGAAGCTTCTGATAAGGATTGTCAGAGTAGAATGGAAGATGAACGATTCGCATGGGATTTGAAGGTCAGTAATAAGAATGCGGGCTGCCAGTGTCAAAACCCAGGCACGATGGCATGATTTGCATTCGTGACTTTTGTATTCCTTCTGATTTAAACCAAATCCGGGGCAAGCGGTAGGACGGTCATAAATTCTTCTTTCAGACGTTTTGTCAAAAGCCGCATGGAAAAAAGTTGCCTGATCATGTGCCGACGGCTGCCAGTGATCCACCGGACGCCGCCATGATTGACACCATGCTCAACGGTGTATATCGCCGCCGGAAACGGGATAGAAGCCAGGGGCGTTCCGCGGGAGGCAAAATATTCGCCTGTGATGTGATGGCCCAATTTCATGGGCAACAAACCAGAAGCGTCTTGATCCATAGATCGGGGCAAGTCGTCTGCCATGATTCGCAGGATGTTGCTGCTGCCGCAAACCTGATCGAATTCCCGGACGAATTTGAGAAACGGACTTGAGATTTGGTGGACATACCCGGTGTCAATTAAGACCCCGGGGCATTCCCTAGGAAGGCTGTTAAGAAAAGCCGGGACTCTTTGACTGACCAGATCGTCAGCGTCCATCTTCATCAACCAACATGGCGCAAATTCGCGAGCCGCCACAAGCCCAGCCTGAATTTTCCGATATTTGTCCACATGGCCTTCGTTCCAGGACCGGGGCAGGGGAAACTCTTTTTGCACGATAATCAAACGTGAATCGAAGGGGAGATTTGGCAAATCATTGCAAGCCAGTACTACCCGCACATTGGGTGATGAGGACAAGAGGCACTGTACTGTGCGGCAACACAACCGGGCTGCTAGATCCCAGTCTCTTGCCGCTTGCCTCGCAATCAATGGGACAACATAAACAATCGGTTGGCTCATGTGTTGGATTTTGCGCTATGCCCCGCGAATAAAACAGAGCCTTCGGAATTGTTGTACCTCACAGATCCTGCCTTGTTAGAAATTCAGGAATTCCCTCCAGCGCCATAAGATATCTGGCCCAGGAATGGAAGTGCATCGTCACAACGCTGCTTCTTCGCTGACGGAAAGAAATTGCATCATTCGAATAAGCCTCAGGTAAACCCACGGTTTTTCCTTGTGATGCAACCACGGACAAAAGCAATTGATCGGATCCTGGTCTTAAAAGCCCGAGACGCTTGTGATTTTCAGCAAGCCAATAGGTCGCTTCTTCTAGAAACCCGAGCGTCAACCAATGTGTTTTTCTCATTGTGAGTCCCCCATTGAGATTGCAGGTCATTCCCGGAAATCTTTCTTTTAGCTCCGTGCAATTGATGTAAGGTTCCTGGCGCTCACAATGATGAACCATGTCCACATCCGGTTCTCCGGCAAGTTCGAGTAACTCATAAGGTTCTGCAAAAAACAGGATGTCACTGTCCAGACAAAGAACGTTTTTGGATTTTGCAATCAGCATGGGATCAAAAAATTTTCTACCAAATGCCGCAGGGCTTGCCACCCGATAGGCGCGGCATGAGGGAAAAGCGGCTAGCTTTGATTCCGCGACCGCATCGTTTTCCTCCCTTCCACGAAAAACCGCGCCCGGGAAAAGGGATCCCAGCCTGTTTGCCGCAATTCTAGTGAGCGATCCATCATCATGAAAGATAACGGGCAATTTTTCTTTCAGGAACGATTGCAGTGAGAAAACCGACCAAATGGCAAGCAACCAATCCCTCTGGCACACCGGGACATGGACTTCTGTGGCACCGCTTCGCGGTACGATGCTTGGAGGAAGTCGTAGTGCCAAATGGAGAATCCGGCTTGTGTTTCCGGCGACAAATCCCTGAAAGAGCGTAGAGGCGCAGGGCACCCCATGGGACAATCTGAAACATGCCCTGGCAACAAGGGAGTAAACAAGTGATTTTCGCGAAAGGCTTTGTAATTTCAAAATAGATTAAGAATTCGAATAGGATCGGTGACCGGCGATCTCCCGAAGTGCGATGAGTCCTTCTCTTTTGAAATGGTCCCTTACGCAGCCGACATAGTGCCTGCTGACGCACAGGGGGTTGCGATGGCGGGTTGTTGAGACTTCGTAGCGAAGTGGCAATAATCCTCCCGAGTTTGCTCTGGAAGCGCAAAGCGCAAGTAAAGTCTGCTCAATACGCCATTGAACGTCAGGTTGCCGGAGCAGGGGATTCTGCAACCAATAATCCATAGATGCCAGGTCTGCCACGGTCCTCGTAGTAAGTAGACACAGGCCCGAGTTAACCCGCTTCCAAAGCTGGAAACCATAGTCCTCCATCACTTGTGCATCTTTGATTGGCGATGGCTCCTGAAAATCCTGATTGAACCAGCAAGAGTGGTCAGCCGTCCTTTCCATCCATGACATGATCTCATCCGGTCGTTTGAAAAAGAGCAGGTCTGGATCGAATAGCAGAAATCGTGACGCTTCTGTCAGCTGGGGAATATCAAAAGCTTTGATGGCGTGTGGCATGTTAAGGCGATAGGCCTGACAGTTTGTAAAGCCCTTCAATCGTGAACTCATAATACGATCAGCTTCATCCTTTCTCCATATCCGGGCGCCAGGACACACGCTTTTGATGATGGAGATTTCGTGTTCGCCCAAACTGCCATCCTCGTGAATAACAACTTTCCAGCGATGGGATGTGGCGTTGTGAAAGCTGGCCAGCATCCATAAAGCCATTTTCCAGTCATGCCTGCTGGTGAGCAGGTGAACAGGCATTTCGGCCAAAGGCCAAGCAGGATTGGCTCTCCACTTGAGAATCCGTGGCTCGACACACCGCTCTGCATATCCGTGCAAAAAACCAAGCGCCAAACGTCGCTTGGCAATGTAAACTAAACGACCAGCGGATATCATTTGTGAACGCAGTGCGCCTTATTCTCCGACGAACATTCTTTTCATATTTCTTAATCGCATCACTGCTTTCTGAGTGGCAGAAAATGAATAGTCCTGATTAGGCCGAAAAGTGATTCTTTTCAGGTTGGATTCTGGCATCGACGTGAGGCAGCGCAGGATTGTGGAATAAAAATGGTAATCATTCAGAACCCTATTTCTTGATTGCTGCAGGGAGGAAATCGAGCGCTCATAACAATCGGAATCAATGAGCATTTCAATCTGGCTAATGCATGCCTTCAGATTGCACGGGTCAAGTACGGCAAAAGAGTTCTCCTCGAAATAATCCTCCAGATTCGGGCATCCTACGTAAAGAGGAAAACTCCAGCCAAGGTAGGCATCACTCAGTTTTTCCGTCCAATAGTGGGGCCATGACCCATTTTCCAGCGCTATGTGATACCGAAACGGCAGAATGGCATCCCATTTGGAATGAGTTTCCTCGAATCCTCTTCCATAGTGCACCAGTCGATCTTTGAAATGCGCTTTAAGACCATGCAGCAAGTTGAGGCGCAGGATTTGACCTTTTGTGCCTGCTTTGGAAGACGTCACCGCGGAGATGCAGGCACGCTTCTGCGGGGCAGGGCAATCAATTAAGTGCTGCCAGTCTTTTTCCACATGCCACACCTGCCCGAACTGCTGATAAAACGTGTGTGGGTGTCCATATCTTGAGTCGGGCCCCAGAATCCCGCCAAACTGCCTGATGTAATCAACCGGCAGCGTGAGAATGTCCGGCGGTTCCCGCAGAACCAGTAGTGTGCGTGTTGGCGGGCACTCCAGTGAAGTGGTTTCTGCTAGGCCGAGATTGCTTTGCCAAACGACCCACGCGTCGTAAGGACCTCCATCCGGTTGGTAGTGGAATTCAGCTCCACCCCACTGGTGCGGAAACCCTTGTGCCAACGCATCAAAGTGAATCCGGTATGCAGCATAATTTGCCGAGCTGATCAGAATGCGCATGCTCTTGAAAAATATTCCTGGCTTTGGCAACTGAATAAGTCATTCGTGGCCATCAACACGTTTTGTTCAATGAAGGAATATCCATCGGCTCCGGGAGATCAAGTTTTGAAGGATTCTCAAAATATTCCGCCGCATGAAGACAAACGCCCAGCTCATCAATTGCCAGGGAGTCAGGACGTTTGATCGGAACAGCTCGCTTCGATAAAACTTGCCCCTTTTCGACCTTAAACCGACCTGCCATGGCTTTTGCGATCCCATGAAATGAATCATTGCGATTTGGTCCTGCTTCATACCGGCGTTTTCGTTTCTTTTTATTGTTTCTTCCCATGAAAGGTTCCATTTGGATTCCAAAGGCTGCCAGTCTTCGCGGATCACGGCGTTGAGCGCATCTTGGTCTAGAAACTCGAGCTGACCGGCATATTTCATCAAAAAATCAATGGCCCTGTCTTTGATCTTTGTTTCGTGCCAGCGTCTCACATTGATCAAAAGCAGGCCTGCGTTAAAGTATCCCTTTTTGTTAATGACCAAAGGGGTTCTCGAATTCATGAGCTTCACATTGCGAAGAATCTCATCTTTGACTGCCGCGAGGACGAAGCATCCCAGTTCGACCTCAAAGAGCGGGGCAAAGTCAGTAGTGAAGATTGTGTCCCCGTCCACGAACAGGATAGTACTGACATCCGGCGGAACAAGGTCCACCACATAAAGCCGGGTGAGCGTGGCCTGTGGCAGTGATCCGGGTGGAAACTTAAAATCTTTGAATCCATGAATGTTGATGAAGTGCGCAGACAGTCTCATCTTGCTGCCGTGCATCTTCCTGAAACGTTCTATCACTTTGGCAGAGCAAGTGGAAATCGGCTCGGAAAAGACCAAAAAGATTCGCAGATTGGATTTCGATGAATACCTGAGAAGAGACGCGACCGAAACCAGAGTTGGCACAAGAAAACTATTATCAAGACCATAGGCCACTGACTTTTCCTGGCAGGTCAGTTTGTTCTCCGGGAAGATCGGATTGCTGTCGGAAGCGACTTCAGAGGTTGTCCGGGACATTGTGTGAAGACGGGAAGGCGGGAGAAGGTTGTTTTTTAGAGCGTAGAAAGCGCGGCGGGTTCCGAGCTAGTGAGAAACTCTTTAGATTCTCATCGTGCGATATGCTGTTTCATGGTCGTCAAGGAAACGTGTGAAATTCTCACTAGCCCGTGCTGTGGAAGTGGAAGCATCATGACCTGAAAGTATGCCGCGGTCTTTGAAGAAAGCGCAGGTGAGCCGACGTAAGGCAGCCGGGTCTTCTGCAGGAATGAGAAACCCCAGTTCATTGGCCACGACTTCGGGCACCCCGCCAACCGCCGCCGCAATCACCGGGGTTCCGCAGGCGAAGGCCTCCAATGCCACCATGGACGACGTGTCAGCTCGGCTCGGGTGCCAGACAATATCTGCGGCTGAGTAGTAATCACGCAGCATGGCATCCTCGGACACATGCCGAGGTTGAAGGCCGTTCTGGGCATCAAGAACCTTGCTCAAATCAGACTCATTTGGCGTTATGCCCATTGGCAGGAGGAAAAGGTCAAGGTCCTCAAGCCCTAGAAGGGCTTTGCTTGCAATATCGTGCCCCTTGCGTGTGTCCTGCGCATTCCCCGACACGGAAAGCAAAACCACCCGGGCCTCCAGCGGGATACCGAGCCGTTTACGAGCGACGGTCTGATCAACTGGAAAAAACCGCCGGGGATTGACGGCGTTCGGAATTGTTTTGACCGGCTTTGTTCGGAAGAGCCGGCTTCGACGGCACTGCTCACTGATCCATTCCGAGACACCGATGAGATTCAAAGGAACCCGATTCAGGAGAAGGCACTTTATTGCAAGATTCATTCGGGAGCCGTCACGATGGTTCCACAATAGCGGCCATTTTCCATGCCGGGGACATCGACCACAGAAGTGTTGAAACCGTTCGCACCCGAAACTGTAAATGCAATTGCCCGTGAAAGGGGCCATGGAATGGATGGTCCAAACAACTGGACACAGACGTGCAAGCCAGCGGAAATGTTGCCAATTCCATGCTGGCAGGTCATGAAGGTGAATGACATCGAAGCGGCGAAGCTGCGGTTCGAGGTTTCTCGGAACAGGGGACTGAAGATCAACCGTCACTCCCATCCGATGAAGAATCCGGCTTTTTATGCTGCGTTTGGAAGACTGGATAAATCCCGGTAATTCTTTCACTAAAAGACTGTCGGAGGATTTTTTTTCAACCCACATTTCGACCTCGTGACCACGGTCACTAAGCCCTTCCATCAAATTCCACCCCACCTGAGCCGCTCCTCCCTTGGTGTCCGAGGCATTGATCAAAAGAATCCGCATGTGAGGAAGTGATGGGGGACTCATATTTATTGCCAGAGAGCCTGAGTTTGGTAGCGGAAACTGGAACTGGTTTCGTCGGGGTCACGATGGAGAAAAACGTTTCGTTTTCCTCTACGTCTTTTGTTTGCGCACGTCTTCATACATTGCATGAAGGTGTTGAGTGAAACGCCCCATATCACAAAGTTCCAGACAGTGAGTGCGCGCAGCCGCACCTACCGCAGGAAGCTGCTGCCAAGCGTCATCCAGAATTTTGCACAATGCAGATTCCATGGCAGGGTAGCCGCCCTCAAGCGGATAAAGAAAGCCGGTCCTGCCATCAGAAATCTGATCGCGACTTCCTTCCGCGTCAGATCGAAGACTGGGAGTTGCGCAATACGCAGCCTCGACGATTACCAAAGCAAAAGACTCAAATGTTGAGGGAAGAACCAAAAGATCAAATTCCTGGTAGTAGTGTTCGGGATCCTTCGTATGGCCCGTAAAAGTGATTCTCTCCTTTGCAGGACTTTGGTTGGCCAACAGCTTTAAAGAATCGGCCAAGTCCCCGTCACCAACGATCCGGACGTGCAGGTCAGGATAACGCCTGTGATTCCTATCAAGGAATCGAATCAAATAGTCGACATTCTTCTCGCTGGCCAAAC
Organism: Terrimicrobiaceae bacterium; assembly: GCA_041738805.1. GTDB lineage: Bacteria > Verrucomicrobiota > Verrucomicrobiia > Chthoniobacterales > Terrimicrobiaceae > JAJTZA01. The sequence continues at coordinate 54,522 of JBGSPC010000001.1, read as the reverse complement.
GCCCGAGATATCCAATGGTTTTCTTCGGCGTTCTGGTATGGGTGAAGTCTTTTTTCTCACCTTCCTGGGCTGAGGCCATGTTTTTTGGGGAAAATCTTCCGGATTCCACGCCGATCGGAAACATTTCTACTTTCTCCAGAGGCATCTGATATCTTTTGCTGACCATTGAGGCCATGTCGGACGAATATACATGAAGCCTGTCGCATTGGTTGAAGAGGATCAGCTTGCCAAGCTTTCGTAGTCCTGAGTCTGGAACCGGCCAGTGGAAGGTGAAGACAATCCCCGCATTATGGCTTTTAAGCAACCTTGAAACCCACGCAAACAAGAGACAAATTGGACTGTGGACATGGAGGATATGGGTGTTGCGGAAAAGCATGTCCATATTTTTTAATGAATCAAGGAAGCCTCGGAGATGCTTGTTGAGAGGAAATGGATTCTGCCCCTTTTCAAAAGCGATCTTTGGTTCCAGCCCGTTCACCAAAACGACATGTCCCTGAGACTCAGCTGCGGCGACCATTGATTTTACAATGGTGATGTCTCCTCCCAGACCCACGTGAGGAACCAGATGAACAATATTCACGGCAAAATCATGTCAGCGCATTAGACTGCGTTTTATGCGGCTGCCCAAGGCCCAAAACCACGGGCAAACCTCTTTCCAGTTGCGACCCAACTCCGACTCCCAGATCTTTTTCTGTTTTGAAAACATATTTGTTTCCACATCCGGGGGCAGGACAGCTGAAAATATCTCATCCCAATTTTTCCCGTAATATCTCATTAGGTATTTTGTAGCAAACGCCCGTGCTCTTCGATGATATTCGTGTCGTGAAATTTTTGTGACAACCCCGTATGTTGAGCTACCCTCATGCTTCAGAGTGGCAACATCCGAATAAGCGAGAAACCAGCCTGCCCGATAAAGTTTGTAGGCATATTCCGCACCCGCTCCCTGCGAATAACGAAAAGCAGAATTCATATAGCCTATCGTCTCGATCACCTCGCTGCGGATAAAATGGGCAAGACCGTGAACCGTGGCCACTTTGTGCCAGCGTCGCCCCGGCATTGGATGGCAGCCCTCATAATCATCCGCATCCGGCTCAGCCGGGCCAATCAATCCCATCCTCGGGTCTTCTTGCATGGCTCCCACCAATTCGCTTAGAACGTCCTGTCCCTCGGGGAATACGATATCATTCACCACGAACCAATAGAAAGTCGAAGGGCCATCTTTTTTGGCAATTTGTAAACCGCGGTTGAATCCATAATATCTCCCACGATAAGATGGGTCATGAAACCAGTGTGTCATGGATTTCGAGCATCCCCCCGGTCTCCGGCTGCCGCACTCAACAACATAAATTCGCTTGTCGAGCCCTTCTCCCATGTGACGGATTTGCTCGACGACCCTATCCGTTAAATCTGGTCGGTCCCGGTTGATAACGATAATAGAAACGAGCATCTTGCTTCAAAACTGATCCCTGTAGTGCAGTAATGGATAATAAAGCGCATCCTCTACCTTCGGAGGGACAGGGATTCCTTCAGGTATTTGGCTAAATTCCGGCGGGCAGGGGAGAGGGCATGGTGTGGAGGTCTCCATATTTCCATGCAAAAGCTTTTTGACAGCGGTATCGAGGACATGAATCCCATATCCCGACCAAGGATGTCGGCCTTCGATAAAAAGCAAACGATGACTTAAGCCTGACTGTTGGAATATGTGGGCTGTGGTTGTGGAATCGTCAATGAGCAGGTCGTAGAAAGGGATGCCCCCTGCCCGGCTGACAGCCCATGGAGTTTTTGCAGCCAAAGATCTTGGTCGCAGGGCATGGGCTCTGGCAGAGGCAGGGTCTTCCACAGATTGAGGATCGAGCGCTGCAACGCGAGTCACAGCCACCATGGCTTCAGCCGAAACAACACGAGCGAGATCTCCGCTGAGCAATTCGGAGAAATCTGGAAATCGCTTGCGAAGCCAATTCACCCGCTCCTCGGCGGATGCCGTTACGAGGACCACTCCAATCCCGGCATTCTTCAATTCGATCAGCCCTTCGAGCAGCCCCGGACGGAAGGCGATTTCAACTTTGGGGTGATGAAGGAATGGGTGCTTTTTTCGGGAAAAGACCCTCCCGGACCTGCCAAGCAGCGAACGCTTGGCTGTAGCAAGCCAGTCCGTTTTTAGCATCTGGAGGTCTAAACCGTCAAGCCCGCCACCCATGCCTCCCCAAGCAGCTCCCAAAGTGAATGACCCCATCAAGAGCGTGTCGTCCAAATCCATAGCAAGCCATGTTGGTCGGAATTTTCCGGCGAACAGGGTGTTGTGACCCTTTGCCTTCCAGAGCTCCCGCCAGTAACGCTTGCCGGGTTCGAGATTCCATCTTACAGGAGTGAGATCCAGGAGAGCCCATTCAGGAAGAGTGGTGGCTGCCCGGCGAATGGCTTGAAGAAGAATGGCAGGACTTGATTCCACGGGTTTTTCAGCACCGGCTTCTTCAGCAGTCTCAGGAGATGAAGGAATGGAATAACACATAGGCAATCACTTTCCGAAGTTCGCCCCCGTGTGATTTGTTTATCTCGTCGTGACGATGACAATCCCCAACCGGTAAGATGCGAAATTTCAAGGGTTCTTATTCAGGTTTTCTCTGATAAGATTTATCAGTTGCGCGGCTATGACGTCCCAGTTCAGACGCCCTACGGCATCGATCCATGCACCTTTGGCGAGTGAACGATACAGCAGGGGGTTCTTCAGCCATACCATGATTTCCTTTGCAACCGCATCCTGCCAGCCACGCTCCGGGAAAAGTCGTCCCGTCACGCCATCCCTGACAGCTGAAGGGATTCCGCATGATGAAACCCCGAAGCTTGGAACTCCAAAGGATGCCGCTTCACCAAAGACAATCCCAAAACACTCCGCCCGGCTGCCGAGGATGAAAATATTGGCCCGTTCAAAGAGGCTGCGCAAATGAGAAACCTCCCCGGCCACTGATTGTCTCATCTGACCATGAATCGTTACGCCTGGTGGGATTTGAAACCCTTTTGGCGGGACACACCCCACAATGTCGAGAACGACGTCAGCCCCCATCTCCTTGAGTTTAAGAAGCACTCCAACGGTATCGGTCATTCCTTTGCGCTTCCAGTCGACTCCCACACTCAGAAGGCGCAGGGGTTGAAATGATTTGTTGGCAATGTGGTGATCAACGTGAAGGGCACCCCAGCCAGACGTCAGATTAGCGCCGAATGGAAGGACATGGACTTTGGATGCAAATTCAGGGTATCTGTGACGCGTGTCGGCGGCCGCCCAATCCGAGGCCAGAGCACAAAAAGTGGAGCGCTTTAGACCCGCCTTGTACATGTGGGATCCGTCATTGAGACTGACCTGGTTTAGTGATCTGAAGCGCGGATAAGTTTTTGCAAGCAACTCAAAATTGCAGTCGCCGATAAAACCACAGGGCTGTGAAATGTGCGCATAGGCAATCGGGTCAGGATGGACGGACAAAACAAAATCGATATGTGGCTCGCCGTTGACAGATGAGCTGGTGGAACGGCCCAGGGACTTGAGGCTGGGGAGGGAATAGCGGTTGGTCCATTGTGAGAATCGATTGCCGATCAAACGCTGAAAGGATCGAAGACAGATCGGGGGGGGGGTTCGAACGGGGGTATGACGAGTTACAATGGCTCCAGTTGCAACCAGAGCACTGGACATCGAGAAGGGAATGCCAGACCAGGATCCAGAATATGAAGAATCATCCTCGGAAACAAACGCGATGTGCAGAGGTCTCACAATAAACTCAGAGATCGAATCCATTGCGAAGACCGTTGTGGTGGCGTTGATAAACTACCAATCATCTTCCAAGAATCAATTTCACGGCTTCACGAAGCCTGGTTATCAAGTCGGCGCCACTCTTTAACCACAGCTTGCGGGCAATCCAAAAAAGTTGCTCAGAGTAATCCTGTAATGAAAAAACAGCCGAAGATAGATATTCAGGAGGCTTTTCATTGTCCTTTGCATAGTTGCTGTGAAGATGAGAAAGAATCATGCCAGCGGCCTGAATCCCGTTTGATTCCAACCAAAACCGCGCAGCAGGACAGTTTTTTCCATGGATATCAGACATCACAGTACGAAAAAATCTTATCTTATGAAAAGAGTGATAATCCCAGTCCGAGCGAGGCGGGCCTCCTGAAATACGATATAACTGTTTGGATTCTTCGAAAGATACTGCCCTAGTATTCATCTGATCGAGTTTCCAAAGCAGATGTAGATCTTCTATAGTGTCAAACCGTCCGTCGAAGCCACCAGCCTTTTGAAGAAGAGATTTCGGGTATATTAATGAAGCCGGCCTGCACTGGATATGTTCAAGATGTACCAGCAAACCAGGACACATTGGTGCGGATTCCGTGACTGCTGAGTCTGGCTTGATGACACCATTAACATAAGAATAATTCTGTTGCCGATAGTGAAGAAGATTCTCCTCTTGGTATCGATATAAGTGCTCCAGGCTGAGTGGCAATGGGATGTCATCCCCATCAATAAATTCAATCCAAAAAGTCGTGGCACAATTAAAACAATAATTCCTTGCATTGGATCTGCCATGGTTAAACGGTAGTTCAATCAGCAGGATGCCGCGCTCAAGAATCTTCTTTTTTAATGATGCCTGACAGGGGTCATCAGGTGCATCATTGAACATTATCCAATCAATCCCCTCTTGAAACAGTGCGTCATCATCAATCCAACACTGAATAAAATCCCACTGGTGATGCACGGTGGCACATCTGGAGAGAATTGATGGGCGGGAAGGCATCTTCATAGAAAGTCAGAAAATAAGTCAGGATTGAGCCTGCGCGAGCAGAATGTCGCGACATGCACGATTAACGCCCGAGTTTTTCGCCATGCGGATCAAGGAATCCGTGGTTGGCGTGCGGCGTTGTGACCACATGCGTGACGCGTGCATAAGGAAGTGGGAAACACTTCCAGACGTGACAGACCTCCAAATATCAGTCAGTTTCGATGTTGCCTCTGGATGTGGAATGGTGCCACTGTTGACCCACCTTAACATGGCGCGTGAATAGGAATGTCCCTCAGCGAGGGCCAATAAATAGTCAATCTGAATTCGGTTGGTGCTTATCAAATGTGCAATTCTTAATTCAGAAGTAATTCCCTTTCCATATCCCATGCCGCATGCGGTCCATGAAAAGTCATCGTCCTCACATGAGTTTAACGACGAACCTTTTCGACCAAGTATTCGCCTTGTTTCCGATTGAGTCAACCGATGATGGTGTGCTTGAGCGACATTCGCACGAACCACCAATCCTGCACCCCATGGAATCCAGGGGTCATCCGGTACGTTCGACCAGTAATTTCCTTCAATATTTCTAAGAGCCAGCATCTCAACATACGGGAGCAAATCAGTTGCTGGATATTCCTCATACACTGGCTCGATTATGCCCGCACCAAAGCAACCCAACCAAGGCAAGGAGTCTGAATAGCGAACGCAAGTGCTGAAATAGTCTGGCTCTAGGATGTTGTCATCATCCACGAATACAAGTAAATCGCCTCTGGCCTCACAGATTCCCCTTAATCGTGCTGCCGTGAGACCCAACTCAGCCTCCGACGTAAGGCGTGCGTTTGGATGCCATGAAAGATCGAACCTGCCTGCCAGAGGCTCGGCTGACGCGTTGTCGATGAGGAGCAGTTCCCATTGATCGTTTGGTAAGTTCTGACCTTTCAAGGCGTCCAATGTACGCCGGAGGTAGTCGTACCGCGGATTATGGGTACAGATTATAACAGAAAGTCTCATTGAGATCGCCCTCACCGATGTGAAGTATCAAATTGCCAGCCAGCGCAGCAAAAAAGTCTTTGCCTCTTCAACCGACATGATGCAGGGATCGACAACCTTGGCAACAGGCGAACCAGCGACAGCAACCGCCATCTTTGAAGAATAATATGAACCGCTTGCCATGGCCAACGTGGGCACTCCAAGGACATTGGCAACCACTGCAGCGTGGAACCGACATGTTAGGATGGCACGATAGCCGGCTATCCGGCGGCAAGCGGCACGGAAATCAAGATCAGGGGCGCATGTCCGGTTTGGGTCGATTCCAACGTCAGCAAGCAGTTCAACTGTTTTTGAAAAATCACTTGAGATCTGATTATGAAAGCAAAAGCCTTCAACGTGAACACCCACCCGGTTAAGCGACCCGATCAATTCACGCCACCATCTTCTATCACTAGCAGGATTGTACGCGCCCCACTGGTCGAAAAAGTTTACGCCCAATACATTCCTGCTTGGTGCGAGTCCTGAAAAGTCTACCACCTCCTTCACCCTAAAACCGTCGTCGAAGCATCTTTCCGCTTGAATTTCCAACTGCTTGCAAAGGGCCAACGAATCGTCGTCGCGAACACTCACCTTCGCTCCTTTGAAAGCACTATGGAAGCGTCGAAGACCCACCTCGCCGGTGAACGGCCCGACTCCAAGTGGGGCAGTCTCGATGGACGTTCCAAAATGAACGGCGACTTCAGCGGGTGTAAAAAACCAATCAAGGCTAAACACGTCCGTTAGATAGCCTCCACCAACTAAGTACAAAAGTTCAGCGGCTTGGACCGCAGCAACCCATTCAAATGCCACACCGGCATCGAGTTGATCACCAAGCGGATCCCGGTGAAAGACCGGTTGCGCCGCCCCCAAACTGCGTAACATTTTCTGCCATGCTCTTTCTGGAATTGAGCGCTGCCGTGTGGATTTGTAGTTACGGGAGATTGCATGATAGGGCAGAACCGATTCGTCAGGGAAAAGGGCTTTTGTGTAGCCGGGCACTGGACTCAGAATAGCAATGGAGGGACCGAACCGGGACCTCATGTCGCGAATTGCGGCAGCCAGAGTCAATTCGTCTCCGACATTGCCATAGCCATATCCGCCCCAGAGGATACACTTGGGAGAATTGATCATCGGATGAAGCTCGTGCCCCTCTTCAATGCTGCTGAATAGAAACGTTTCTTCAAATCAAATCAGGCATGTATGTCCCACGTGGCGGAAATAAAGTTGCGGCACCAAGCCCGTCCATTGCCTTCTACCCTTATACGAACGAGGCATTCTACAAATAGCAACGACTGGAGTTTGTTATGTGCGCCGACAATCATCCTGATATCGTAGATGCCGTCAGTAATTTGCAGACTATTCAATCTTATCTTTACAGATGCTCCATTGATAGCGGCGTTTCTTGGATAGGCTTCCATACAAGAGATATCTTTTCCGCGAATCTCTGCAACACCTTCACCTGATTCATTCAGAATAAGAAATTTGATAGATGCATCTTCATGATGGCCAAGAGGAGGAATTAACAATGAAATCTCAAAAGGACTATTGGCATATACCAAAACAGGCTGATCTCCAGGATATGGAACGGGAGTGTCGTTGATTGTTAAATCCCGTATTGAAGGCTGCATGGAGCGCGAGGTGCGGACATCCCCAAGATCGGTACCAGATGATTGGCTGGCATAATTGGATAATGTCCTATCCACATCCATCGACTCCTCTGCGATAGCGCCTTTACGCATCCAAATCACCCGATTGCATGCCCGCGATATTTGCAAAGAATCATGGGAAACAAAAATGGTCGCTGATGTCTTTGTTAGCTCTGCAAGTTTTGTGAGACATTTGACTCGAAAGGCACCGTCTCCGACTGCCAAAACCTCGTCAAGGATCAAAACATCCGGTTGGATCAAGGTCACGGCGATGGCGAATCCCAGTCTGACTTGCATGCCTGAGCTGTAACTCTGCACTGGGGCGTCGATAAACTCGCCGATGTCCGCGAAGTTGATGATATCTTCTAATTTATCATCGATTTCTCGTTTTGAGAGACCAAGGATCGATCCATTGACAAAGATATTCTCGCGGCCTGAGAGGATGGGATTGAATCCTGCCCCAAGGGCGATCATTGCTCCGACCCTGCCACGCATCTCAACGCGCCCCGCGTCGGGCTTGATCAGGCCGTTGAGCATCTTGAGAAGGGTTGTTTTGCCAGCACCATTGCGACCGATCAGGCCGAGACATTCTCCTCGTCTTAATTCGAAGCTGACATTGTTTACCGCAAGAAACTCGCCATCCCGCAAGGTGCGTTCCATTTGTTTGGTGCTTTGTTCGTTGTTTTTGTTCCAGGAGATCAGGTCTCTTGCCGAATCTTTGAGGCCGTAGAGAAGAGATTTCTTGAGATCTCGACAGAAGACCTTTGAAACCCCATCAACCTTCACCAGCAACTCGTTGTCTTGTTTCATGCTCGTTTTGGAGAGTGGTTCTAAATGAAGAATATTGCCTCTTGGCTAAAATGATCGGGGTCACATCCCCATTCTTTCAATAATGCGAGGAACAGTGATATGAAAAATCGCCCATCCGACAAGAAGCAGCACAAAGGCGGCAGCAGTGATTGCAAGTGAAATGGGCAGTGCGGGGAAAGGGCCGCCGACCAGCGTGGCGCGTCCGGTCTCGATCAAGTAGGTGATGGGATTCAGCTTGTTGATCCAGCCGAGCATGCCTGTGGTGGCCATGGGATAGACTACGGGAGTGGCATACATTGCAAACTGGCCCAGAATACCAATAGCGCGACCAACGTCGGAATAGAGCAGGCCGATGGGGGTGAGGAAGCTGCCAATGGCGGTTCCGAAAATGACAAGCGCAAGATAAGAGAAAGGAAAGAACACAATGGTCCAAGAAGGCAACAACCCAACGTAAAAAAATATTGGCACAAGGAGAACAAGGCGGACCGCAGAGATCAGTGAGGTTTCGCCGATTCCAGCAAGAACCGGGGCTATTCGCGGGAAATTCAGCTTCACCATCATGCTCCTGGCGGCAGTGAGGGAGTTGATCGGTTTGGTGAGGCTGTCGAGGAAGGCCTGCCAGAGAAGAGTCCCAATCATGACAAAGGCCGGGTAAGGCATTCCGGTGTAGGCAACCTGCACCACGCCCGATTTGTTTAGAAAAAGCCATATGAGGGTGGTTGCGATGGGTGGAAAGAACAACCATGCATAGCCCAGAATGCTTTTGCGGAACTGCGCCTTCATGTCTCTCTTGAAGAGGGTTACAGCCAATTCTCGTGAGTTGCGCAGTTCCCCGCTCATTTCCCGGAACAAGCGCCTTGGGTCGGACAGAGGGGATTCCGGGGTGTAGACAATAACCGGCAGGGATCTGTTTATCTTAGTTGTCACTTGCGTGGATGATTGGTGCCATATTTATCAATATGCTGTTTGTGGATATTTATGAGATCACTTCAAAAGCGACTGAAAGGTGTAGAACAGATTGATCTCTAAATCTCTGGAAGTAAAAGATTTCATGCAGATTGCCGTCAGCCAATGGCTCCTGAATTAATATCATTGGCCGCTGGGACTATCTGACTGGTAGTGCTTTTCAAGCACTCCAAAAGGAGACGCGCCATGCAAGACGGCGGCAATTTGTTCGTCGGTAAGCTTATGTCGCCACTTATTCGGCTCTGCTTCGCTTGAGCGGGCCGTTGAGTAGGCGTGCTCATCTGTCTTGGGTGGGCGATTGTTACTTTCAAGAAAAATGCCTAAGTGAATATGATTGCGGGGTGAAATGGCGATATTCATGCGTTCAAAGAGTGAGTGTATGTGCTCCGAGGAGTTAACACAGAGCCATTCGTGAGTTACCCATTGCCAGGCTGGATAGCGGGAAGCCATTTGCTGTAAAACATAATATGAAGCACCCCAGTAGGCACCCACTTGAGCAAAATAATCATGTTGATTTTTTAAGTGTGAAACAAATGGCTGCAAGTAGGCATCCACCAAATCACTTTGGCGTAAGAGAGTTTCTATCCGGAATGAGACCTTGTATTGTAATGTGTGCCAACTTTGAGCCATGGCACATGGATGACGTATGATGATGACGGTTCTTGGTCGCAGATGTGCGTCAATAAATGCGCTTGCTAAACAAATATGAACATCCTTTATAACTATTGGTTTGTTTGGGCGAAACCAATCATGGTAGTGATTCCATGGATGCCGGAGGGAGCGTTTGATAATATCTAAAAGGGCAGGATCCTCGGCCTGAGCTGATCGATAAAGCATATGATAGGGTAAGCGGTCCGGATGATATCCCCAGTTGAAAGGTTCATGAATTATCCGACCCCCTGTTGCTGCAGCAAACGCCTGAGCCACCCAAGTCGTTCCACTCCTCGGTAATCCGGTCAGAAAAAAAAGAAGTGACTTGCTCATAGGCATTAGGGATAAAAAAGACGAGTATTTGCCGCTATTTCACTAGTTGGCCTAACGCATTGTCAAAATCCTCTTCGTTCACGTGTATGTTTGATAAGCCCGGACCAATGGATTTATCTTTACGTTCTCGTAAGCTTTGGCATACCAAGTATCCGTACTGCATTTCCGCTGCGCAAGAAAGTGTGTAGTAATAAGGAAAAACATGGTCACTTGGGATAAGCTCGAGCACTTTTGTGTTTGTCTGGCAGAATGCCAGGCCTGTCAGTCCGGAGCCACTAACTCCAACCACAATCTCTGCTTCTGAAAAATCCTGATGAGAGTTGATATGTCTGGTAGGGTTGTATATCTCAAATCCATACTTATGAAGGATTTGATGGACGGCGTTTTCGTTCTCCGGGTTTCTTGGATATCCGGATCGCGAAACGTATAAACGCCGACTCGGCGTTGATATCCTTGGTAGAACCGATGACTTCAAATAGTCCGAAACCCATTTTGGGTAATTTCGACGGGTCCCTGGAAATGTCGGTGCCAACAATATGTCAACCTGCAGTGGTTCGTCATTATCAGACCAGATACATTTTTCTTTGGGGATACCCAGCAGGGAAAACAGCCGCTCAGCATTTCCTTTTATTGGTTTCGGGCAAACAATTGAGGACACATCAGAGAAACTATACCCGGCCTTAAAAAAAAGGTCCAAGCGACAGAGGCTATCCACAACAAAATGTCCATAACCATTTACAGCATAATCACTTGCGAGCGTCAGGCAGGTCCCCTGAACCGGCCTTCCACTTGGTAGTGTTTCTGGATACCCATTGATATCCTCCACATGGTTGCCAAACCAGGAATGGTCTCCCATGAAGTGACCTTCCGGGCTGAAGATCCAGCCATTTCTACCGTAAATCAGGGCGTGCTCGATTCTGAGAACTCCTCTGTCTGGTACAACCGGGTCCAATTGTTTCTCAAAGTCCACCTGTGTGCTGCCGTATTGATTTGGTTTTGGTCTGCTGTTCGGATGACTTCTGTAAACCTCATGCCATGTGGAGGAATACTTTTCTGCATAGTCTGGTGAGGATATCCATTTGGGATTTCTTCGCCTTCGCAATTTTGAGAATATGTTTCTGGTCAGGTGGACTCCGCGAGTCATGAGATTTTTTATTCTTTCCTCTGGAGGCCTGGTGAACATTAAAATCTTCCTGCGAGGGTTTTTACCAAGGGCAAAGCTCTCTGAACAAACCTATACCAACTGGCAAGTTGATTGACTCGTGAATACTGAAATTCGCAAACTGTGGTTTCGTCTGAGCAGGCTTTCTTGAGCTGATGAATTCGATCCTGCCCATTTTCCAGGTGTGGCTCGATCCGATCTCTTAGATAACCCGCTGCCAGCCTCCGCAGGCTTGTCTCGGCCACAAAGTGTTCCTTCCTTTGTCCCGCAACGTAAATTAATTTTACAGCTCCAATGCTACGCAGCCATCGAAGCCCTTCATGAGCTGATCCACGGCTGATCTGGAGGGTGGACGTCAGGTCATCCAGGCATTGGGGTTCCTCCGTGCTGAACAGAAGGCCATACAATGCGCCTATGGAGCGTGGAACTGATATTGCCGCCGCTGCATTGATAAAGAGTTCCACGGATTCTTTCTGAAAATCGGTCAGACCTTGCTCAATCATAATAAGCGTGTTGTGTTGAAGAGTTTTGTCTGGGCAGGCTGCCGCCCTTGGTGGGCCAGTAAGGCCTCCCATAAAGAAATCTTATTTTTTGTTCCGTCATCCCAATTTGGCAGCCCGGAATCTCTCCAAGCCAATTGTCATGACAACGATCTTTGCCGGCTATCCTTTTTGTCTGGAGCCGTGGCGCAAGACTCGGGTCATGCTACTCAAAGCCTACAAATATTTAAACTAGTGCACTCCAAAGATATGTTCAATATAAAATGAACATAGTGAATCATTCCGATAGCAGTCCTGTCTCTCTGACTGATTCTTCCTGCGATCAGGATACAGGTTAAGGAGGAGTGGAGATCAAATGGTACCAACCCGTACAAAAGCAAACCCGGAGGAGGTGGGGAACCTCACTCCGGGTTTGTATTGGGAGACTTTGCTGTAAAAGCTCTCTTTAGATCAGCTCACACGGCGCATGCGGCGCATAAAACCAACCAGAAGGAATCCTGAGATAGTTGCCAAGGCGGCTGTGCTGGGTTCAGGAATAATTTCGGATGGGTTACGGAACTCAAACATATAAAGGGCCTGGTTGTTGTGAGCGATTTGGACGGAGTATGAGCTCTTTGCAGTGCCTGCGGAGGAAACCGCAAAGTCAGGGTTGTTGAATGTTGAATTTCCTGCTGCTGTGAACCCAGTATAACCCGCGACTGGAGTAGCTGCGGTGAGTTGCGTTGTCGGTGAGACGAAGTTACCGCCATCGAACGAGGTGTTGTTTGAATAATATTTTTGGCTGAAGTCAATGTCCAGCGAGGTCAAGAGGAGGTCCACGTTGACGGGTGTTGTGAGCATCGCATCTGCGAAAAAGTTGAAGGTCAGTGTCAGGCTCCAGTTTCCAGGAACAATTGCTGGGATATCGCCGCTGCCAGGGGTTGTATTCGTGCCAACTGGTCGAACATACACAGAAAGCGTTCCGTCGTCTGTCAAGCCTTGGCTGTTGACGGTTCTAGCGACCATCAGGGAATCTGTGCCGCTCACAAGAGTGCCAGTTGGTGTGGAAGCAACCACTTGAAGAAAATAACTGCCGATAATCGGTGGGGTGTTGCCAGTTGCGTAGGCATTAATACCAAACAGTCCAACTTGGCCCGTGGACCAAACAGCCGTGTTTGAAGCGTTGCCACTTGCTGGAATACCATTTCCTGGATCAGGAAGGCTCGCAGAGATTCCCACGGTTTGACTCACTACGCTACTGATTTCGAAGCTCTGAGCGTTGATTGACCCTATGGAAGCAGCCGTGATGGCCGCTAGTGCGATCGACAATTTTGTGAATTGCTTTTTCATTTTATTTTCCCCTTTTTTTTGACTTTCGTCGGTGTTCTACAGCGTTTGGTTTGTTTTTGATGCTGCGCGGTATACGCAACGTGATGCAGACTATTGAATTTTCCCCGGTTCTGTCCATAAAAAAATACACGTATTTTTCACGTATTTGGAGGTAAGGCTTTTCTTTGATTTTGCTGGTCAGTGGTTGGACGCACAAGCATCGTTTGGACGTGGGACGTCTTCCGATGGCCTGTGGCTGGCAGGAATTTTTTAAAATCACGTAACTGTCTTATTAACAGATGTATGCGTAATATTATGGCATCTAATGACGACATGGAGAAATTGGCGGGAAGAGTTCTCGAGGAAAGGCGAGCCGTGCAACAGGTTCCCTCTGTCCATGTGTTTTCACTTGAAACCACAAGGTTTTCCAAGGCCAGCCTACAAGGCTTTTTCCTGAACTCTCAAACGAATAAATCGCTGGGGGTTTGATGAGCTTGCCGGAACGGGATCGATGACGCGAACGGTTTGGATGCCATCCACAACGGAGATTTCCTCAAGGACCAGACCTTCTCCGGACCATCCGACGAGATCCGAGCCCACCTCGGGGAGGTAATCAACATTCGAGGGAATCGGGTAGGGGCGGGAAAAAATCAGGTTCAAGTGGCTGGCGGAATCAAGTTCGCTCGACAGTCGCCCTGCATTTCCCTCAGCCCGGGGATCCAGTCCCAGAGCGTATTTCATAAGATTTTGAACCCCATCTTTGGCCGGCGCGGCATTTGCAGAACCCAGCCCGCTTTTGTCGGCAGGAAGGATGTGCTCGCGAAGCCATGCGCTGTAGGATTGCCCGCCAAAGGTTGGCGAAAGAGCGGGGGTTACGGTGACAGGCCCCTGATCCGGAACGGCCCGCACCAAGGCGTAGGGGGCTCCCCCGAAGCGCACAAATTTTGCGCCCACTGGCTGCCCTTGCTGAACGGCCACCACCGAATTCCAATGATTGGGCAGGCGGATCTTGATGGTGAGGGGGTAGTTGAACACGGCATCAAGCATGTCATCGCTGAGCGTGAAGGAGATTTGAGATGCCGTGTTTTCCGTGACCTGCAGGGTTGCCGTGTCGCGTTCCTGCCCATACTTGCCAACATCCGAAAATCTTGCCGCCCAGACATCTGCCCGGTAGGTGCGCACAAAGGTGAAGTGATCTTCGACTCCCGGCCAATCATTCACCTGATGAAAAAGCGGGGCCGCCCAACCACGATAATAGCGGACATCGGCTGCATTAAAGAGGCTCAACAAATTCACGGAGGCGGTTGCCCCTCCCAGGACGAAATTTCCATTTTTGATAGCCAGGTAATCAATGCGTGTGGGGCGGTTGAACCCGCTGCCGGCTCCTCCCCGGTTTCCGGCATAGTGCTGGGCCGCCACGTTCCGATCGTTCAACACGCTGTTGACGCCACCGGGAAAAGCCAGAAAATCGCACGAGTGCCCTGGCAAATTGGCCTCAATCGCAGCCCGGGAACCGGCATACTCCTCCACAATCCCCGGCCAATCCGCGTCATCGATATGAAGATGCCTTCGTGTGTGGGACTGCACATCGTGACCCTTGGCCAAAACGTCGGCCCAAAGCGGCCAGGTCCCGTTAAAGCCCACATTCACCGTTCCAATGCGATCCGTGATCACAAACCACGTCACGTGAAATCCCACTTCAGCAGCCTTTTCGATCCAAAGCGGAACCTGAGGAGCAATATTGTCATCCACACTCATCGTGAAGGCACACAGTTTGTCATCTTCCCAGAGGCAAACCACCGCCGCCCCTGGCGTTGCCGGCCAAACCCGCCCTGTGACGGGAAATCGGTCGGCTGTTGGTGTGGTATTGAGATTGGGCAGTTGCAGCCCCGCCAGTCCCCATCCAGAACTCAAAAGACTCCCCAAAACAACGACTGACAGAAGAGATCGAGTTTTCCTCCGGTTGAGAGGAGTGGGAGAATGCTGGGAGGAGGGAAGCGGTACCATGCTTTTTGGGATATTTGATATAATGACCTAAAAACTCAGGCGTTGCAACCAATCACAGGAATGATTTTATGCAATAAACTTGATTTTGTTGCGTAGATACGTAGTTTAAAAGGAATGAAATGGATTCTCATCTGCCTTTGCGCCTCAACGGGCCTGGCAATGGGACAGATCCAGTATAATCATGGAGATCCCACAGCTTATGAGCAACTCATGCTGGAGCTGGTTAACAGGGCCCGGGCCAATCCGGATGCGGAAGCTGCCCGCCTTGGCATTACCCTGAACCAGGGTGTTTCCGTTCCTCTGATCACCAGCGTCCCGAAGTCTCCCCTCGCATCCCACCGTTATTTGATTGATGCGTCCGTCAACCATTCCCAGTGGATGCTGGACACCGATGTGTTTTCCCACACCGGACAGGGAAACACCACCGCCAAACAGCGGATGGAGGCGGCTGGCTATGTTTTTTCAACACCCTGGTCGAGCGGAGAAAATATCGGGTGGCGGGGAACAACGGCTTCCCTCGATCCCGGGGTTTTCACTCCCATGGCTTACGAAGGGTTGTTCCTCAGCCCCGGTCATCGAAAGGTTCTTTGTGATGACAGCTTTAACGAGGTTGGAACAGGGATCCGGCTCGGAACATTTCTCAGTGGCGGGTTGAACTACAACGCCATCATGGTGACGCAGAATTTTGCAAAAAGCGAATCATCGCCGCGGCCCCTGGTTGTGGGAGTGATCTACTATGACTTTGATGGCGGTGGCTTTTACAGTGTCGGGGAGGGGATCGGGGGGATTTCGGCGACGATTGCCGGTGGCACCCACACCACAAAAACGGCTTCTGCCGGGGGATACGCCCTTCCGGCACCAGCCTTGGAGGGACCCCGGATGATCACGTTTTCCGGGCCGGGGATCAATCAGGCCGCCAGCATTGGGATCCCGTCCGCCGCCAACGTGAAGAAGGACCTTGCCCTCATTTACAGAGCACCCGAAATCACAGGAAATACAAAGCCCGTGGCCGGTCTGCCCGCGCCTTACGCCATTTCCCAGGTCCCGGGTGCAACGGCCTTGCATGTGACCGTGGCCTCCAAGGCACCCGCTCCGGCGGACAATGCCAATACCTTGAGTGGCCTCTATGACGAAACCTCGTCAAGTTACTCCGCCCTTTCAACTTCGGTGAAGTATGAGGGATTAGGCGCTTACCATCTGGCTCGAAGCAGTTTCGAGGGGTTGGAAATATTGCGCTATCGGGACGCGTTCCTGGCAGGCCCCACGTCCCGATTGCAATTCTGGAGTCAGCTTGGGTGGGCGACGTCCGATCAACTGGCACGTGTTGAGGTCTCCACAGATGGTGGCCTCACATGGACGGCGGTCTTTGAGCAGGCAGGGACGGGCATGCAGGAGCCTTCTTTCTCTTTGCGAACGGTTTCCCTCGCGGCATTTTCCGGCAAAATCATCCAGCTTCGTTTCAACTACATCTTTGCGGGCGGTTCCTGCTTTTTGGAGGCATCGGATGGTTATGGCTGGCTTATTGATGCCATCACATTTTCCGGCCTCGACAGATTATCCACGATCCAGACGGAAACCCTTGCTCCCGGCGAAAGCTTCGATTTTATACCCCCGGCCAAAGAGAATTACCTACTTCAAGTCGGGCCTGAACACTTTGGAAGGCTCTGGCCAACGGGTCCGGTTTTTGAGGTTTCCGCCGAGGCTCCCGCCGCCGGATATTCGGCATGGGCCACCTCTTGGGAACTATCCCACAGCCTCGTGCCTGGAACGATTTCCAATAACCCCGCAACGGACCTTCGGGGGGATGGCCTGTCCAACCTGCTGAGATTTGCCTTGGGTGGCTCCCCGGAGACTTCCGCCATGGCCTTGTTTCCCTCTTCCGGCATCGCCGATGTTGCGGGTCAGCGCTACCTCACCTTCAGCCACCGTCGGCTCGAAGGGGTGGGCTCGGGGACCACGGCGTCAGGATACACGGTTCAAGGTCTCACTTACTTGATCCAGACCAGTGTCTCTCTCTCTCCCGACTCCTGGAAAACCGGCCCCGCTTTCCTTCAGGAGACCTCCGTCATCAGCGCTGGCAACGGATCGGAGACCGTCACCGTGCGCCTCGTCGCTCCAATGATATCCCGTCAATTCTTGCGACTCCAAGTGACAAAATAGCTTTTTTAGCAATCAGAGTACGAAAGCGCAGGAAGTCGAAGGGAGGCCGATGCAAAGAATCCCACAGAAATAAGTTTTTCCTTTTTGAATCTCATGTGTGATGTTTATTATGACTATGCCTCATCCCCCCCAAACACATTCCTTCATGATTCCCCGCGTGTTGATGCCCTGCTGTGCGGCCGCACTCCTGATGACGAGCCTCACGTTCGCGACAGCAGCGCCGCCATGGAATTTTGCCAATCAATCCCCGACATGGCCACCGCCAACCGGATATCTCCCCACGCAGTACTCGATCCCTTTGGAAGCATCGGCTGTGGGGGGGGCGATCCGGCTCAGGTTCTTTGAGCCGAACACCTACACGATCTTTCGCAAAAATGAAGGAACGACTGCCTGGGGAAACGCGATTGCCACTGGCGTTGTGGCCACGGCCGGATCCACCTGGACAGACACCACGGTGGTGGAGGGACAAATGTATGATTACCGGGCGACCACAACCACTGGTGCCTTGCGGGCTGGGTGGGTAACCGCAGGCGTTAAAGTGGATCAGACCCTGCCACGCGGCCGGTTGGCGCTTGTGGTGTCTAATGATATTCCGGTCAAGTTGGCCGACGAATACGCGCAATACAAAGCGGATCTGATTTCCGAGGGCTGGTTCATTCACGAGATCGTGACCCCCCGGGCTCCGGATTATCTTTCGAACGGAACCGGCCCTGCTGATTCCTACGGCATCCCGACAGCTCCCTTTGCTAACGCCCACGTGCTCATTCGCAACCAGATCATTGCCCTCCACAACCAATACCCGGGGCAACTGAAAAATGTTGTTCTCTTGGGGAAAGTTCCTGTGCCTCGTTCAGGCCACTACTTGTCAGGCCCTGACGGACATGGCAACCGGGCCGCCGTCGGTGCGGATGCCTACTACGCCGAAATGGATGGTGTGTGGCCTGACAACCTCTCCAATGCTCCGTTCAGCGTTGATAATGGTGAAGTGACCGGGTTTATCAACAACCCGGACGGCTCGGTCACATTTCCCCCTGACATGGTGCCATTCATGAATGGAAGCACCCCTTATGCGGCGGAGGATATCAAAGACAAGCGTCTCGAGGGGGGCGGTCCCCACATCATTGAGTATTACCAGCCTTACATTATCACCGTGAACGATGGGCTTCTCACAAAAATCGAAGTGAGCGCGCTTTTCTGGAGCATCGTCTCGGTTGCGAATGGACGGGTCAATGTGCCCGGCGACAACAAATTTGATTGGGAGTATCTTTCAGGAACCGGGGGAAACAAGTCGGTGGAACTCGGGTTTGGCCGCATCGATTTCTCAAACAACGTCCCCGGCGAATATGAGGCGATGCGTATGTATTTCAACAAACTGCACCGCTACAAAACAGCCAGCCCGGATTTTCAAGCGGGCCGTCGAGCGGTTCACCGGGTCCTTTATGATCAAGTGGCCGTGAATGCCCTGCTCTCCATGCCTGGCGTGGTTGGGATGAACAGCCTGGACTTCACCCGCACTACCGACCTGCCCGTCTTGGCGAATGCGGATTTTGACCGCGACGCCGCTTACTCGGCAGAGAGCGGCCCCTACCTTTTTTACTTCAAGGGGAACTCCACGCCTTCCGAAAGCACGGGGGCCAAGGCGGTCTTTTGGACCGGCCTGCAGAGCAACTGGGGTTATTGGTTCGAGCCCGTCGTCTCATCGAATCAGAACGCCATGCAGCGGCGCCTGGCAGAGGACAGCTACATTCTCAGCTACACCTGGTCGATCTTCGATTCGTTTTACCTCTATCAGCGCATGGGCCTTGGCTTTGACGCCGGAGATATGATGCGGGTCAGCATCAGCGACAAAACCTGGGCGGCAGGTTATCAACCACGAATCACCACAAATTACGGTTCCGGGAATGATGGCTCACAAGCCCTCTTCATGAACCACATGGGCTGCCCGACTTTGCGGTTGTTTATGTTTGCCCCACCGACAGGCCTGAGTGTTGTCAGTGCGGGAGGGCACCCAAATTTGAGCTGGACAGCCTCCGCCAATCCTCCTCCGGGAGAACCTGCCATTCTGGGATATCATATTTACCGGTCAGCCACCCAGGAGGGGCCCTTTGTCCGCCTGACCACAGCCCCCATCGCGGGAACCACCTATGCGGACTTGTCAGTGACAACCGGGGCTTGGCACTACTTGGTGCGTGCGGTTCGCTTGGAACCCACAGGGGCTGGGAGTTATTACAATGCTTCCCTGGGGGCTTCGGGGTCCATCGACCTGACCAATGGTCCTTCTCCCTTGCAGGTCTCAACATCATCTCTCGCCCCGGCGAGTTGGAAGACGGATTATCAGGCAACTTTGAAAGCGGCGGGAGGAACGCCGGTCTACACCTGGTCCGTGGTGAATGGCGCTCTGCCGCCGGGTTTGGGTCTCACGGATGCTGGAGTGATCAGTGGGCTGCCAACGGCAGCAGGGACCTACGGATTCACGGTCCGGGCTACGGATCAATTGGGGCAATTCTCCGAGCAGGTCTTGAGCATTGCGGTCGAATCGAACAAAATTGCAAATTTCTTTGCTGAAGCCAACACGTTCATCACAGGATACAGCTCCACGAGATGGGGCTTCACCAATCCTGCCCTGCTCCTTTCAGGTCCCGTCTACCTTTATCAACCCTTCCTGCGATTCGATCTTTCCGGTTTTGTGTCAAATAACAGTTTTGTGCGGGCCAAATTGATTCTCACCCTGGAAGGAAACACGCAGCCAAACAGCAACGCCTCAGTCCTGGTCGCCCTGACGCAGGATGCCGGGCAAAATTGGACGGAGTCCGCGATCGTATGGGCCACACGACCGCTGGATGATGTCTCGCTGGCACACGCCCGTGCCACGGCCTTCCCCAGCGCTTTTGGAACCCTCGAATTCGATATCACGGACATGGTGAAAAAAACGCTCTCCGAAGATCCTGCCAAAAAATTGGGCCTGCGCCTTTACACAAACTGGGGGAACGCATTTGAAAACGAGGTGAGGATCTCCTCGCGCTATGCTTCCGGCGCGGCGCGTCCCAAGGTGGTCATCGAAACCACGGATGCCCCTGCTATCACGATCCAATCCCCGACCATCAATCCGGCCAGTCTGCACGTTGGATCATCTCTGGTCATCGAGGCCACGGCCGCAGCTATCCCGGCACAGGCCTCCGGGTTGACGGTCTCATGGAGCAAACAGTCGGGGCCGGGCCAGGTTCTGTTCTCATCACCCACCACCGCCTCCACCAACGTCTCATTTTCGGAAGTTGGAGACTACGTTCTTCGCCTCACAGCCCAGGATGGAGTGTTGAGTTCAACAAAAGATCTGGTCGTGCGGGTTTTGGCCGTTCCTTTGGCCACAGCCGCTGCCTATGGCCCGTCGCAAGGCCTGATTGTTCGGCTTCCTTTTGATGAGGGTTCCGGCACATCCACGGCGGATGTCTCGGGCGTGACACCAGCCAACCCCGGAATTTTGAGAACCATCGGCGCCACGGGAGTGCCCACATGGGTCAACACAGGCCGCATCGGGAAAGCCCTCAACTTCGATGGAGCCGGGCAGCGCGTCGAGATTGATGATTCCACCGCCAAGCCCTTGGATGGTATGCAGAAATTGTCGGCCTCGCTTTGGGTGAAACTCAACGCCGCTGACGCCAACGCCCATGCCATCCTGGTCAAACGAACATCCTCAACCGCCAGCACAACATCCTACGCTCTCACTATCAACTCCGCTGAAAAGCTCTCGATGAGTGTGGCAAACAAAACCGCAGTCGTGGGAGACAACATCCTTGCCGTGGGGCAATGGTATCATGTGGTCATGGTGTTTGATGGCAGCCTCAGCTCGAACAACCTCCGACTCTACCTCAATGGAAGCCCCGAAAAATTCGGGACAACCATCACCGGCCAACCGGATAACAAAATCCCAAGAAACCCGACATCAAAACTGCGGGTGGGGGATTTTACAGCTTCGGCTGTCACGGCGAGTTTTAATGGTCAAATTGATGAGGTCCGACTCTATGACCGTGTGCTGACTCTGGAAGAAATTCAGGATCTTGCGGGGGGAGCCCCCGCCAACATGGGCCCTCAAATTTTGCTGGGAGGGCCCGTGGGGGGCAATGTCGGGGAACCGATCGCGCTTGGGGCGGCCGTGTCCGATGACGGGCTGCCCGGCTCGCTCCAGCTTCAGTGGTCACTTGCCAGCGGGCCACAAGCCGTGAGCTTTGCCGATGCCACAGCCGCATCCACCACCGTCACCGCCAATGCGGGCGGCGATTATTCCCTGCGCCTGGTGGCCAGCGATGGATCGATCACGACATGGAAGGACCTCCTGGCCGTCGTGACAGGCTCCTCCCTCAATGCGGGGTATCTCTCGTGGCTTGAAGCGAACAGCCTGCCAGCCGATGGCAGTGGATTGGGTGCACCAAACGCCAGTGCCAGCGGAGATGGTATCGCGAATGCCGTGAAATACGCCCTCGGCCTGGACGCGGACTCGTCAGGGTATGCCGGTCGATTAAGCAGCGGGATGGTGGAAGAAGGGGGGCAGGATTACCTATCCCTCACCTATCAGTGCCCGGATCCGGCTCTGACGGGAGTCGGTTACCTGGTGAAAGTTGGCGGAGATCTCACCGCATGGTCGCCGGATGTGACGGTGGTGAGTGAGAGCATCACGGCCGGCCTCAAAACCATCACCGTGCGAGACAACCAGCCCATTGACCCAACCCATCCCAAACGATTCATCCGCTTGGAGGTTAATCTTCAATAAAAAGTTTGATATAAGGTCTGGATGACTCGCGCTCCCAAAAGCGGCCCCAACGCCGTGTTGTTGGCTTTTCTATGCAGCCTGGGAGGCTTCGGCACGCTCGCCTTGGAAACCCTTTGGATCCGCGAGATCACCTTGCGCGCAGGAAGCACGGTGGTGGCAGCTTCTCTGGTGGTGGGTGTGTTCTTTCTCGCAGCGGCGGCAGGAAATCTTGCCGGAGCAGGTTATGCCACCAGAAGCAAATCCCCGCTGGCCGCTTACGGCGTGCTGGAGCTGTTATCCGCCGCGCTGGCCATCGGCCTTTTTTTTCTCGCCAAAGTGCTGTGGTTGACCCTTCCTCCGGAATGGTGGGTCACCTCTGGCGGTTTGGGCCTGGCCGTTCTGTTGGTTGGACCTCCGTCTTTTTTCGCGGGTGCGTCGTTTCCCATGCTCAGCCAATATTTTGTCAGAGCCCCCGATCAACGAACAGCTGCAGGAGGAATCCTCTACGGTGGCAATCTGCTCGGGGCAGGGGCCGGTGTTCTTGCGGGCTCGGTCGTCCTCCCCTGGTATCTGGGAATAGGCGGAGCCTTCCTCGTCGCAGGAGCCGCCCAAGCCGTCGGAGGGCTCCTGGCCTGGCGACTTTCCCATCAGCAACCAAAAGAAAACCGCCCGAAAAGTCCCCCTGCCTCAAAAGCCGACTCCCAAAAACCTGGGATTTCAAAGTCCCGTCTGCATGATCCAGGTGGATCATGCAAACGGGAGGATGGCCGGGCGGCACATTCTTCACGGGCTGCGTCGGGGCGTATCCCGTTGAGGGCGGGTCTTGCGGTTTTTGCGGGGTGCGGGTTTTTATCTCTTGCCGTGCAGGGGCTTCTCATTTCCTGGGTCCGGCAGATTTTGCAGGGGTCGGTTTATGCCGTGAGCGGGGTTCTGACCACGTTTATTTTTGGGCTGGGGGTGGGGGCTCTGCTTGCTTCCGGATTGAGGCGCCGGGGGATTTCTCCCCTGCGGGCCCTGCCGGCTTTTGCGCTGGCCACGGCGCTGATTTTGATTTGTTTCCCCGTCGCCGGCCGATGGTTTTCGGAGCTGGATGCGTTGTCTTTGGGCACCCACCCCATGCAAATGATGCTGCGCACGACCGGGTGGTGCCTGCTGATTCTCGGGCCATTCACGGTGTTGCTGGGGGTTGTGTTTCCTATGACATGGGAAATCCTTGCAGGAGGCTCCGGGCATCAGGGTCAGTCGCTGGGTCGCATCATCGCGGCCAACAAGGTGGGAGCGGCGCTGGGAATGTGGGCTGGTATTTTTTTCGTGGCACCCATTTGGGGGCTTCAGCAGGGGACGATCCTTTTAGGGGTTGGGTATGCCGTGTTTGCAGGAGCCTGCCTGTGGCTGGGCAGAAAGGTCTGTCTTTCTGGCAAATCCCGTCCGCGTCGCTTCGGGCTTTGGGAAGGGCTCGTTGTGCTTGTGATGGGGATTGGCATTTTTCAGTGGCTCCAACCTCATGGTCCGTTGGGTCTGCGGGAGGGTGAACGGGAACTGGCCACTTACCACGGAGCTTATGGGCCGGTTTCGGTGATTGAGAATCCAACAACATCTTCGCGGGGCATCCTCCTCAACACCCAGCAGCGGCTCAATGGCACCGGTCGGGCGCTCTCGACGCAACGCCATCAGGCCTGGCTTCCTCTTCTTTTGGCAGGACCCAATCCCCGGGTTGTCTCCATCGGCATGGCGTCCGGGATCACGTCAGCCGCGATGCTGGATTTTCCAGTGAAAGAATTGACAGCCATCGAACTGGTTCCCGAGGTTGTCCAAGCGGCGAAAGAACACTTCCGTCCTTGGAATGACCGCATCTTTTCAGACCCCCGGGCCCGTGTGGTGACCGGGGATGGACGGGCGGTTTTGCGAACACTGCACGCGCCCTTGGATGTGATTGTCTGCGACCTGCTTTTCCCCGAGGAAGATGGCAGTGCCAATCTTTACTCCCGCGATTTTCTGATCGAGGTCCGGGATCTTCTCGCGCCGGAGGGACTCTTTTGCCTCTGGCTGCCTGCTTACCAACTTCAGGACCAAACGGCAGGAATCATCCTCAGGACGTTTGCGGATGTGTTTCCCCACGCCCTGATCCTCCGCGCCAACTTTGACCCGATGCAACCCGTGATCGGCCTGTTGGGCTCGAAGTCTGCCATCCCGCTCGGACGCGACTTCCTCGCCAAACGCCTCGCAACCCCCGAAGTCCGTGCGCTCGCCGGCCAGTCCCCCTTTTTCCAATCCCCGGACCACACCTGGCTCGCGTTTGTTGGTGACCTCCATGCCGCCAATCCCGGATTTTCCGAACATCCACTCACCACCGATGACCGGCCACGGATGACCTACCTCGGCCCCGCTTATCTCGGAAATCGCCGGCTTGTTGGAATGACCTTCGCGAAATGGGTCGGCCAAAGGTTCGATCAGCCCCCGTTTCCCTCCGCAAATCTGGGCAATACATCCCCTGCCGAAATCCTGCCATCCCTCCGTGCTGCTCAATATTACTACATTGCCGCGGTGGCCGATAGCGTGGTCCGAGGCGATTCCCGGCCTGATGAGGTGAGGATCTCCCAATTCCTGCGCTGGCTCGGCCGCGCCAGGGAGGCCAATCCGGTGGTTGCCCTCCCGGCAGATGCTCTTGGGCGGTGAAGCCCAGGGAATGCCTGACCACAGAAAACAACTGATTGCATTTTTTCAAAAAATTTCCTTGCCACAATCAATGATGTGATTACAAATGGATCAAACATTTAACCATAAATCCCCCAAAATCCTCCATCACATGAAAAAATCTGCCCTGAGCTTAACCCTGCTATCACTCCTTTCTGGATTACTGACAACTTTTGCAGCCACTGACACCTGGGATGGGGGAGCTGCTACTATTAGTTGGAACACTGACGCCAATTGGGTTGACAATGGCAAACCGACATCTGGCGATTCAGTGCTCTTGGACAATAGTGCAGTCACTCTTCCATCGGCACTTGCTCTGGATGCAGCCTTTGCAGTTCAGTCCATCACCTTAAACTCAGGGGCAAGTAACATCTTGCAATCGAACTCCTCTGGAACATCAACAAGGATTCTTACGCTAAATGGTGATGGTGGGGTCAGTCCGTTGATCACCGTGACGGGATCGAGCAACTTGACTCTTCAGTCCTCGAGCGGAACCACCGGTACATTAAGCTTGGTTCTTGGGAACAGTGGTCGTTTTCAGGTGGATGCCGGCTCGAGTTTGGATATCCAGAGCGTGGTTTCCGGAGCGACAAGCGCCCTTGAAAAGACAGGATCTGGAACTTTGACTCTTCGAGGAACAAACACTTTTGGTGGGGGTTTCACCTTAACATCTGGAGTTGTTCAAGTAGCAGCAGCGAGAGCATTAGGTGCAGCTGCAAGCACGACCACGCTCGCTGGCGGGACAATCACAACTGCTGGAGCTATCTCAACGCAATCTCAAGCCCTAAGCATCACAGGTGATGTCACCTTTGGTGCAACAGGAGGCGGCATTTTAACTTTCAGTGGAGCGACCGGAACAAAAAGCACCACAGGAAATCGGATATTAACTTTCAACACCAATACCACAGTTTTCAGTACAGGAGCACTGGATTTAGGCGGCAATCTGACAATTCAGGGTGCGACCGGTGCGAATTTTAGCGGTGGCATCAGGACAGGAGCAGCCAATCGTCAGCTCACCTTCTCTCAATCAACAACCACAACAATTGGTTTGCTCACCCTGGGTGGAAATCTTCTTGTTGATGGCTCAGGCGCTGGGAATGCAACATTAAGTGGCGGACTTGACACAGGAGGTGTTGATCGGACTCTGACCTTCAACAAAACTGGTGGTGCGGCATCCCTCTCCGGTGCATTGACGGGAACGGCTTCGAAAATAACTATCGGAGGAACCGGGGATGTTGGGATCGGTGCACTCACGGGGGCAACAGCTCACTCAGTGGAAGTCAACGGTGCTGGACTCTATAATTTCACCGGTGCCAACACCTACACAGGAGCTACCAGCGTTCTAGCTGGGACTGCCAGGGCTGGGTTGGCCGCCACTTTCGCTAACACGAGCCTGCTAACCGTAGCTTCAGGAGCACGGCTGGAGGCAGGGGTTTCAAACGTGGACTTATCAAAGATGACGAGTGGGTTGGCAGCAGGGGCCTTCCTCAGATATTCAGCAGTGCAAACCGCCGCCAACCCGACCGGGCCTGGAACGATTCTTGGCACTGTGGAGTTGAACTCGAATTCCTCTCCAGGGGTGGGTCTCACTTATGCGCTAACTCTCGGCAGTGGCGGCAAAATTGTGCAGCTCGCCACTGACAACTCACAGCCGATCATTCAATTTAATAGTCCTGTCGTCTTGGCAGGTAACGCATCCCTTGAAAATGCCGGCCTTCCCGGGCAAACAAAACTTCTGAACAAAGGTGCCATTTCGGGTTCAGGTGCTGGATTGAAAGTGATTACCTTTTCAGGAGAAATTGAGCACAGTAACTCAGGAGCAGCTGGAGCTATAATCTCTGATGGAACTGGCGGTGGCACGTTGGGTATTCGCGTCAACGGTGGATTGCTTCAGGTGGTGAGCTCGGCCAACACCTACACTGGTGGCACAACGGTCGATGCTGGCGAATTGCGGTTGAATGGTGCCAGTAGCTCCCTTGGCTCTACCTCTGGTGCCCTGACTGTGAATGGTGGCTTTTTCAATATGACTGGACGAGGCATCACAGTTGGAGCTCTTAATGGCAATGGCGGGCAGATTGTGGGCAATTCCGGGTCATCGAGAACCCTCACGGTCGGAACTGGCGATGCTAACGGATCGTATTCGGGTGTTATCACTGACGAAAACGACAATGTCTCAGTGGGTCTTCTCGGGCTCACAAAAACAGGAGCGGGAACTCAAACCCTGAGTGGAGCAAATTCTTATTCAGGTCTCACACAAGTGAGCGTAGGCACCTTACTCGTTAACGGAGACCAGTCGTTGGCAACCGGGGCGGTAACCGTCGCCTCTGGGGCAACACTTGGAGGAACAGGAACAATCGGTGGAAACACGACGATCAGTGCTGGCGGACGGCTGTCACCGGGCAATAGTCCAGGAACAATTTCTTTCTCAGGCAATCTAAACGTGAGTGGGGCCTCTTTCGTTGATTTTGAAGCTGGTGATCTGATCAATGCCGAAGGTGCTTTGAGTCTGAGCAATTCGTGGACTCTGGTTTTGGGAACAGGGTTCGCAGATGGTGGCACTACCACTTTGTTTGAGTATGGTTCGATTGGAACATTGGCTACAGGTTGGAATGACATTGCTAGAATCGATGCCACGGGACTCGGGTTCTCACCTACTTCACTCTCCTTCACAGACACAGGAACATCGATCATCTTGAATGGTATTTCCGTGATTCCAGAGCCAACCACAGTGGTCATGATGCTCGGAGGTCTCGGCCTGGCAGCCCTCATCCGCCGTCGCCGCGCTTAAGAATCAGAAGAATCTCGAAATTGACCGGGCGTCTTGGCACCAAGCCGAGACGCCCGTTTTCGTTTGCGGGAGTCATTCTTAATGGTTCACCTTCTCCATGACGGCTCAACCGGGGGCGGGCTACCCGGCCCGCCTAACTCACAGAATTATGGCACCAAGAGGTGGGACCGGTTCCTTGAATATCCTCACTCGTGAAACTTGGCGCCTATTCAAATATTTCGGAATTCTACTGCTCAGCTACTGCAGAGTAGGCATTTGAGGCCATTGATCGATAGCTCGCGGCATACTTTTACGTATTTTATCTTGCAAGTAATCACATAGAGCATCTGCCATAATTTATTTCCGAAAAGCACATTGAGAGGCGACGGTCCTAGGGTCATCCATGAGGGAGTTGAGGGCGAAGCAGAGATGGTCGATAAGTTCCTGGCCGCTCTTGGCAAAAAAGTCGGCGAAGTGGTCGGCTTTAAGGCGCAGCCAGAGGCGTTCGATGGGATTGAAGTCCGGGCTGTAAGCCGGAAGGAACTCCGGCTGGAAATCATGCCAGTGCAAACGTTTGGCCTTGTGCCAGCTGGCGTTATCCAAGATGAGCAACCGGCGTTTGTTCTGGGGCTTAGGAATGCTCTGAGCCAGGTGATCTAGGTAGCACTGGAAGACATCGGTATCCACGCCGTCAAAAATCATGGAGAAGCTTTCGCCTGTGGCCGGGCAAACGGCCCCGATGACATTGGCGCGCACATGATCGCCCGCATACGGAACCTTGGGACGTGAACCGCGATGGCTCCATCGCCTTCGTGGTCGAGGATCTCCCTCCACTCCGCACTCGTCTCCAAACCAAAGTTCAATGCTTTCGTCCTCTTGCCAAGACCGCAGGCGCTCCAGAAAGGCAGCACGTTGCTCTTGGTCCTGACGGTCCGGCCAAGGCCGGGGAACGCGCAAGTTGTAGTCCAACTCGTGGAGGTAGCGGATGACTGTGCGATACCCCAGATCCACCTGAAGTTGCTCGCAGAGCCAGCCATGGATCTTGACTCCAGTCCAATGACGTTCTGCTGCCAAGGACGGGTCTTCGAGCACAGGAACCAGCAAGTCTTCGAGCCTCTGCATTTTTACTTTACGTCTGCGCCCCCCGGGCCGCTTGGTGGTCAACGCGTCAATGCCACCGCGGTTGAACATCTCGATCCAAAGACGCACCATGCGATCGGTGCGGTTATACAGCTCACAAACCATCGACCTGGGAACCCCCATCAACAATGCCCGCATGCTGGCCAAGCGAATATAGCTTCGTTTGGTCGGCGCCGCTTCCATCGCCACCTCAAGCTCTAGAAGGCTGGCGTTCTCTGCGTTAGGCTCTCGTTCTTGTGTGCGCAATGTCCATGTTATTGCGAAACACTCTCAAAAAGTACAGTTCTTTTTTCGGAAATTTATTTAGGCAGATGCTCTAGCCTTTCCTGTTTGAGAATCACCGGCATCTTTTATTCCTTACTTTGTTTAAAAGAGCTCTCAGCGAATCGTTGGCGATACAGAAACGCCCGCAATAATTCCGCTCCACCCGTCAGGCAGACAAATCTCAAAAAGCGTTTTCCCTGAGGCGCATCACCCTTAGCAATTCGCGTCCTTCCCGTCCTTCGTAGGATTTGGTAGGGACTTGCTGGTGTAGTGTTTCAAAGTGAGGTGAAAACCATTCATCAAGTTCTGCAATGGAAACCCGGAAGGGAGGGTGATTGGGATCATCCTGGTCGGGATTGATATAGAAAATGGCCAGGATCCTGCCGCCTGGCCGGAGGGCTTGAAGGCAGGATCGGAGGTAGTCTGCGCGGCGGTCTGGGTGAATGGCGCAGAAGCAGGTGTGCTCAAAAATCCAGTCGAACGTGCCGTAATATTGCGGCTCGAGGTTGAGAAAATCCGCCAGCACAAAGTGTGTCTGAGGCGGGTTGGCATGAGCTTGGGCGGCCTGGATAGCACCCGGGGCAAAGTCCATACCCACAACCCCGGCTCCTTGAGCAGCGAGTGCTCGAACGTCATGTCCCGATCCACAACCAGGCACAAGGACGCGACCCTCCACCTTCTGTTCTGCAAGAAACTCCAGAAGCGGTGGGGCGGCAGCGCCTTTGTCCCAATGGGTTTCCCCCGCCTCATAGCGGGCCTGCCAAAAGTGGGGGTCTGAGGGGGTGGGTTGTGTCATTTTTTATTTTTCGCCGTGCGCAGGGTGTTTTCGTAACTGGCCACACAGTGGGCAAAGTCGAAATGGCGGGCGAGGGTTAGGGATTCCCGTTTCATGGAAAGGAGAGAGTCGGGAGAGCGGATCAGATCGTGAATCGCTGCGGCAAAAGACCCGGGATTCAAATCGCAGAGATTGCCGTTTTTTTTATCAGAGATCACATCGTTAAGGCCACCAATACGGCTCCCGATGATGGCCAATCCGTGCCACAGAGCCTCCACAGCAGCCATGGGGAGTCCTTCCTGAAGCGAGGGCATAAGCAGCACATCGGATTGTTCTAATTTTTTACGGACTTCAGCTTCCCCGAGCCAACCTGACCAATGGATTTTGGCTGTCAGGCCCCGGCTCGCTGCGGCAGCTTTCATAGCCTCGGCCAACGGTCCATCTCCAATAACTTCCAACTGCCAGGGTTCTTCCGCAATTTTGGACAGGGCTTCAATGGCGAGGAGGGGATTTTTTTGAACACTCAAACGACCGACCATGATTAATCGTAGCGGGCCCATGCGAGGTGAGGGGAGGGGCGTGATGAGGGGAGGGATTCCATTAAGAATAACTTCGGGGGCCCGTCCCCAGGCCTTTCTAGCAAGCCCAGCGACATGACTGCTCACCGCTGTGGTTGCTGAAGCCTGGTGCCACACAAGCCATGCCAATGGCGCCGCCAGCTTGAAAAGCCCTGCGGTTTGATCCGGGACACCTCCGGGCACATCACCAAGGTGGGCGGTGACCACATAGGGTCGCAATGTCAGCATCTTGACGGCCAAAGCCAACACACCGCTTGGAACCACAAAATGGGCGTGAACCACATCCGGCCGCCATGTCCACGCCTCCCAAAGCGCCGTCGGCAAAGCCGTGATTAAATAAAGCGCCATTTCCAGCACACTGCAGGTGTCCTCTTTCCGGCGAAGGCTTTGAGGCCGGAGAATCAAGACGCCGTTGATTGTTTCGCGGCCCGGCAGGTGCGCCATCCCTGCGGTGAGAACTCTCACTTCATGACCCAAAGCCGCGAGGGACTCACAGAGCTTTTGTGTCAGCCGTCCCCCTCCACCCCCCACCGGTGGATACTCGTAATTGAGGACGAGAATTTTCATTGGCACAAAAGCTAATGGCTTGCAGCTGGAGAGAAAAGGGATTCCTCCCATGCCTCCATAGCAAGCTGGCACCAAAGGAAAAGGCGTTCATCGGAGCGGCCTTCGCGGTGGGACTTTGCGCGGGATTGGACAAATGGGTCTTGGGACGCGGGCGTGAGCAGCCCCTCTTTGAGCCATGCCCCGACCGGTGATCCAAAGCCCTTCTTCTTGCGGTCAATGATATCGTCAGGGAGCAGTCCCCGAAGGGCTGATTTGAGCACATGTTTGGTGGTTCCGTTCCGTAGTTTGTAGCGGTGGGGGAGTTTGCGGGCAAAATTGGCGACATCGATATCAAGGAAGGGGCTCCTTGCTTCCAGACTGTGAAGCATGCTGGCGCGGTCCACTTTGGCAAGAATGCCATCCTGCAAATAGATCTTGGTATAAAATTCGAGCGTGCGGTCCATCAGGTTCCGGCTTTCGCATTCGTCCCACGCACCAATGGCTTCGCTGTAGAGGTCCTCCACGTCCGCAGGGCCTCCGAGAAAGTCAGCGATCTCTCCAGCCTCCAATGCCCCCAACCAAACCGGATTCCAGATTTTGGCAGGGTGGGAAGCGCCTCGCATACCGCGCTTGAGCTTGAAATCGATGCTGAGATTGCTGTGAGAAACCGGAAGCCTGGCGATCAAAGCCCGGATGCCTTCATGGATTGGTCCGGGAATGACGCGGGAATAGGTCTCTGCCATCCCCAGCCCCCGGAAGGTGTCATAACCGGCAAATAACTCATCGCCACCATCTCCCCCGAGAGCCACGGTCACATGCTTGCGGGTGAAACCGCAAAGCAGCCACGTGGGGAGGAGGGAGTTATCCCCCTGCGGTTCGTCCACGGATGCGAGCAGGCCGGGAAGCAAATTTCTTGCAGAGGGGAGGTCGAGGATTTCGCATTGATGGGCTGTTCCCAACATTTTGGCAACCTGGGCTGCGTAAACAGATTCATCGAACGTGGCCTCCTTAAACCCCACAGAAAAGGTTCTGAGCTTTTCAGAACCGGCATGTCCGGCCGCCAGAGCCGCCACAGCACTGGAATCAATGCCACCACTCAAAAAGATGCCAAGCGGAACATCGGCCACCATGCGGCGCTTGACGGCCCGGTCCAGCAATTCCCGGAGTTCCGAAGCCAGGGCCGCATCGCTGAGGCCGCGCTCCTCCGGCTCGATCTGGAATTTCCAATACCGGTGAACCCGCGGTTCGCTGCCCGCTTCGAGTGTCAAATGACATCCACCCGGAAGCTTCGAGATCCCGGCGATCATCGAATGGGGCGCTGGGACCAAGGCGTAGGCAAACAGCTTGCGGCGGGCCGCGACTGAGATGGACCTTGGTGCTGAAGGGTGGGCCAACAGCGCTTTGAGCTCGGACGCAAATCCGAAGGTTCCCTCCCGATAGAACCAAAAGAACGGTTTTTTTCCGAAGCGATCCCGGCTCGCAAATATCCGGTTTCTGGACGAATCCCAAATCACGAACGCCCACATGCCATTCAGCCGGTCCACGACCCTCTCTCCCCAAACCCGGTAGCCATGAAGGAGGACCTCGGTGTCGGAATGATCGGTCTGAAAGCTGCATCCTGCCGCCTCCAACTCCTGCCGCAGCTCGGGATGATTGTAGATTTCGCCGTTAAAAACAATGTGCAGGGTCCTATCGTCCGTGGACATTGGTTGCACTCCGCCGCCCAAATCCAAAATCGATAGTCGTCGGTGACCGAGATGAACTCCCGCCGAAGAATCCTCAAGATAGCCCTCGGCGTCAGGACCGCGATGGGTGAGCAGTCTCGTCATCCGGCGCAGATCCTCCGGCGATCCTTTCCCCACAAAACCCGCTATGCCACACATGAAATCTGATCTGAAATCATCGGGGATGCCTCATTTGGACAGCACTTCAGGAAGGTTGCGGGTTTCTTTGATCATGTAGATGGCCTTGCCCTGGGACTCATGGAATGTGCGGGTGATCATCTCGGCAAGCAGGCCCAACAAAACACAAATAATTCCTGTCATAAATGAAAACACAGCCATCATAGGAAGCGGGGTCTGCGAAAAAAAGTAGCCCCTGGTGCGCATGTAGAAAGTCCAGATTGTGAACAGTAAGGACGCGACCCAAAAAGCAACGCCCCACATGCCGAAGAGATACATCGGTTTCAGCATGTATTTATCCAGAAATTTGACCGTCACCAGATCCATCAGAACCTTCAACACCCGTTCGAGGCCATATTTTGAAGAGCCAGATGTGCGGGCGAAGTGGCTCACCGGAATTTCTGTGATGCGGGCCCCATGCCACTTGGCGTAAATGGGCAGAAAGCGGTGCATCTCCCCATAAAGGCGCACGCCCTTGATAACCTCGGCCCGATACGCTTTGAGTGAGCACCCGAAGTCATGCAACCGAACTCCCGAAACAGCCGAAATCAGCTTGTTGGCAAGGATACTCGGGAAATTACGGCGAATGGCATTGTCTTGCCGGTCCTTCCGCCAACCCGAACACACATCAAACCCTTCTTCCAGCTTTGCCAGCATGCGGGGAATATCCGCAGGGTCGTTTTGACCATCGCCGTCCATCGGAATGATCACGTCGCCCCCGGCAAAATCAAAACCCGCCATCATGGCGGCGGTCTGACCAAAGTTGCGCCGGAAGTGGATAACCTTCACTTCAGGGTTTTTCTCGGCAAGGGTATTTAGCGTTTCTGCGCTTCCATCCGTGCTGCCGTCATTCACAAAAATCACCTCCCACGGCATCCCGCGGGCAATCATCACCTCGCTCACTTTGGTGAAAAGCGGGATCAGGGCCTCGCGTTCGTTGTAAACCGGCACAGTCAGGGAAATCATGGCAATCCTCCTGTATAGGCGACCATCCCGAGTTGCTCAATGCACAAGTTTGGAAGTGTCATGCCCGTCTCATTTGGATTCTCCCGCCCGATCCAACCGCATCAAGCACCTGACCATCATACCCCTTCGCGCATCTTTGATATTCGTGCTTTTCTAGCAACGAAGGACCGGCTTTAATGAAATTTTCATGGAAACTCCGCGCTATAAAAGGGTCGTCTTAAAACTCAGCGGGGAGGCACTCCGGGAAAAAGGCAGTGGTGACAATATCTCACCCCAGATTGTTCAGGCCATCGCGCGTCAGATTGCCGAGGTCCGGTCCATGGGTGTGGAATTGGCAGTTGTTATCGGAGGAGGCAATATCTGGCGTGGTTTGGCGGCTTCCCACCGGGGAATGAACCGTACCACGGCCGACTACATGGGAATGCTCGCGACGGTGATTAACGGGCTGGCGCTCATGAGTGCCCTCGAAAGCGAAGGGGTGAGCGTTCGTGTTCAGACGGCCATCGAAATGCACAATGTGGCCGAACCTTTTATCCTCCGCCGTGCGATCCGCCACCTTGAGCTTGGACATGTGGTGGTTTTTGTCGCCGGCACGGGCAACCCATTCTTTTCAACAGACACCACAGCCGCTCTGCGAGCCAATGAAATCAGTGCGGAAGTTATTCTGAAGGCGACCAAAGTGGATGGGATTTATGATTCCGACCCGGTCTTGAACCCCGAGGCCGTCAGGTTTGACCACATCACCTATTCGGAGGCCCTTTCCCGCAGACTGCAGGTCATGGACTCGACGGCCTTCAGCTTGTGTATGGACAACCGGATGCCCATTGTGGTGTTTGATATGAACAAGCCGGAAAATATCCGGCGGGTATTGATGGGCGAAAAAATTGGAACTTTTGTTTCCGAAAAGCTGTAAATCCTGCCATTTTTCCGTTTGCCAAATCCAATTTCCCGCTAAAACCAAGACTATGAGTCTCGAAGATGCCTTATTTGCCGCTGAGGAAAGCATGGAAAAATCCGTGGATTTTATGATCCACGAGTTCGCGGCCATTCGCACAGGAAAAGCCTCTCCGGCTTTGGTGGAGAATTTGGATGTGGAGGCGTATGGCTCAACAATGAAGCTCAAGCAACTCGCGCTGACCTCCGCCCCCGAGCCCAGGCTTCTGGTCATTCAGCCGTTCGATGCCTCCACGGTCCGCGACATTGAACGGGCCATCCATGAATCCAAAATCGGCATCATGCCCGTTGTGGACGGAAAAATCATCCGCATTCCCATTCCGGAACTTTCTGAAGAGCGCCGGAAAGACCTGGCAAAAACCGTTCGCACGCTTGCCGAGGAGGCCCGTGTCCGCGTTCGCAGTTGCCGGCGCGACGCTATGGATTCTGCGAAAAAATTCCAGAAGGACGGAGACATCACGGAAGACGATCTCCGTGTGGCAGAATCCGATATCCAAAAGCTCACTGACAAATTTGTGGCTTCCATCGACAGTCATGTCGAATCCAAGGAAGCCGAACTCATGAAAATCTGATGAAAATTCTTCTCCTTCTTCTCGCCTTGGGGATTTCCCTCTCCTCCGCCAATGCGCTTGTCGCAAGACCCGCTCCCAATGTTCAATGGGTCAACTCCGCCGGGAAAATCGAAACGCTCGCCGCCTTCAAAGGCCAGCCGGTCGTGCTCCTCATTTCCCCTTCTCCACAAACCTGGGCGTTCCGCTTCCAGCTCACCCGCCTGAAAAGCGCCTACCAGCGCCTTGGCACCCAAAACGTGGTTTTTGTGGCAGCTTTCACCCAGGAAGCCGGTCGGGTGAACTCGAACATTCCTTTTGCCGTGGCTGCGGACGGACCAAAGGTCGGCTTTCAATATGACGCCACCGATCGTTTCGCCATTGCCATTATTGGCCGCGATGGAAACCTCGATTATTTCACCAATCGGGTTCTCCCCGGGCAGCGCATTATTGACGTTATCGCCAATTCGTTTGTTACCCAGAACATGATGCGCCGGCCCTGAGGTCCGGCGTTTTTTTCCGTCTGGTGTTTTTATTTTTTCGATGATTTTCCAAGACGCTCAAGCAGTCCTCTTCACGGGTGATTCGATCACAGATTGCGGCAGGCCCCGCCCATTCCATGTTTGGGAAGTAGGCCTTGGCAATGGCTACGTGTCTCAGGTGGCCGCCCTTCTCGGAGCTCACCGGCCGGAGACAAGATTGAGGTTCATCAACACCGGCATCAGCGGCAACCGCGTGACCGACCTTGCCGCCCGTTGGGAGGAAGATGTTCTTAACTTTCAGCCGGACTGGGTTTCTGTGATGATTGGTATCAATGATGTGTGGCGTCAATTTGACCGCCCTGCCATCACCCAAGTCTCGCTCGAACAATATAGATCCATCCATGAAGACCTCGTGCAGAAAACCCTGCCCAAAGTTAAGGGAATGATCTTGATGACCCCTTTCTTTATCGAGCTGAATTCCGAAGATCCCATGCGCAAACTGATGGACGCCTATGGCGCTGCGGTTCGGGAAATTGCGACACGGCACAACACCCTCTACGTGGATACTCAGGCGGCTTTTGATGAATTTCTTGTTCATCGCCCGTCCCAAAGTCTTTGCGGCGACCGCGTGCACCCCAACGACACCGGCCACGCGATCCTTGCCAGAGCGTTTTTGAATGCCGTCGGGTTTGAGTGGAGCCGCAGCGCAAAGTAGCCCCTGCTCCCTCTTCCTTCTGCCTCCCGACCTTGCGCTTGCATTTTTCCAGGGTCTCGCGAAGATTTGATCCGACCTTATGGACATCATCGAAATGCTTGGGGTAGCGCTGGGGTTGGCAACTCTGGCTGGTATCAACCTTTACCTCACGGTTTTTGTGACTGGTTTGAGCGTGCACCTCAAGTGGGTTGTTTTGCCTGAAAATCTGGAACAGCTGGGAGCGCTCGCAGACCCCTGGGTGATCGGCGTTAGCGCGGTCCTTTATGTTCTGGAGTTTTTTGCCGACAAGGTGCCATGGATTGATTCGTTGAATGATTCCGTTCACACCGTCATTCGTCCGGTGGGAGGAGCGCTTCTTGCCGTCCTGGCTCTTGGCGAGGCGGAACCTGCTGCCAAAGTGGTGGCGGCTTTATTGGCAGGTGGGGTTGCGCTGACCTCTCACACGGCAAAAGCCGGTGCACGTTTGCTTGCCAACACGTCCCCCGAGCCGGTCTCCAATATCGGGTTGAGTCTTGGTGAGGATGTGGTTGTTTTGGGAGGCCTTGGCCTGCTGCTTTTCAACCCGGTGATTGCCGGAATTCTCGCCATTGTTTTTCTTGGCATTGTTTGGGCGATTTTGCCTCGAATCCTTCGTTCCATCCGGGCGACCAGCTGGCTTGCCTGGCGGAAATTGAACAATCCGGCCAATCTGATGCAAGCGCCGCTTCCCACTTTGCCGTCGGGTTGTGAACGGGCGCTCCGCCGGGCCCACGCTTCCCAGTCCCCCATCAAATCCGCCATCTTCTGTTTGAGCGGAGGCGGTCCGCGACTCGCAAAAAATCATGCCGGCTGGTTGGTCACCTTTGAAGGAGAACCCTCCAGCGCCTATTTTATCGCGCGGCGCTTGCGAGGTCCACTGATTGTGGAAATTCTAACGGACGATATGACCACGGAGCGCAAATCAAAATTCCTCAGCGAAGTCCTTGTGTTGCATGGCAAGGATTCCCACACCTTCCATTTTGAGCGGGGTCATTTCGCAGAGGCTGACCGCCTGGCGAATGAGCTGCAAACGGCATCGGTCACAGCGCTCCCACTGGAAGCTCCGCATTCTCCGGATCCTCAGGATTCCGAGGCTCTGGTTTAATCAAGCCCAGGAAATCTTCCGATGGAAATCCGGAAAATTCCCGCGTTGGGGCAGGTGAAAGCTTAAGCGGCTTTTTTCAGGGCTTTTGTGAGGATGCCCTTTTTCCGGTTTGCGGAATTTTTGTGGATGATTCCGCGCTTTGCGGCTTTATCCAAACTGGATGTCAGCTTCTTGAATTCCTCGCGGGCCTCATCTGTTTTCCCCCCGGCAAGAGCCGTCTTCAGTTTTTTTTGTGAAGATTTGAGAGCGGTGATGACGCTGGTATTTTTTGCACGGCGACGTTCGCTCTGGAGAGCGCGTTTTTTTGCGGATTTGATGTTTGCCATAGATATGTGTTTTTGAAATGTGCCAAGGGAGGGATTTGAACCCCCGACCAAGGGCTTATGAGTCCCCTGCTCTACCACTGAGCTACCCTGGCTTTGTTCGCCCGGCACATGGGATTTTCCACGGGCCTGCAGTGAGAGGTCAGACAAGTTATTGTCTTGGCGCGGGAACCGCAAGAGTAATTCCGAGAGAAAAACCGATCCTTGCACTACGCGCCCGAAGAAACCAGATTGGTTTCCGATGATGTCCGTTACCCAATGCTCCGATCCTGTTAACGAAAAAATTCTCTCGATCTCCGAGGATAAAATTGCCGGTTTTCACCGGGCGCCTTTTGAAGAAATCGCCAAGCTCAGCGGGATTCCCTTGGAAACCGTGACCGGGCGGATCCGGGGGATGTTGGAAGCAGGGACGATTCGGCGGGTTCGGCAAACGCTCCTGGCAACCAATTTGGCGGAAGGCGCCCTGGTCGCCTGGAAAGTTCCGGCTGAGCGTTTGGACAGCGCCTTTGACACCATGTTCCGGGAGGACCCGTTTTCCGGTCATGTGGTCATTCGCTCCACGGACGCTAAAATTCCCGGGCAGGCCTACCGCCTCTGGACCACGGTGAAGGTGCCGGCTGGCCAATCTCTCGGTGCCCACTGCGATTTGCTTTCCGGGTTGGTGGGGGCCGAGGCCTATCGCCTGATGCCGGCCAAAGGGATTTTTGCTCTGGGTGTGGGCCATATGCGCCGGAGGAAGGTGTTGCCCGGCGATCGCACGGAGGGTCCCGCAAGAATGATTCCTGTGGGGACGGCTCAGTTAAACGACCTCGAGTGGCGGGTGCTGGTGGCCCTCAAAAGGGAATTTGAACCTCATGAAATTTCCGAGCCGGCCTGGCAGGCCCGCGCCGTTGAAGCGGGAATCCCGCTGCCACAATTTTTTGAAGTGGCGGAGTCACTTGCAACTCGAAAGCTTATCGGCCGGTTTTCAACATTTTTGTAACATGTGAAGCCGCTGGCCTCGGGAGAGCGAGTCACCCGCTTTAATGCCCTCTTCCACTGGGCCGTCCCTCAAGGTCGCGAAATCGAAATCGGTGGAGAGATTGGACGTCACGAAATCCTGACCCACTGTTACTGGCGGGAAGGCGGGCCTGAATTTAACAATGTGAACATCATGGCTGTCATCCACGGCACGGACAAAGACCGTGTTCTTGAGCACAAAGCCGCCATCGATAACCACCTGGCCAATCTTCAGGTCCCGGTCTCTTACACCAACGTCTTCTGGGGCGGACGAAGTGAGATCAAGCCCTCGGAGATTTCTCCTTTTGCCTACGCCGAGTGGAAAGAAAGAATCTCCCGGAAGGTTTCTGACCAGGTGGCTGCCTCGTGACTTTTTAACGGTAGGTTGGAAGGAAGTCCTTCTCTGCGGCAAACATTTCCAATGTCATCTTTTTAATTTCTGCCGGCGAACAGACGGCGGCTGTGAGCGGATCCAGGGTGAGCGCATGGATGGCTGCCTCTTTGCTGCGTTCAATGGCTGCCGTGGCACCAAGATCGAAAAGCGGCATATTGGACGCGGAGACGGCTGCCATCTGCGCAGGAAGGGCTCCGAATTGGGTGGGGTGGATCCCTGCCCGATCAACCATGCAGGCCACTTCCACGCAACCATTCGTTGGCAGGTTGGATATGAGCGGACCACTCCCGGATTTGGAATTCATCACATTTCCGTGAATGCGGAACGGAACGTCCTTTTCCCGGGCCTCGATGATCCAACTCGCGTATTCCCAACTGCGGCTCCACACAAAGGGTTCTTTGCCGGCCAGCATTGCCGTGCGGGATGCATCAGCAGCTTTTCGCCACTCAGGCCAGTTGTCCGCATAAAAGCTGGATCCTCCATCGTACCTATCCCGGCAATACTTCTCAATGAGGTCCTGGCGTTTGCGATAGTAGGGCAAATATTCTGAAAGGTGACCGCTGGACTCGGTGATAAAAGCTCCAAAGTGGATCATCATGTCTTTGCGAACCAGATCTTTGGCATCCTCTGGATTGGAGGGTTTGCCGGCAAGATCCTCCCGGGCTTTTTTCATGAGCAAAGGATAAAGGTCGCGACCGTTGTGCTCGAATCTGGTGAACCATGCGAGATGGTTGATTCCGGCACATTCCCAGGTGATCTCCCGAAGGGGAATGCCGGCACGCCCGGCGATCAGTTCGCCGGTTCCCTGGACGGAATGACAGAGACCAACCACCTGCATCGATGACGTGCGGCCTGCCGCCAGGCATAGCATCGACATGGGATTCGTGTAGTTCAGCACAATGGCTTGGGGTGCCAGGCGTTCCGCATCTTTGAGAATCTCCAGCCAGACCGGGACGGTGCGAAGCGCTTTGAAGAGTCCGCCGGGGCCGATGGTATCCCCGATGCATTGGTCGATGCCGTAACGGGCCGGAATGTCATTGTCATGCCGCACACAGCCAAGGCCGCTCACTTCAATGCAATTGATCAAATAATCCGTGCCTTTGAGAACAGCACGCCGGTTGGGAGATGCCGTGACCTTCCAGCCGCGCGCACCATGGCTTGCGACCAGCTTGTCGATGAGGCGCTTCATCATTTTCAGGCGATTGCTGTCAATATCGACAAGAGCGATTTCCCCGCCTGCGGCACCATGAATGAGAAGGACATCGTTCAGAAGACGAGGGGTGAACATACTCCCCGCGCCAAGCAGGGTGATCTTGATGGGGCGTTGAAAATTCCCTCCAAGGCCGGAGGTGGAGGAGTCTTTCATGTGGGCCTGATGCCCGATGGGTTTGGGAGTGCGGGAGATACGTTTCATCACGCCCCATTATTCACAGCTCCTGATCTGTCCCAAAGAAAGAAAGTGTGATTTCAATATACGATTATGTGATATTTGAAGATCACGGAAAAAAAATATGGAGGACTATCTCATTTCGTTGCCCTTTAAAAACAAGCGTGAAAAGGTCGGTTCCCAGGTTTATCGATGGGATAATCTTCAAAGAGGAGATACCTCTTTTGTGATTATTCAAAGGACATATTCGGGGCAGGGCACATTTTTTTGGAGGGGACGTTCCTATCCTGTTGAACCTGACCACGCCTTTGTGGCCCTCGTTCCGGAGGCCAGCGTGTATGCGTTTGAGGGCAAAGCACAGACCCCATGGATCTTTTCCTGGATTAACCTGTATGGAGCTCCGGCGCTCGAGCTCGCGAGAACTGCCAGGGAGGCGCATGGGCCGGTTCTGCCGCTGGGATCAACGACACCCGCAGGCCGCCTCTACGAGGAGTTAATTGCTCAACGGCCGCCACGAAAATCACCCATCGAGCACGCGGCGGAGTGTTACCGGTTCCTCGCAACATGGTTTTATGACCTCGGCCGTCGCTCTGATGCCGGGCATGACCCCGTGGTTGTGGCTCTGCGAATCATGGAGAGCCGTTTCCACGAGCAGTTGTCCATCAAGGGCCTCGCCGCGGATTGTGGGCTGACACGTGAGCATTTCACCCGTCGGTTTTCGCAAGCTGTTGGCGTGGGGCCTGCCGCCCATTTGCGTGCCATTCGATTGCGCCATGCCGCGTCATTGATTCTCGCAGGCACGATCACTCTGAAAGAAACCGCCTTGCGTTGCGGTTTTCCGTCGGTGACCTCTCTCCAGCAGGCCAGAGTTCAGGCCAAAGCTACTGGTAACCGAGAAGACTGAGCGACGAATCAAAAAATTTGGTTTTTTCAGGATAAAGAACCTTGGCCGAGGCTACGAGCTTGCGGGCCTCTCCGGCTTTGTTTTCAGAATACAAGCGGACCGCTTCCGCGTATTGCCGCGCAGGTGTCTTTCCCACCGGCGGGAATTTCTCCAAGGTCTCAGCCGCAACCTTTGGTTCGTTTCTCTTTAATGCACAGATGTAAACCCGGAAAAGCAACACTTCATCGGTAGGGCGGGCGTTGAGCAAGGTTTGGAATTGTTCCTGGGCTGCCTCGTAGTTGGCTGTCACAAATTCAATCTCGGCGAGGTTAAAAGAGGCGCTAAAGCTTTTCGGGTTGAGTTTCAGTGCCGTCTGGTAGTCAACCCGCGCACCATCGTGGTCTTTTTGAAGCGACTTCAGGGCGCCGGAAAGAGTGTGGATGGAGGCATTATCGGGCTTGAGCTTGAAAAGCTCTTCCACATTGGCTTCCGCCTGTGGAAACTTACTCTGCCCCATGAGAACAGCGGTTTCCTCCATCAGCTTTTTGATTGTCACTTCCTGAGGGATGGTGGGGTCTTTCAAATCCTGAAGAGCCATGGTCGTTTTTGGCATGGAAATATAGAGGGCCACCCCGAACGCCAGAGAAGTGAAAACTATGACTGCTGCCGCCAGCACGAAGGCCTTCTTG
Source organism: Terrimicrobiaceae bacterium (assembly GCA_041738805.1). GTDB lineage: Bacteria > Verrucomicrobiota > Verrucomicrobiia > Chthoniobacterales > Terrimicrobiaceae > JAJTZA01. The sequence continues at coordinate 12,315 of JBGSPC010000001.1, read as the reverse complement.
CGTTTCGGGTGACTCGCATATTGGAGGAGCGGGATCACAGCCACCAAAGCGGCACCCAAAAACCTTGCGATCTTTTTCGTTGCACTCTTTTTGGCAGCGGGCGTGCCGGGAGGTTGAGAAGTGTCAGTGCTCACATCGGGTTTGCGACCCTCACCTTTTTCCTGGGCTGCAGGATCGGTGTTTTATTTTCAGCGGCAAGCACGGTGGAGGACTCTGGCAACTCGATGTCCTCGCCAATTCCCCATCCGGCCTGCAAATACGTGGCAATGTAATGCCTTACGCCTTCGGTAAGTGTTTGAGATAATGGCCATCCCAGCTCAAGCGTCCGTTGAAGATGGGCTGTTTCCGGTTCGGCGGATGGCGAGGTGAAGGGCAGGGAGTCATCCCACGTGATGACAGGGGGCACACCCAGCACTGCGAAAACCGTTTCTGCCAGGGAGGCTGCGGTGCACGAATTCCCGGAGCCCAATTCATAAACCCCGGAGGCCTGGGGACTTTGGGCGAGAAGAGCGGTGAGTCTGGCCGCTTCAAGGACGTAGAAAAAATCATGCCTCCGGTCGCCCTCGGGCGTGCCCGGTTGCAGGGCAGACGGGAGGCGAACCGAGCGGGTGGCACAAATCTGCTCATAGCAAGACTTGATCAGGCCGTAGATTCCATCATCGGGACGTTCTCCCGGGCCGAACAGCCGGTAGTGCTTTAGAGAGAGATAGGATTTGTTGACGGATTTTGGCAGTGCATATCGATCAAAAAGCATGGAGACGATGCCATCCTGATTCTGCGGCCGGAAAGAGCTTGGGAGATTCCTGGCATCCGGGAGGACGGTCTCCGGTTGTTTGCCGATCGAGGAGGCGGAAGAGAGCGAAATAAACCGGGCACCTCCCTTCAAAGCCGTGCCATACAGGTTTTTAGCAAGAGCCAGATTGGCCGTGCTCCATCCCCCGATGTGAAAAATATGGGAAAACGACGGCAGCCCTCGAAACTTTGTGGCGGCCATTTCCTGAAGCTCTTCCGGACCAAGAAACTCCTGAAATTTTAGAAAAGGGAGAGCTCGTGAGGTGGCCGCGTCAACGGAATCCGCCACCACAATCTCTTCGACGCCCCCCAAGTTGAGCTGATGCACAAGGGCCGCCCCGATAAAATCCATGCCCCCGATGACCAAAACATCCCGGTACCGGAACCCCGTCTCTTTGGTTTGCATGGGGCGCAAAGCCGGAGATCCCGTCAGCTCAAGCGGGACAGGGTCCGCTTCCGGCGCAGGGGGCTGGGCTTGACGATGCAATCCTTTGGGCTCCGGCCGGTATTCCCTGGCGGGAGGTGGGATGTGCGCGGGTGTCTGAGGCGGGGAATCCGGAGAACTTTTTTTGTCCTCCTCCCCAAGCCGGGTTTTCGCATCACGAAAACCATCAGCAGCCTCATCATAGATGCCCCGCATCGCATTCAGGAGTTTGTTCAATCCCTGAGGTGTTTTTCTGTCTTTGGGTTCCGCCGGCATTTGTGGAGCTTGATCTCCCTCTTGGTTGTTGTCCACGGTTAATGGTTTCTGCTCGTTTTGTGCGTGCGATTTGTCTCTGAAACCGCTCGCCATTTATTGAATCAGAGATCGTTCTGCACAAGCGATCTTTTTGTGCCTGCTAAGAGAAACAACAGGCTTCCTATCTCCGATAGAAATTCCGGTTGACGTTGACGTTCCGGTTAACATTAACGTTTCGATTGTAACCTCTGTTGTTGTAGCGATTATAGCCCCTGTTGTATCCGCCGCTGTATGCTCCGTTATAATAAACGTTTCTGTTCACGTTGACATTCACATTCCGGCCTCCGCTGTACCAGTATCTGCGTCCGCCAACGTAGTAGCAAGGTCGTCCGCCATAGACATACACGGGATAGGAGCCGTAATTGTATCCTGCGGGTGAGCCGTAGAATCCCACGTTGAGGGACGGGGGACCCGGGGGCAAGAGCAGCGCTTCGCCACCATCAACCGGGTAAACCACGCAGCCCCCAAGGGCGCAGAGAGACAATAATCCAAGGCCGAAGGGGAGGGAGCGAAGATTCATAACCAAACGTTCGTTCATGCGAATCTTTAAGTCAATGAGCTCATCGCAGGAGACGGATCGCCGGCCGCAGGAAATAGGAAGCAACCGTCCCGGAATTCAGAACTGTCCCCTTCGCAAAGCATGAAAGGCCCGTCCGAGGTTGTCCGTGACATCCTGAGGGGTCAGCGATTCCTGAGAGGCACCGAGCGCAATGGCGGATTCTGCGGCAAATCCGCAAGCCCACGCACCAAGGATTCCGGAAGAATCGGGGGAGTGGCCTTGGGCGATGAGGGCGGACGTCACTCCGGTCAGCACATCCCCCATTCCACCGGTTGCCATGCCGGGGTGGCCTGTGCTGTTGAAGGTTGTTGGCTGTCCCGGGGTGGCGACAATTGTCCGAGCCCCTTTCAGGAGAAGTGTTGTTTTCATCTCCGTGGAAAAATCCTCCGCCCATTTCCTGCGGGAACGTCCTGCTTGCGGGCTGAGGCGCTCCATCTCGCCGGGGTGGGGGGTCAACAGTCGTGGTCCGCGGGACTTTTTTAAGATGCCGGGATCTTGCGATAAGGCATTGAGGGCATCGGCATCGGCCACCACTGGAATTGGGAGATCACGGATCAAAGACAGCACATCCTCTTTGCGGGCCATCCCGATTCCCGGACCAATGGCCAAGACATCCAGGTTTTCATAAAAAATCTCCCTGAGGTTTGCCGTGCTGCGCACCATGATCTCGGGCGGGCAACGGATGGCCAGTGCTTCGGCAACCCGAGGTGCTGCAAAAAGCGTGATCAGTCCCCCGCCACCTTTTAAGGCGCCCAGGGCACAAAGATTGGCCGCGCCAAGAAAACCGGGTGATCCCGCTACGATCCCGACCCTTCCGGACTGGCCTTTGTGGGTGTTAAAATTGCGCGGAGGGAGAAGCCCGGAAAGCCAGGAAGACACGGCAACCCGACCGGGGTCCCCGGTTTTTGCGTCCAATCCCGGGAGGGCCACAACGGCCAGGCGTCCAACAAAATCCGTGGCCTCGTCAGCCAGAAGGCACGTTTTGGCATACCCGATGGTGGCTGTGACATCCGCTTGTACGCACGCACCGTCGACGGAGCCGGCACCAAGTCCGCTTGGAATATCGATGGCGAGTACCCAGGCCCCCTGTTCCCGACGGAGGGTATTGATGGATTGAATCGCGTTTGAGACGGGCGGGCGGGGGGCACCTTGGGAGCCGATTCCCAGCAACCCGTCAAGAACCACCAGAGGTGAGCCATTGGCGGCTGTTCGGGGGGCGGTGACTTCTCTCAACGAAATCAGCTGTTTGGCAGTGAGGTCGCTCAAGGAGTTGTCCGGGCAGGCTGGTTTTTCCGAGATCACCCATCCCCTTAAGGCCAGGTGGCGGGCTGCGACCAAGGCATCGCCCCCATTGTGGCCCTTGCCATAAAAGACTAGACATGTGCCCGGACTCCTATGGAACTGGGAGACAATCGCGGCAATCCCGCGTCCCGCCACTTCCATCAATCCCTCTGCCGTGGCCCCCCGGGCGAACGCCAACTCTTCGGCGGCTTTCATCTCTTCGGGAGTCAGGATCATTGGAAGGCCCTTGTTCTAAGTAAAAAACTCCTTGATCCGGTCCGTGAAGGTTTTGTGAAGAGGGGTATTTTCCTCACCACAGAGTTCAGCAAACTTTTCGAGCGCCTTGCGTTGTTCGCTATTGAGGCGTGTGGGCACTTCGACGTGGACGCGCACGAGCATGTCGCCACGGGAGTTCCCCCGCATGGGCTGGATTCCCTGGCCCCGGACCCGGAATGTGGTGCCCCCCTGAGTTCCCGCCGGAATTTTGACACTCACGGTCGATCCCCCCAGCACGGGCACGCGCATTTCGCCGCCAAGCGATGCCAGCACAAATGGCACGGGCATCTCGCAATGCAGGTCCAATCCATCCCTCACAAAAATTTCGTGCTCCCGAATATGGATCACCACATACAGATCTCCGTTCGCCGCTCCCCGCAAGCCAGCCTCCCCGCCCCCGGAGCTCCGCAAGCGCGAGCCTTCATCGATGCCAGCGGGGATTTTGAGTTTAACGCGCGATGTCTTTTCTTTCCGGCCCTCCCCTCCGCAGGAACGGCACGGTTTTTGGATCACACGACCGGTCCCATGGCATGTGGGGCAGGCTTGCGCCACTTGAAAAAACCCGCGGGAGGCAACCACCTGTCCGCGGCCCCCACAAACAGTGCACGTGACGGCGCTTGAACCGTCCTGGGCACCGCTGCCGTCGCAAGTGTCACACGTGTCCAACTTCCGGATCTCAATTTCTTTTTCACACCCAACAGCGGCTTCCTCAAGCGAGATTTGCAAGTCATACCGGAGATCCGACCCCCGGCCTGATGTCTCCGAGCGGCCCCCACCAAAAAATTGCTCGAAGATGCCGCCACCCCCTCCACCGCCTCCGGAGGCTCCAAAAACCTCGCGAAACAGATCAAAGGGGTCATGAAAACCACCCGACGCGCGGCCTCCGGGAGCAAAGGCCGCATGACCGTAGCGATCAAAGGCAGCCCGTTTGTCGGGATCCATGAGGATGTCGTAGGCCTCCCCCAGCTCTTTGAAACGATCTTCCGCTTCCGCATCCCCGGGGTTCTTGTCGGGATGAAACTTGACGGCAAGCTTCCGGTAAGACCGCTTGATGGCGTCCTGATCCGCATCGCGGCCGACACCAAGAATTTCGTAAGGATCGCGCTTTTGGGTCATTCGACAGAAGGACCTTTGGAAACAAAGACGCTGGCCGGGCGGAGGAGACGGTCTTTCAATTTGTAGCCCTTGCGGAGTTGACGCACGACCGAACCTTCCGGCACATCCGGGCTGGCTTCGCTGCCCATGGCCTCATGCAGATTGGGGTCAAAGGGTTGGCCTTCGGCATCAATGGCATCGACGCCCTGATCCCGCAAAAAATCCGCCAGTTGCTTGCGCACCATGTCCAGCCCGGAGACCACGGCGGCTGCGTCCTCCGCAGTACGTGCGGCCTGAAGTCCAAGATCAAAGTTGTCAACCACCGGCAGAATTCTCTCCAGCAGTGAAAGGTTGGCATAACGGATGGCATCCTCCTTCTCACGGGCAACCCTTTTGCGGTAATTGTCCAGCTCAGCGCGCGATCTCAGGGCCATATCCCGGTATTTTTCGAGCTCGGAGGGACCTTCCTCCAAGGGCGCGTCATCATCACCCTCTGTCCCGGATGGTATTTCCTCCACGGGTTCCAAGGGGATTTCCTCCCCTTCATTTTCTTGAATATTTTGTGTGTTCATTTTTTGCGGACGGCGATCATTGTGATGTCATCATATTTCGGGTGGTTTCCCACGAAGGCACGAATGTCTTCGGTGATCCGCGAGACGACCTGCCGGGCTCCTCGCGGGGCCTCGGACTGAAGGGCCGTCACCACGCGGTCCATCCCGAACTCCAAACCGGCATCATCCATCGCTTCGGTGGTTCCGTCGGTGTAGAGAAGCAGGCAGTCTCCCGTTTGCATCTCAAACTGAAGATCAGTGATGACCCTATTAAAAACCTCACCGCTGTCAATCCCCAGCGCCATGCCTTTGGGAGAGAGTTTTTCGATGTGGCGGTCGCCGGCCCGGCAAAGGAGCGGGGCGTCATGACCCGCGCGTGCCATTGTCACCTGGCCATCCGAGGTGTTGATGACCAGATAGGCCATGCTGATGAACATATCTTCTTTAATGTCAGGATAGAGTTGGCGGTTGACCCTTCGGAGCACTTCTGCGGCGCTGTAGTTTCCGCTGGCTTCACTGCGGATCACACTGCGGGCCATCGCCATAATCAGGGAGGCGGGCACGCCTTTCCCCGAAACGTCCGCAATTGCAATGCCCAGATGGGTATCATCCACATGCACATAATCAAAATAATCTCCACTGACCTGGCGGGCGGGAATATTGACTCCGCTCAGTTCGTAACCCGCAAATGCGGGAGGCATGGCGGGAAGAAGGATTGACTGAATCTCCCGCGCAATCTCCAAGTCGTGATCCAACCGCTTTTTTTCGCTGGCCTCGAGATAAATGGCCTCGGTGAAGAGGGCAAAAGCGGACTGTTCAATAATCGTCTGGAAAACTTTGAGGTCTTCGGTGGTGAAGGGGGTGCTCATGGCACCATTGGCCAAAGCGATGACTCCGAGAATTTTCCGACGGTAGATGAGGGGGGCCGCCAACAGAGAATGGGCCATGGAAGCATTCTCCGTGAGACCCGCGGCCAACAGCTCCTCCTGGGTCATGATCCGTGGTTTCCCGTCGCCCCAGATTTGACCGAGGGGGCCCTCTTTCGGACGGATCACTGTCAGTTTCAAGTAGCTGTCGAGGGCCACCGGAGTATTTTCTGACTGCTCCAAAATGTGAGGAGGCACCGGCACAAGGGGGGGGCAGCCCTTGGAAAAAAATACCGGCACAAGAGTGGCTCCGGTTTTATCTGCAAGGTAGAGAGATCCCCCATGAGCATCCAAAATCCGGACAGCACTTTCGACGATGAGCCGGTGCAGATCTGAAGACTTAAGACCCTCGGAAAATGCTTCGCCGAGTCCATGAAGGAAATCAAAGACCCTGTCCTCTTCGAGTTGGAGCTCCGCCCGCTGACGTTCCAAATCGGTGACTCGCCGGGTGAAGGTATTCAGAACAACCAGCAGAGCGATCAGCGTCCCGAAGAAGAGTAACAAAAAGAGGGTTGTCCACATATCCCGGTGGGTTTTGAGGTCGGATTTCCTCAGCTCTCCGAAGACCCGTCCTCCTTGTCCGAGGGGCTTCCCAATTCCTGACGAAGAAAATCGATGACATCCCGGAATTTGACCGCGTTGCTGGCGTCGGCTGCGGCGAGTGCCTCGTGCGCTTCAAGGACCGCCCGTTTGCTGGCGTCATCCGATCCGTGCTCCATGGGCAGCACAGGGGCTGTCGAGGCCGGCAAATTTCCCACCGGCTTCGTTGAAACATGAAAAAGCTGGTCCAGTCCCAGTCCGACAAGAAGGTCATAGCTGCGGGGGTTGGCATTCGAAACCGACAATTGTCCCTGGCCAAGCTCACGCAGCCGAAGGGCCGCCCCGGCCAGCGTTCCCATAAAGGTGGAGTCCATCAAATCACATTCCTTCAAATCAATGACAAAATCCCGGTGTCCCCGCTGGATCATCTGCTTGATCACTTGCTTCAAGCCAATACTGTTTTGAAAGGTTCCACGCCCCTCGACCTTCACGCACACCGTGCGGTCAAGAACCCCCACCGAAACTGAATCATTCGCACTCACAAGGTCCCGTGCCAACCCGTGCCCACCACTTTGGTGAGCCATGCCCGGTACGGTTTATTGATCAAACAGCCAGTTTTCATCTCCAAATAAACGATTGTGTGAGCGCGACAATCCGTCCGTCCACAATCAACACGGCCCGCCACGACGTGACACGCCCGAATTCCAGAAAATCATCCCCGATCACTTTGAAGTCGGATTGGAAGGATCCGCGCGCGGAGGGGTAATAACGCTCCTGAGCCATCACGTAATTTCCAAGCGCGGCCTGACGGTATTCCAATCGAAAGGTCACATCAGCCTCGGTGGTGGTTCTCCAGAAAAACGAAAAATAATTTCCGTAAAGGCGTTCCTTGTCAGTTTCGCTCACAATGCCCCATTCGCGGCGGCGGCGTTCAAAATTGACGGGCTCGCTGAGGTTGCGAATGAGTTCCTGGGGCGAATAAAACTCCAGCTTTTGTTTACGGAATTGAAAGGCATCATCAAGCGCCAGAGGAAGCACCGTGGCTTTCTGGAGTTTGGTGGCAGGGATTTCCTGACTCGCGCACGAGACAAGAACGATCAGGATTGGTAGCAAAAAGAGGAGTTTCCTCATGTGCAGGCATCAAAGCGCCTTTAGCGCCCGCTGTCAAATGGATCGCAAATGGATTCTGCAACGGATGCGGGAAGCGGTATTTTTTTAGGGATGCCACAAACGTGCCATGAGCGATCCTTCCTGACCTTGCGGAGTCCTGTTTTTTCATCATCCGCCCAAAGTCCTTTGCGGGAGAGTCTTGACGGCAGCCCCGCCCGGACGTAAGCCAAAACACGAAAATGACTGCCTCCGAACTCTTTGCCGGCTTGTTGCCGGAGCAAGCCGCTTCCCTTCTTGGGGAAATCCGGGAAACCAACCGCCCTCTTATTCAATCCGCCACCGCGGTTCTTGCCGGTCGTCGCAAGCTGCGGCCCGCCTTTATTGACAAAAAACCCGTTCCCGAACGGTTGGCATGGGTCGCCGGGGAACTGGCCCGCAAGGCCAATGCCGATGTGGCGATCGAGATCCTGCAGGGTTGGCTTTTTGCGGCCAAGCAGCCGATGCTATTGACGTTCCTGGATTCGTTGGGGGTTTCTCATGACGGAGAGGGCCTCATCGAGGATCTTCCCGCGGAACCGCCGCGCGAAAAAGTGGTCGCTGCGGTGGATAAAATTCTGGCATCCCATCCGGCATGGGCCGTTTCCTTGTATTTGCGTCTGTTTATTCAGATGGACGATGCCGGGTGGACGGTGCTTCGGGAGTTGATTGATTCCGACCCCCGCCTGATACTTCCAAATCCATGAGCTCTCCCTTTATCACCTCGCTTGAGGAATCCGTTGAAACTCTTCAGACGCTTCGTAATTTGGAAACCCCGCTCCTTGAGGCCGCCAACCGGGTGCTCGCCTCGCTGGTTGCCGGAGGAAAAATCCTGGCGTGTGGCAATGGGGGCAGCGCTGCGGACACAGCACACCTCGCCACGGAATTCACCTGCCGCTTCAGCGCCGACCGGAGGCCCTATCCCGCGATTGCCCTGGCCTCGGATGCCGGGCTTCTCACAGCCATTGCCAATGATTACGCGTTCAAGGATGTTTTTTCCCGGCAGGTGTGGGCTTACGGCAAATCGGGAGACGTTCTGATCGCATTTTCCACCAGCGGAAAATCCCGGAACATCCTCTCCGCGATTGAAGAGGCCAGGCGGCGGGGAATGACATCCATTGCTTTCCTTGGGCGGGATGGGGGCTTCACAGCCGGAGCTGCTGACATTGAACTCATCGTGCCAAGCAAAGTCACAGCGCGCATTCAAGAGGCTCACAAATTTTTGCTTCATGCGCTTTGCGAGATTGTGGAGACCGGGCTGCCCAAAGAATGAGAGAGGAGGTGTTGGCGGTGTTTGCCGTGGTGCTTGGCGCCATCGTCGGCTCGTTCCTTAATGCCTGCATCCACCGGATGCCGCGCAACATCAGCCTGGGAAATCCCAAGCGCTCATTCTGCCCGTCCTGCCACAAAAGCATCCCATGGTATGAAAACCTTCCTTTGGTGAGTTGGCTGCTGCTCCGCGGGCGTTGCTCATCCTGCAAAGCGAAGATCTCAGCCCGCTACTTTTTTGTGGAGCTTCTCACGGCGGCGGTCTTTTTTGCCGCATGGCAGGTTTATCACCTGCCTCTTGCGCCTGTTTATTGGCTCTTCCTCGCGTTGCTTATCGTGGCGACGTTTATCGATATCGAGCATTTTATCATTCCGGATGAGATCACCTGGGGCGGCACCATTGCCGGAGTGGTCCTCAGTGTGCTGCTTCCTCAAATGATGCAAACCGATTCGCGTTGGCAGGCCGCCGTCCTCTCTGTGGCCGGGGCGGCCCTGGGGTTCGGGCTGCTCTGGTTGGTTGTCGAAGGCGGCAAACTCGCGTTTGGCAAAAAGAAACATCAGTTTCCTGAGGGGTCGGTTTTTGAATGGAAGCGTGACGCCGACCGTGCGGATCTCACGATTGGCGAGGAGGTTCTCCGCTGGGAGGATATTTTCAGCCGCGAGACCGATGAGATGTCTCTCCAGTGTTCGGCCTTGGAGATTGAGGGGGAGTCCTCTGAGCCGGGGCTGATTCGATTCCGCTATGACCGCCTTTTCCATAACGGGCGTGAGACGGCTCTGGATTCGATCCTGACGCTGCGCGGCACACTCACCGCCATCACGATCCCCCGCGAGGCCATGGGGTTTGGTGACGTGAAATTTATTGCAGCCATTGGGGCCTTCCTTGGCTGGCAGGCCGTGCTGTTCACGATCTTTGCCTCATCCATCATCGGGTGTGTGGCCGGGCTGGCCGGACTTTTCCTTGCCCGCGACAAATCCGGGTCAAGGATTCCCTTCGGTCCCTTTCTCGCCGTCGCGGCCGCATGGTGGCTCTTCGGTGGCGACAAGCTGTTTGCCTGGTATTTCTCGCTCTTTGATCGTTCGCCCTATTGACCGGGCCGCTCCTCAGAGCGTCTTGCCAGCGGCTTTCAGATACGGCGCAATGGCCGCCCTGAGTTTTTCAAAGAGGGCAAAATCCACTTGCTGTTGCCCGTCACTCATGGCCTCGGCGGGTTTGGGGTGGACCTCAATAATCAGGCCATCCGCTCCCACGGCAATCGCCCCGCAACACAGCGCGACCACCAGGTCGGCCCGACCGCAGCCCTGACTTGGATCCACGATCACCGGCAGATGGGATTCGTTTTTTGCAATCGCAACGGCCGCAAGGTCCAGGGTATTTCGCGTGTAAGTCTCAAAGGTTCGAATGCCGCGTTCACAAAGCAAAACATTGGGATTCCCGTGGGCCAGGATGTATTCCGCCGCAAGGAGCCATTCCTCGATCTTTTCGCTCATTCCCCGTTTCAGCAGAATCGGTTTGCCGCTTTTTGCAGCCTCAATCAGAAGTTGGAAATTTTGCGCATTCCTCGCTCCGATTTGGAGAATGTCAGCGACCTCCGCCACATGCTCGACGTCACGCTCGCTCAGAACCTCGGTCACAATCTTGAGTCCGGTCTGCTCGCGGGCCGCAGCCAACAGCCGCAAACCCTCCTTGCCGAGTCCTTGGAATTCGTAAGGCGATGTTCTCGGCTTGTAGGCCCCGCCCCGGAGGATCGTCGCGCCGGACGCTTTGACGGCTTCCGCCGTGGAAAAAAGCTGCTCCTCACTCTCCACCGAGCAGGGACCGGCCATCAGACAAAAATTTCCACCGCCGATCAACACACCGCCAACATTCACCACCGAGTCCGCGGGGTGGGATTCACGGCTGACCAATTTGTGCCTCTTCTGAACGCGAAGCACGCTCTCGACCTGCGGGAGGGCCGTTAGAGATTCCAGGTTGGCATGGGTTCGCTCATCGCCAATGGCAGCCACCACGGTTTGATTGACACCATGAATCGGGGAGGGCGTGTAACCAAGGATCTCAACCTCCTTCAGGACCTGGTCGATTTGTTCGCTTGTGGCGTGAGCACGGATGACTATGATCATAAATTGTTCGAGGGTTGATTATGTGATAATCTGATCGGCATTCGGGGAATGGGGAAATCATTTTTTATGAGAGAACGGACAAAGGACAAACGAATCAGGAGTCTCGTGGAAGAGGTCTCATCAGGCAAACACGCAGAGCTTGTTGAGGAAATGATAGAAACCGCTCTGCGTTTCGGGAAAGACAAAGTCAATCTCGGCGATCTCAAACTCTACAACCGGGCCATGCGGGAGTTGCGGTTTGCTGCCAGTGTGTTTTCCAAATACCAGGGCGTTCGCAAAGTGGCTGTTTTCGGCAGCGCCCGGACCCACCCTGACGCCGAAGAATACAAACTGGCCCGTGCTTTTGCGGCGAGGATTGTGGCCGAGGGCTACATGCTCATCACCGGGGGTGGTGACGGGATCATGGGGGCCGCCCAGGAGGGGGCCGGGGCGGAACGCAGCTTCGGTCTGAATATCCGTCTGCCTTTCGAACAAAGCGCCAATGAGATCATTGAAGGCGATCCCAAGTTGATCAACTTCCGGTATTTCTTCACCCGCAAGCTCAACTTTGTGAAGGAAACCCATGCCTTTGCGCTGCTCCCTGGCGGCTTTGGGACCCATGATGAGGGATTCGAAGTGCTCACTCTGCTCCAAACCGGAAAAAGCCCCATTGTGCCAATTGTCCTTCTGGACCGTCCCAATGGTCACTATTGGGAAACATGGCGGCGTTTTGTGGTTAATGATCTCCTCGAACAGGGATTGATTTCCCCGGACGATCTCAACCTTTTTTACATCACCCATGACATCGAGGCCGCCACCCAGCACATCCTGACTTTCTACCGGAATTTTCATTCGTATCGCTGGGTTCAACAACGCATTGTGATTCGCATTCACAAGGCTCTCACACCCGCAGCGTTGGAAAAGTTAAACGCTGAGTTTGCGGATTTCATCATCGGGGTCCCAATCGTCCAAGGCCCGGCCCTTCGCGAAGAAGCTGACGATGCCCACCTCGCTCACTTCCATCGCATTGTGTTTGTGCCA
>JBGSPC010000276.1:0-8506 GCA_041738805.1 Terrimicrobiaceae bacterium | reverse complement strand
CAACCTACGGCTTCGGAGGCCGGCACTCTATCCAATTGAGCTACGGGTGCTTGAGGGAAATAATCTGCATGACTTGTGCAGAAATCGCAAGCCTGATGGTCATCAAGCCGTCTTTTTACACGGCCATTTCACGAAGCCGTGGTAACACGACGAGCGAAGAATCAATAGCGCAAGCCGCCAGGGCGGAATTTTTATCGAATCTTTTAACCACTAATGTTCACTCATCTGAAAAGCCCAATGGCGCTTTTCGCCAGTTTGACGCCCGCCGGCCCCGGCGTTGCGCCCTTCGGGCCGCCTACGGCAGTCCACCGAGCAGCTGCCCCGCCACCTGGTTGTCAGAGAGGAGCAGATGCGAAAGATCACTTGTGATCTTGGGAGAGTGGTCCGCTTCGATCTCCCCAGCTTGCTGGAAGAGTCGCGGCGAACCACTCACCCGAACCGGCCTGCCGGTTCTTGCATCTTCCTCCCCAGCCGTCCCATTGGACGGCGCAACATTTCTTTAATTAGTGGTTTAATCCTTCCAACCAAACCCCGGCTCCGCCGGCATGACCATTGTTATATCCCCTCTGAAGGCTCAGCCAATCCAGACTTTCGTGGGGGGGTGCAAGCCTATGCGGACTTTTTCGGGTGGTAGTGCTGGAGGGGCTGGACGGTGAATCCGGATTTTTTGATGGCGCGGATGGCGGCGGCGCTGGCACGGGCACCGCGCAAGGTGGTCATCGTGGCGATTCGTCCGGCGACGGCGGCGCTGCGGATGATGGTTTCATCTTTCCGTGGCTGGGTGCCGCTGGGGGTATTGATGATAAAATGGATTTCACCATTTTTGATGAGGTCGAGGACATTGGGGCGGCCTTCTTGGAGCTTGAGAAGCTGATGGACGGGAACGCCACCCTCCTCGAGCACACGGGCTGTTCCATGGGTGGCGTAGATCTCAAAACCGAGTTCATGGAAATCTTTGGCGATGGGGACGACGGAGGGTTTGTCAGCGTCCTTCACGCTCACAAACAAATTCCCAAACGTCGGCAATGGAGGCTGGGCGGACATCTGGCTCTTGGCGTAGGCGATGCCCAGATCCACATCGATGCCCATGACCTCACCTGTTGATCGCATCTCGGGGCCGAGGATGATGTCCACGCCGGGAAACTTGATGAATGGGAACACGGCTTCTTTGACGGAATAATGCGATGGCACGATCTCCTCGGTGAACCCAAGCTCTTTGAGCGTTTTGCCGGCCATGATTTTTGCGGCCAACTTTGCCAGGGGAACTCCAATGGCTTTGCTGACAAATGGCACGGTCCGCGATGCGCGGGGATTCACCTCAAGGATGTAGACGTGTTCGTCTTTCACGGCAAATTGCACATTCATGAGCCCGCGAACTTCGAGTTCTTTGGCCATGGATTTGGTGGCGGATTTGATGGTCTCAAGCACCTCCTGGGATAAAGAAAAGGCCGGGATCACACAGGCGCTGTCACCGGAATGAATGCCGGCTTGTTCGATGTGTTCCATGACGCCGCCAATGACGCAGGTTTCTCCGTCAGAGATCGCATCCACATCCACTTCGGCCGCATCCTCGAGAAAACGATCCACAAGAATCGGACGTTCCGGGCTGGCTTCGACGGCGGTACGAATGTACCGGCGCAGGTCTTCGGGGCTGTGGACAATCTCCATGGCACGTCCACCAAGCACAAACGAAGGACGCACCAACACGGGATAACCAATGGACGTGGCGACTTCGAGGGCCTCCTCTTCATTGGTGGCTGTGGCACCAGGAGTTTGACGCAACCCGAGCTTGTGCAGCATGGCTGAGAAATGTTTGCGGTCCTCGGCCATTTCGATCGAGTGCGGTTGAGTGCCAATAATCGTGCAGCCATTGGCAGCAAGGCCGGCAGCGAGATTGAGCGGGGTTTGGCCCCCGAACTGCACCACAATGGCATCAGCTTTTTCCCGCTCGTAAATATTCAGCACGTCTTCAAGCGTCAGCGGCTCGAAATACAATTTGTCACTCGTGTCATAGTCGGTCGAAACCGTCTCCGGGTTGGAGTTGACCATGATCGTTTCCCACCCGAGTTCTTTGAGCGCAAAGGCCGCGTGGACACAACAATAGTCGAACTCGATCCCCTGCCCGATGCGGTTCGGGCCACCACCGAGGATCAGGACTTTCTTTTTGTCAGAGGGACGGGTTTCGTCTTCTGAACCGTAAGTTGAAAAATAATACGGCGTGAAGGCTTCAAATTCCGCCGCACAGGTATCGACCAGCCGGTAGGTCGGAACAACACCGAGGGCTTTGCGGTTGGCGCGGATTTCGGGTTCCGGTTTTTTCGTGAGATAGGCCAACTGACGGTCAGAAAATCCAAGCCGTTTGACGCCGCGCAGTTCTTCCGCATCCTGCAGGTTGGTCGACCCGTCGAGGATCGCTTTCTCCGCATTCACGATTTGTTCGATATGGGCCAGGAACCAGGGGTCAATGAAAGAGAGGTTATGGATGTCATCGATGGAGAGGCCTGCGAGGAAGGCATGACGCACATAAAAAATGCGTTCGCAGCCGGGGATGCGGAGCTTCCGTTCGATCTCGGCCATGTCGGGGGTGGTGTCTTTTCCGTCAGCTCCCAGACCGGCGCGGCCAGTCTCGAGGGATCGCAGGGCTTTTTGCAGCGCCTGCTTGAAGGTGCGACCAATGGCCATCGCTTCGCCAACACTTTTCATTTGTGTGGTGAGCGTGGGGTCGGCCTGAGGAAACTTCTCAAATGTGAAGCGGGGGATTTTTACGACGCAATAATCGATGGTCGGCTCGAAACAGGCGGGGGTCTCCCGGGTGATGTCATTCCGCAATTCATCGAGCGTGTAACCCACCGCCAGCTTGGCCGCGATTTTTGCGATGGGGAATCCGGTGGCTTTGCTGGCCAAAGCACTGGAACGCGAGACACGCGGGTTCATTTCGATGACCACCATGCGTCCGGTTTTTGGATCGACGGCAAATTGGATATTGCTTCCGCCGGTTTCCACACCAATCGCGCGGATCACCGCGAAGCTGGCATCCCGCATCGCTTGAAATTCTTTATCGGTCAGAGTCTGCGCCGGAGCCACGGTGATCGAATCACCGGTGTGAACGCCCATGGGGTCCAAGTTTTCAATCGAGCAAACAACGACACAATTGTCAGCACGGTCACGCATGACCTCCATTTCAAATTCTTTCCATCCCAGCAGGGACTCTTCAATGAGAACCTCGGAGACGGGGGACATGTCCAAGCCGCGGCGCACAATTTCTTCCAGCTCTTCGCGGTTGTAAGCAATTCCCCCACCCGCTCCCCCGAGGGTGAAAGCCGGACGGATGATCAACGGGAATTTTCCAATCTTGGCCACTGCCGCGCGGGCTTCTTCGAGGGTGTGGACCACCTCGGAGATGGCACAATCCAAGCCGATCTCGATCATGATCTCTTTAAACAACTGACGGTCCTCACCCCGCTGGATTGCTTCGGCATTGGCGCCGATGAGTTTGGTGTTATGACGTTCAAGCGCCCCGTTTTCCACCAAGGCCATTGCCGCGTTCAGCGCGGTCTGGCCGCCCAGCGTCGGCAGCACGGCGTCGGGCTTCTCTTTTTCCAGAATCTTTTCGATCACCTCAGGAGTGACCGGCTCGATGTAGGTCGCATTTGCAAACTCGGGATCGGTCATGATCGTGGCCGGGTTGGAGTTCACCAGCACCACCTCATACCCCTCCTCTGCCAGGGCTTTGCAGGCCTGAACCCCGGAATAATCGAACTCGCACCCCTGGCCAATCACGATGGGGCCGGAGCCGATGAGGAGAATTTTTTTGATGGAAGTGTCTTTGGGCATGAGATCAGTCGGGAATGTGAACTCCATTTTCTATATGGGACCCCACCACCGATGCAATGGAAACGGCGAAGAAATACGGAGGGCGGGAGTCATGGCGAACACTTCTCTCAGGATGTGAGGAGTTCGACCGAGGGGGGATCGCGATCTCCGGGCGCGATGGGAGCAAGTGGCGGCGGAGCCGCGTAGGATGTCTCATCGTGCGGCGGAGCGCCCGATCCACCTCATTCCCTTCAATGCCTTCTCGCAGTGAAACAAAAATCAAGTTGCGGGAGAACGGGATGCCTTTACGTTCTGTGAAACAACCTCATGGTTCTCCCTTCTCAGTTTTGCTTGAGGAAGGAACGTACAGTGGTGAACCACTGGCGTTTGAACATCGGGACACTCATTGCTGCAACCGGTCTCGTGGTTGGAGCGTCGCAGGCGGCTCCTCCGGTGGCAACCGATGACTCGGCAACAATTCACCGCCATCAGAAGGTCTTAATCCCGGTGCTGAGCAATGACACGGGGCCTATCACCCCGGGGACGGTCAGCGTGACAACTGCCCCTCAATCCGGCACAGCCACACCGGATGCTCAAGGGCGAATCCTGTACTATCACACCGCAGGTGCTCCGGCGACGGACAGTTTCAGTTATACTGTCGGTGGTCCTGATGGAACTTCGACCCCGGCCTCGGTGACAGTCAACTTTGCAACACAACTCCGCATCACACCCATGGCCCTGAACGTGCCGGATGCTCCACCTGCCACAGCGTTTTCCATCGTGAATGCGTTTCCAGGTGTGACGCTCACGAGTCCTTTGCATCTCACCAGTCCACCCGGAGAAACCCGAAGACTTTTCATTTGTCAAAAAGGCGGACTGATTCGACTCATCCCGGATGTCACAGCAGCCACTCCGACGGTGACCACGTTTTTGAACTTGAACACGGTTTTAACGGCTGCGGGAGAAACCTTGAGAACAAACAGTGAAGCCGGTTTGCTCTCCTTGGCTTTTCACCCCAACTACGCGGTGAACCGTCAATTCTACATCTTTTACTCCGTGGTGAAGGCCGGACTGGTGTATCAGCGTGTGGCCCGGTTCACGGCGAGTGCCTCGAACCCGAATCTTGCGGACACTTCCTCCCAGGAAATTCTGCTGGAGCAGCGGGACGAAGCTGACAATCACAATGGAGGTGCCATGGCCTTCGGGCCGGATGGTTATCTTTACATCTCAACCGGCGATGAGGGAAACCAGAACGATTCGTTCAACAACTCGCAAACCATCACCAAAGACTTTTTTTGCTCGATCCTGCGCATCGATGTGGACCGGTTGGCAGCCAATCTTGAACCGAACCCCCACCCAGCCATTGTGACATCAGGGGGACCGGCCCGGTATAAAGTTCCTGCGGATAATCCATTCATCGGGGCAACCTCATTTAACAACATTTCCATCACAAATCCTGCGTCAATACGCACCGAGTTCTGGGCTGTGGGATTTCGAAACCCGTGGCGATTCTCTTTTGATTCGGCCACGGGCGAACTGTGGGTCGGGGATGTGGGCGGAGGAGCCAGGGAAGAAGTGAACATTGCCACACGCGGAGGAAACTATGGTTGGGCGTTCCGCGAAGGAACCCTCGCCGGTCCCAAAACAGGCACGGCGGTGAATGCTATTAATCCGATTTATGAATATTCCCATGGAAGCAGCACCTCTCAAGGCCGGTCGATCACGGGCGGGGTCGTCGCTCGAAACAATCGGTTTGCTCTTCTGAATGACGCCTACTTTTTTGCGGATTACGTGAGTGCCAATGTCTGGTCTCTGCGACGAAATGGAACCAGCGTGACGGTTGAGCGGGTTGCTGGTCAGGGGAGCATTTCTTCTTTTGGACGTGACCCCTCAAACAATGATGTTCTGATGACCAACCTGAGCACGGGCGTCATCCACAGATTGGTCGCAACGCCCGTGGCCGGGAATTTTCCACAAAATCTGTCAGAGACCGGACTTTTTGCAGACCTTGCTGATCTCTCGCCGTCCCCCGGGGTGCTGCCCTATTCGGTGAACCTGCCGTTTTGGAGTGATCATGCTTTGAAGCAGCGCTGGTTTGTTTTGCCTGATCCGGCGACTCAATTCACATGGAGCAAAGAAGGAACCTGGGGAGCACCTGCCGGCGCCATCTGGGTGAAACATTTTGATTTGGAAACCGTGCGTGGCGACCCGACAACGAAGAAACGATTGGAAACCCGGCTGCTGGTCAGAAACTCAACCGGCTCCTATGGCGTGAGTTATCGTTGGAATGAAGCAGGCACGGAGGCCGTTCTCGCACCCGATGAGGGCGTTGAGTTTGATATCGCGGTGGAAAACGATGGCGTGACTACCCCACAGCGCTGGTCGATTCCCAGCAGAGCCTCCTGCCTCACTTGCCATAACCCCCAAGCCGGTCACATGCTTTCTTTCAAAACCCGTCAGCTCAATCTAGAGGGGCAAATTCATGGTTTTCACGGAAACCAAATCAACGTTCTCGATCAAGCCGGCTACTTTGCAAATCCCGTGGAGCCAGGCGATACGCTGCCACGTCATATCCGCCCTGATGAACCCGGCCAGACCATTGCTTCTCATGTGCGTTCCTATTTGGAAGTCAACTGCGCGTATTGTCATGTCCCTGGAGGCACGGCCCCATCAAACTGGGATGCCCGCGAAGTGACCCCTCTGGCGCTCACAGGGCTCATCAATGGCCTCGCGAACAATGCCGGTGCCAACCTAAACAATCGGCTCATTGTTCCCGGCCAACCCGCTCTCTCGGTCTTGCTTCACCGCGTAGCAACCACCAATGGCTTCAGCCGCATGCCGCCCATTGCAAGCAATGTGCTGGATGAGGAGGCCATCTCACAAATTCAAGAGTGGATTGCGTCATCACTCCCCTCCCGCAAGGATTATGCCGCATGGAGGTTGGAAAAATTTGAATCCTCAACGTCACCGCAAGGCAGTGCTTTGGAAGACCCTGATGGAGACGGGTCAACCAACTCCACCGAATCCCTCATCGGCACGGAACCAACCACCGGAGCCAGTTATCCCAATGCCCGGATTTCGACAGAAGGATCCAGCCTTACGATTGGCATTCCTGTTCCCGCGGATCGCATTGTCTGGATTGAAACGTCCCTGGATCTTGAAACGTGGACTCGTTGGAACGTCTCGGGCAACAACGGCCTTCCCGGCCCTGCGGAGATCAGGGCGTTTACCGGGCCACTGCTTTCCTCAAAACAGTTTTTCCGGCCCGTGGTTATCGAGGACTGATGAGGTGAGATTAAATGCGGGTGAGGTCACGAAATTTGTCCGCATTCAGGGATTTTTTACTCCGTTATGCACTCCACAATCCACAAATGGGCGGGCAAGGGACTGCCCAGCCCTACCATCAGTGGGGCGCTTCGCGCTTGCGCAAGCCCCTTCTTACCCGGGTAGGGCGCGTCAGTCTCTTGACCGCCGACTTTGTTCTAAGCCACGGCGGGCAAGGGACTGCCCAGCCCTACCATCAGTGGGGCGCTTCGCGCTTGCGCAAGCCCCTTCTTACCCGGGTAGGGCGTGTCAGTCCCTTGACCGCCGACTTTTTGCTCAAATGACTAAAATCATGACTGCTTTCTTGCGGCAAATGTCTCAACGGGGTAATCAATCAGCATGAGCAAAACACCGCTTTCTGATTTCATCGATTATCACTACCGTCACTTCAACGCCGCGACGCTGAAAGATGCTGCCAAGGCTTACGGAGCGCATCTCGATAAAGGCGGGGTGATGTTTATGACATTGGCCGGAGCGATGAGCACAGCAGAACTGGGGCTCACGCTGGCACAAATGATCCGCGAGGGGAAAGTCCATGCCATCTGCTGCACGGGAGCGAACCTCGAGGAAGATGTTTTTAATCTGGTCGCTCATGACCACTACGTTCGTCTTCCCAACTATCGGGACCTGACACCCGAGGACGAACAGGGACTTCTTGAAAGGCACCTCAACCGCGTCACCGACACCTGCATTCCCGAAATGGAAGCCATGCGGCGCATTGAGGCTGCCGTTCTGGCGGAGTGGGTCGCGGCGGATCAGGCCGGAGAGCGATATTTCCCGCATGAATTTATGTATCGGATCCTGCTTTCCGGGAAACTCGAGCATCAGATTGATCCGAAAAACAGCTGGTTGCTGGCGGCGGCAGAAAAAAATCTTCCGATGTTTGTCCCCGGCTGGGAGGATTCCACCCTGGGCAATATGTTCACCGGCCATTGCATCAGCGGTGACGTGAAAAACATCCACACCGTTCGCACGGGAATCGAATACATGGTCTCCCTTGCCGGGTGGTATGAAGCCAACTCCACCAACATCGGGGATGTGGGCTCCATCGGGTTTTTCCAGATCGGTGGTGGCATCGCGGGGGATTTCCCGATTTGCGTCGTTCCCATGCTGCATCAGGATCTTCAGCGGCCCGAGGTTCCGCTTTGGGGCTACTTTTGCCAAATCAGTGACTCGACGACCAGCTACGGAAGCTATTCCGGGGCGGTCCCGAACGAAAAAATCACCTGGGGCAAGCTGGGCATCAAAACCCCGAAATACGTCATTGAATCAGATGCTGCCATTGTGGCACCGCTGATCTTCGCGTATGTTCTTGGCTGGTAGCCCCTATGTTTGAAATCAAGCCACGCGAAAAAATGGTCGAACGGGC
>JBGSPC010000243.1:0-8530 GCA_041738805.1 Terrimicrobiaceae bacterium | reverse complement strand
CGGCATCGCCATGGGCGCCCGGGACGAGGACACCCTCACCACCGTCGCCAGCCGCCTCGCGCGTCTCGACCGCATGCTCAGCCAAGCCGACCGCGAGGAAATCGCCAAGGTGTCCGGCGGCCACTCCGTCAAACAGATCGCCGCCGCCCTCATCAAGGCCACCGACCCCGACGAGATCAAAGCCAAGGCCATGGCCACCGCTGCGGGAGACGAACCCACCCCCGCCGAACTCAAGGCTGCCGCCGAAGTCCTCGCCAACGATGCCTCCAAGACGCTCGCGGCCAATCCCGCCCTCCGCGATCTGCTGGAAGCCAAACGCCGCAGGACCGATGTCACCATCGACCACCTCACCGGCAACACCGTCATCAGCGCAGGCTACGACGAGGAAAAAGCCCGCGAGCTCGTCACCTCCTGGAAGCAATTCCTCGAAGACAACCAGGACGAAATCACCGCCCTCCAAATTATTTATAATTTGCCGCGCCGTA
The DNA here is from genome assembly GCA_041738805.1 of Terrimicrobiaceae bacterium. Classification (GTDB taxonomy): domain Bacteria; phylum Verrucomicrobiota; class Verrucomicrobiia; order Chthoniobacterales; family Terrimicrobiaceae; genus JAJTZA01. Next base: position 8,045 of record JBGSPC010000243.1, on the reverse strand, counting down.
GTAGCACGAAGGCGGGCCGACAACTGGTATATGAGGAGTTGAAAACCCTCGCCGAAGCCATCGCCCGGCCACCCTACCACATTGCCCCCGCCGAAGTCTGGAAAGCCTACGAACACCTCGAAAAGCGCCCCGTCACCACCGATCCCGTCAAGGTCCTCACCAACTTAATCACCCTCGTCCGTCACACCGTCGATCCGCACAAGACTCCGCTGGCGCCTTTCCCCGAACTGGTCAACGCACGCTTCGACACCTGGCTCGCACAACAGCAAAGGAGCGAGGGCGTCCCGCCCGCATCTGCATCCCCACTGAACACTGAAAACTTGAAACTGAAAACTTCCCGCTTCACCAAAAGCCAGATCCACTGGCTGAAAGTGATTCGGGACTACATCGCCCTCAACGGTGCCTTCGCCACCGACGATCAAGAGGCCTACCTCGACGCTTGGCAAAGCGTCGACTCCGGTGAGGGCGTCCCCCTCGCTGTCGCCAATCGCGTCTTCGGCAAGGACGCCCTGAAGCCGATCATTGAAGAACTAAACGAGGTGTTGGTGGCATGAGCAAAGTCCGACTTCAACGCCACAACCGATACAAAGGATGGCTACTTTCGGAAGTTCCTCCGGACTCTATTTTCCCAGCAGAAGCTGCACTTGTGCAACGTATTCGGGAAACAGGGGACCAAGTTTTTTCTCCATATCAATTTTCATTCCATGAAGACGATACCTACCATTACCATCTCGCTTTCTTGGTGGAAGCAGTCGAACTGTTGCCTCTAAAATTCGACCTTGCCTTTGATGCCATCTGGCGAGCCTTCGAATCGTTGTATGCGAAACAACTACCCCCACCGACGGCTTTCAAACTTGGTGATATTGCTCCGAGTTTTGCAGCGCAGATTGATGCTACATCTGAGCATGATATTCTATTGAATCGGTTGCTTGAGATAATTCCAGCTCAGTCTTGCGAATACATTGCTCAGCGAATTTTTAGAACTTGGAGACAACCTCAGTCCGACTACCAAAAGATTTGGAATAGGCTCGAGAATCCGCCGAACAATCACGACGAAATACGAGGCCTGCTGGGTCGCATCGCGACCAAATACTCCGCGCCCAATTTTGCTCTAGGCGATGAGCGTAAGGCAGCAATGCTTCTACGGCTAATCATTCAGGGATCAGAGGTTGAGGTCGGCGGCATAAAAACCACTGTCCCGCGATCTCAGCGGATCAGTTTCCTCCTCAACGCCCTTCTTTATACGTTTCGCAATGATCGCTTTCACGGAAGTATGCAGCCGCCATTTAAGAGCAGCGTCGGAACGATCAGCACATACGCCCACGTGCATTATTGTTTTATCTGGGCTCACTACGTTTTCCTATTTCGCGCAATGATGCACACACCTGCGTTGGCCGACGCTACCGAATTGGCAGCCAATACCCTTCGTAACCTTGATTCCATGTGTCGGATATACGGCAAACATCTCCGCAAATGACTTCCACTCCGCAAACTTCAACTTGGACAATCGAGAAACTCGGGGCGCTTGGCGTTTGGAGTGGTGGCGGAACGCCAAGCAAGAGCAATCCTGCCTTCTGGGAAGGTGGGACAATTCCGTGGGTGTCGCCCAAGGATATGAAGTTCGTTTCGATCGATGACTCTCAGGATCACATCACGGAATCAGCTGTAAAAGGTTCTGCCACGAAGATTCTCCCGAAGGGCTCACTTCTTGTTGTTACCAGGTCAGGGATTCTTCAGCACTCTCTCCCGGTTGCTACGAACTCCCGAGACGTTACTCTGAACCAAGATATCAAGGCTCTAACGCCCAAGGATGGCTTCGACGTGAAGTATCTCTACTTCGCTTTGCGACGCTTCGGGCGAGATATACTTCACAAGTGCTGCAAAGCTGGGACGACAGTTCAAAGCATCGAGTTTCCGAGACTGAAGGATTTTGAAATCCCCATCGCCCCCCTCCCAGAACAACGCCGCATCGTCGCCCGTATCGAGGAACTCTTTTCCCATCTCGACGCCGGCGTCGCCGCCTTGCGCCATGCCAAAGCTCAACTCCAACGCTACCGCCAATCTGTCCTCACCGCCGCCGTCACCGGCCAACTCACCCAAGAATGGAGAGAACAGCATCCGGAGACAGAATCCGCGGGGGAAACGGTCGCCGCGATGCTCAAAGAGCGCAAAGAGAAGTGGGAGAGAAAGGGCAAATACTCAACTGCGGCATCTCCATCTGGCGATCTCTATCCATTGCCAGAGAAGTGGTGCTGGGCGACATGGGATCAGCTCTCACACTGGGTTACTTACGGTTTCACTCGTCCAATGGATCACGTTGAGGAGGGAATTCCCATTGTCACAGCAAAACACGTGAAGAATTCACGAATCAACTATGACGAGGGACATCGAACTCCCTACAAAGCCTATGATAATCTGTCCGAAAAGGACCGTCCTCAGCCGGGAGACATTCTTGTTACTAAAGATGGGACAATCGGACGAGCTGCAATAGTGGAATCCGATACGCCATTCTGTATCAATCAAAGCGTCGCGGTAGTTTGGCTGCGGACTTGTCCGATGTATCGGAAGTATCTGCTTACAACAATTGAAACGGAATCTGCCCAACGCCAAATGACCGAAAAGGCGCGCGGGGTGGCAATCAAGCACCTCTCAATCACTGACTTTGCGAGGATGAACGTGCCAATACCGCCACTCGCCGAACAACACCGGATCGTCGCCGAAGTCGAATCCCGTACCACCGCCATCGACCACCTCGAAGCCGAACTCGATCGCCAGATCAGCCGCTCCAACCGCCTGCGTCAGTCGACTCTTGCAGCGGCATTTTCAGGTTCTCTTCTTAAATAATCGCCATGGAAATAGATATTGAAATCCAACTTCCCGTCCTTTGGGGTGACGCAACCTTCACACGTAATACGTGGGGCAGTATCAATTATTGTGTCGGAGCCAACGGCACAGGAAAGAGTTTGTTCGCCGAGCAATTGAAGAATAGTCTAACGCGTCAGAATTTCAAGCCTCGCTTGATTTCAGCAGATCGCCTAATGGGGCTCGAACGTCACGCTGACTATTGGGGTCAGCAACGACGTCCGAATGAAGGACTTGATATAGGCCGTTTCCAAAACACAAAAAATGAGGCTGAGCAAAAGGGTTTAATTTCTGACTCTTTTATTCTGATTCGCGAAAAGCTCGATATACGAATTAGAATTGAAGCTTTTCTCTCAACGCTCTTTAAGCGCCGCATACGGCTTATCGAGCAAGGCGGATTCCTCGTCCCCAAAATTGTAAATGTTGACTCGGGCGCTGAGTATGATTTTCGAAGCCAGGAGTGCCACGGTCTGAAGGAATTGATCTCTTTGTTGGCATATGTTTATGATGATGAAAAAAACTGTTTGTTGATTGATGAGCCTGAGTTGCACCTCCATCCCCAATTTCAGTCGTACTTTATAGCAGAGCTAAGGAAAATCGCCGGCGACCCTCGAATTGACTCAAGTAAAAAACTTGTATTCCTATTCACCCACTCTCCTTATTTCGTGGATATCCGGACTCTCGAGGACCTTAAGAACTTTCTCGTATTCCAGAGTGGAAGGCCGCCAACCGCTGTTGGAGAGCTCGAAGAGTGGGAAGCGACCGTCCTCAAAAGGCTTCTCCCGAGACTCAATACCCATCACAAGCAGTTTTTCTTCTCCACTCATCCAGTTTTCGTAGAGGGCTACACGGACTGCCAATTTTTCTCGGCTTTACAATATTTGAGAAACGTTCCGCTCGGAGCAAACGGCGTTACTTTCATCGATGTAGGAGGAACAAGCGAACTTGAGTTATTCCTCAGGCTATCGCGAAAGCTAGGTTTGAATGGTCGGGTGATCGCAGATCTAGACTGCCTTTTCGATGGTCGTCTTCGAGATGCAATTGGAGAAGTCCCAACGTGTGCTGCGGCAATTACTAATGCAGGACTGGGCGCTTCAATGGCAGAGGCAATACAGAGATTGGTGCAGAAATTGGACAGCATTTATCGGCAGATTGAAACGTCAAACGACGTCTTGATAACCGCACTCAAGACTCAGGTTAATCATGACGAAGCTCCTCGTCGTCGCTATCGAACCTTGTTAGCTCTAGTCTATGATGGGGAGGTAGTCAAAAGGGCTGCCGATGTCACTAACGCGGACGTCGACGCCGCGCTCGGAATGCTGGAAAAAATTCGTGAGGCGGCGGCAGCTGGTGGAAATCAGATACTTCCGAAGGGTGCGCTTGAGAACCATTTGCCATCATATACCGGTGATCGATATAAGGTTGAGAGATCTTCGAAACCGGTTGTTCTCGCTGATGAGCTTGAGTTTATAGCTTCGAATCCGAGTGATGAGACTATTAGGGCCAGATACTCGCCGATTCTTTTAATTCTTGATTCAGCCATAGAGACGAGATCAGTCGACCCGGCAACGTTCGTTTCATTTAGCTTAGGAGATTGGATTGCTAATGTTCAGAGAGCATTTGACCGAGGAGAGATTGCCGACATGGAGTCCGTAAAAGTTCACCCTGATTGTATGTGGGATCGATACAAACGCATCTTGGATTTATTAGCGTTCGACGTTGCAGAGAATCAGAAATCTTTCACATGCAGGGGCAAGTTACGTCCACAAGTGGACGTGACCGAACGAGAGTTTCAGTTTGGCGACACCACACTGCACGCGAAGTTTCGAATTCCTGTTTGAGCTTTCATCCCTTCCCAATATGACCAACGACAGCTCAGCCTCCATCGTCTCCAAAATCTGGAACTACGCCCACGTCCTCAAGAACGCGGAGGTCGGTTACGGCGACTACGCCGGACAACACCAAAACGTCGCTTGAGTCGAAGCCCGCATCACCGCCATCGACCACCAAATCAGCCGCCCATCGCGGTTGCGCTTGGGAATCCTGACCAGTGCGTTCTCAGGAGAAGGAGCATTCGTTTGAACATCGACAACCTCACAGTCCCGAATTAAGTTGCGCCACCAAATCCATGGGAATTCATTACGTTGAACGCAGTTTTGAGCTTCGGGGACCATCCGGTCTCGGCGGATCACCGCGCCCTGATTTGATTGGGGGCGTGCTCTCGGGCTTGCAGGAAACGCTCATCGACTCGGTGCGGATGGGGTTTCTTCACGCCAGCCGGACGCGTGGCCGGATTCCCCAAATGCTGAAGGACGCGGCGGATGTCCGTTTCATCGGCATGCAGGGTCAGGGTGACGAGGTGACGACGCTGCGCTTCCGGGTTCCCCGCTTCGGTGATGTGGCGGCGGAGCTTTTCGAGCAGCGCCAGCTCTGGGACGATGGCCCGAAGCCGGACGAGACGGCGTTCGATCTGCTCGCGCAATCCTTGCGGGATGTCCGCCGGAAGACGGTGGATAGCAGCCGCTTTGACCATGCCTTGCTCAACCGCTTCGCCGGATACCGGGCACCGCTGCGGCGGGGGCTTGAATCGATTGTGATGAATGGCGGCGAGGCCGAGGAAGCCCGCTTCGATGCGGTTTTGACGGAAGCCGCGGAAAGCCTGCGAAAACAAACGCCGCCACCGCGCCGGGTGCGGCTGTGTGGCAAACTGGACATGCTGGGCGTGAGCCGGAAAGTGATGGGGCTTTATCTGGAGGATGGCACGCTGGTCACCGCGCTGTGGAATGCGGAGGATTTCACCACCGGGCTGGCAGGCTATCTGGACAAGGACGTGGTCATCGAAGGCCTGGCTGTTTTCCGGCCTTCCGGGAAGCTACTGAGGATCGATGCGGATGTGATCGACTCCCCCGGAGCGCAGGATACTTTTTTCTCACGTCTGCCCCTGGCAGGTGCGGTGGTGGATCACGGGATGGCGGTTCGCGTCAGACCCGGACAATCGGCATATTCAAGTCTGCTGGGAATGATTCCGGGTGAGGAGACAGACGAGGAATTCATTCTGGCTCTGGAGGAAATGAGCTGATGGCTGGCGGTGGCTATTTTCTTCTGGATACCAATATCCTTCTGCTGTGGCTGCGGGGGACCAAGGTTTGTGGAACAATTGACGGGCAGTTCCACCTAACGGAGTCCGGATTCCGCCCGCTGATTTGTGAAGTTACGCTTGGGGAGATCGAGGCATTCGCCATGAGCAGCAAGTGGGGAGAACCGCGAAAAGCCAAGCTTGCGGAAATCCGGACGAAGCTGGTGGTCGTGGACCTCACCGACGACCGGATCATCCGCGCGTATGCCGAACTCAGCACGTTGGCCAAGGAACAAAGCCTCGCGATTTTCCACGACAAGAACGACCTGTGGATTGCCGCCGCCACCCGAGTAACGGGAGCGACCGTGCTGACCACGGATGCCAAGGCATTCAAGCCGCTCCGCGACGGGAAGCATCTCGACGCCGTGGTGCTGGATCCGCAGACGGGCTGGCAGATTCCCTGAAATTTTCATGATTCCTCCTCCATCGTTTCCGGGGAACCGCCACTACACACCCGCAAAAACCCGTTTACCTCAGCCAAAAATTAAGCCCACCATCACCCTGAGAAGGTTACCCTTCGACGACATGGAGTCGGAATTCAGGTGCGGCAGGCCTGAAGCAAGCTTCCATAAGCCCCCACAGCACGCAAGTTCAAATTTCCTACCACTTTCCAGCTAAGCCTCCCAACAGATTTACCATTCATGTCCAACGACAACTCCGCCTCCATCGTCTCCAAAGTCTGGAACTACCCTCCTTCGCCCTCCGGGCTACGGCGGACAGGCGCCCACGTCCTCAAGAACGCGGGGGTCGGTTATCCCGCAGCCGCGGGATCAAGCAGATCACCTACGAGCCAGTTGAAAAATAAAAGTGGCCAAAATGCGGCCGTTTCTCCTACTTTTGGCCACCAATAAATGACTCTCACCGCCCGCTACAAAGAACGTCAACAGCTGGACAAACTGCTTCAAAGCAAGTCAGCCGAGTTTTTTGCGATCTACGGGAGACGGCGGGTCGGTAAAACGTTCCTGATTCGGGAGCACTTCAAAAAGGAAATCTGCTTTGAATTGACTGGGTTGCAAGAGGGTAAGCTGAACGAGCAATTGGCCTACTTTCGCCAAGAGTTGGAACGTCGGACAAAGACGGGACAAGCCATTGCTCCCAGTTGGCCGGAGGCATTCAAGCAGCTTCGCCAGTATTTAGAGAAACTGCGGAGCAAGAACAAGCGGGTCATTTTCTTGGATGAAATCCCTTGGTTGGACAGCCATCGATCCGGCTTCAAGAACGCTTTGGATCATTTTTGGAACACCTTCCTTTCTCGGGATCCACGCAACATCCTCATTATCAGCGGGTCCGCCGCCTCCTGGATTGTTAAAAACGTGATCAATGACAAGGGCGGCCTCCATAACCGCATCACCGCGCCGCCCATGAGGTTGGAGCCGTTCAATCTCGGTGAGATCGAGGCCTATTTGAAATCGAACCGTGTCTCTCTAACACGCTATGACATCCTCACCCTGGCGATGGTCATGGGCGGCATCCCCATGTATCTCAAAGACATCGAGCCCGGACAGTCCGCCGCCCGGGCAATCAAGGATATTTGCTTCAGCAAACAAGGTCGGCTGCAGAACGAGTTTCAAAATCTCTACGGATCGCTTTTCGACAATCCCGAACGGCACCTTGATATCGTCAAAGAACTGGCCAAGCACCCTCGAGAACCTCGGCAAGGAGCCCGGCCTCGTCGGCATCATTTTCCGCAAGGCCCAGAACAAGATCTCCAACCCCTCCGACCTTCAGCGCGTGATCAAGATGATCGGCGATGAGGATTGGTCCGGCATGGACGTGGACATCAAGGGCGCCATCTACGAAGGCCTGCTCGAAAAGACCGCGAGTTCGTCGGACAAGGGAGCCGGACAATATTTCACCCCGCGTCCGCTCATCCGCGCCATCGTCGATGTGATGGCTCCCAAGCCCGGGCAGGTGATCGGCGACCCCGCCTGCGGCACCGGCGGCTTCCTGCTCGCCGCCCACGACTACATCTCCCATCACAACAAGCTCAGCAAGCCGGAGATGAAACACCTCCGCACCCAGGCGCTGCGAGGCACCGACATCGTCC
>JBGSPC010000171.1:0-2249 GCA_041738805.1 Terrimicrobiaceae bacterium | reverse complement strand
AGCTCAGTGCTATTCTCGAACCTTTGGACCTTCGGCCACCAGTGCGTGTTGCGAGCACTCACGGGTTCCGCCAGGGACATTGGACCAATCATTTCAGTTTGCCCAGCGCTGGTTGCTGCATGACTTCATGCCATCACGAATGAACACAAATCATGCAGAGCTGCAAAGTGTGCGGCGCAGCCGCCCCTTATTCGCGAAAATTCGTTCCATTCGTGGTTAAAAAAAGTCCGGTGGTCTGGATTGGTGACCTTTGAATGGTTTCCAGAGCGAAAGGGGATCATACGGTTTCCCCGCAATGAGGAAGCGGATAGGCAGAGGTCAGGATGTCTGAGCATAGGATCTATGGGTTGGCTGGAGCGGCGGGTGATCGATGTGCTAACTACCCCTGGGAGCATCCAGCTTCATTGGTTGATCATGATCGTTCGCTGATTGATGCGGAGGGACTGCCTCGCAGACTGGGGCAGGTCGGGATCGGAGAGAATGCCTTCCCATCCTGTTAAAACCTCATTCGTCGAAGAGGCATCAGGAAAGAGACCGGCCATTTCCTCCATTGCATTAGTGGAGGGAAGGAGCTTGCGGGCCCGCGCATCGAGAGTGGCCATCCCCACAATCACGGCACGAAGGGTGTCTTGTGGAGATGCCTGCTCCGACGGAGCGAGGCTGGCCACATACCTTGATCCGCTGTTTGTTCCCACGGCATTGGTGACCGTGCCGTTTCCCATTAGGAACGCAAATTCAAGCCGGAAGACCTCTGTTGAGATGGTCTCAAAGTTGGACTCATCAATGGCCAGGTAACCGGGATCTGCAAGAGCGTTGCTCAGCGTGGTGAATGTTATCTCGTTGCTGGTCCACTGCGTCGACTGCGCTCCGCGCTGCAACGAATTGTTCGTCACCCTGTAGCCGATCATGGAGATCCCCCGGCCGGCCGTGTAGCCATCGGCCTGGGCGAAAAAGGTGATGCTGTCATTTCCGTTATTTTTCCCGATGCGAAATGGCAGGTCGCTCCGAACGATGGCGCGGGAAAAATCCGCTGACATGCGGTCAAGGGCTTGCCGGGCACCGGCCTCGGCGCTGATTCGTTGCTGGGATTGAGAAGTGACTTGAACGGTTCCATCCACCAGACTCACCACCATCACCGCCATCAACAAGGTGATCGCCATGGCCACAAGGATTTCCAGAATGGAAAATGCCCCCTGCGTTGAAACTTGAGACCTTCTTTTCATCCTAAATCCCGCCGTTGGACGACCGGAAAATACCGAAGTATACCATAAAGAACATGAAGGAAAGACCTTCAGGGACCCGATCCGACCAATCGGGTTTGCCTGCACCCACTGGATGAAAAGGATCGGCAGCCACCTCTTTGCTTAGTGCCCAGAACTTCATGCTCTTCATGTCCTTCATGGTGAATCCAATTGATGAGTATAGGTTCATTTCTATGGCAGTACGACGATGGTCTCGACGCGACCGGTGGAGTTTGTCCCTTGAGCCGGCCAGGCCACGGTGATGCGGGCTGCGGGAGTCAGTGCGTTGGTAAGAATCTCCCAATCGGCCCTATAGGTGGCTCCATCGGCAGATGAAGTTCTCAAGCCATTGGCGGTGAAGAAAACTGGGACTCCCTGTTCTCCCTCCTCAAACCGGGCACTTTCGTCTGCGAGAATACTGACCGCCGCGGACTCATCAGCAGTTTGCTTGGCAAGGTTTATCCCCGTCGGAAGCAAACTCATCAAGGCGATCAGACCGAATGCCACAATGCCCAATGCGAGAGCAACCTCGACAAGAGAAAAGCCGGGGATGCGGGAGTTCAACCTCATGGGCGATAAACGATAACCGCGCCTGAAATCCCGCCAATTTGGACGACAGCGGAGTTGGATGGGTTCCTTACTACCCCACCGGCTGAGGCTTGCAGCCCGATTTCGATGTGTCGACTGAGTTGCGCGGCATCGAGGCGGGCCTCCCCCCGGCTGTTCCAGCGTATGACCTGGGAGCTGAAGCTATTTGTTCCAATGGTGAAAGCGAGGGCCGCATCCGTGGCATCTTTGAGCTGGTCCACGCTGTCGGCAGGCCGGGTGCCGGAATGAGGCAAAGCCACCAGTTGAATGTTGTCAAAACGCACGAGCTTTCCGAGCTGTACCACATCGGCCGAGGGATTCGATGAACCGGTTTTTGAAGAGATGACTCCAACCATGAGCCCATCCTGGCCCTCTTTTCGGAATCCGACCCAGGCGTAGGTGTTCTGGGCCATGGCATGG
>JBGSPC010000140.1:0-34638 GCA_041738805.1 Terrimicrobiaceae bacterium | reverse complement strand
TTTTGCGCCGTCGGCGGCACGGGCGGGTGCTCTGAGCAGAGATCACCGGGCTGTTTTCCTCCGTGCCTCGTGGAGGATTGCCATGCGCCTTGATGTGAGGTTATGCTTGCCTCAATGAACAAAAAAAAATTCGAGGCGGAATTTCGAAGACTCAAAAAGTTTCGAAAACTCTCGGAGGACGAAAGGGTGATGTTCGCCATGAGCCTGAGCGCGACTCCAGACGAGCGCTGGGACAGGCACGAGAGGTTTCTCAAATCGCACGGCTTGTTCACAAGATCAGAGAGGAAGGCATTCGGTTTCAGATAGCCGGCATGTCGGCGGCGATTCTTCAGGGCGTTCCAGCAACAACGATCGACACAGACATCTGGGTTGAGCTTCCTCCGAGGCAATTTGTCAGGCTCTCAGCAATAGTCATCCATTTGGGAGGTGTCATGCTGGCACCGACTGTTGCCGCATTGAGTGATGATACCCTGGTCAATTTCCTTCCAAGGGTTGATGGGATCGGGAGTTTCGACAAAGAGCTGGATAAAGCCAGGCGGGTCCGATGGCAGGGGATGGTTGTTCCGGTTCTACCGTTGGAATCGCTGCTCAAGAGCAAGTTGGCCGTCAGGAGACCAAAGGATCTGGCTCACATTCCGCTGCTCAAGCAAACGATACGTCTCAGGAATAAAGAAAGGGTGTCAGGCAAAAGAACGCTTCCATCAAGGAAAGCAAATCGTCTCTGATCACGCGTTAACGCGGGTTCTCCGGATGAATCTTGCCAGAAAAAAGAGGCCGGTGAGAACCATCCAAGGAAGATACCCCACCCAAACGCCGACGGCTCCCCATTCCCAAACAAAGGCGAGAAGATAAACTGTTGGCAGGCTCAGAACCCAGTAGCACACGGCATTGGCCAGCATCGGCACCCGATTGTCGAGGAGACCGCGAAGCGATCCGAGGCTGATCGACTGGATGGCGTCAGAGATTTGATAGACTCCGGCAATGCTCACAAGTACCCCGGCGAGTTTGGCGACTTCGGGATCGGTGGTGAACAAACCAGCCAGCCATGGGCCGCAGGTGATGTAAATCAATGCGCAAGCTGCCATCAGCGTCACTCCGAAGGTGAGCGCCAAAAGCCCGACCCTCCGAGCGCCGGCAAGATCACCAGCGCCCACAACTTGTGCCACACGCACGCTGGCAGCGGTTGAGAGTGCAATGGGAAACATCCACGCCAAAGACGCAATACCGATCGTCACCTGGTTTGCAGCCAGTGCTGTGGTGCCAATCCACCCAAGCATGATCGAACCCACGGCAAAGGATCCCCCTTCGAGAACATCCTGACCGGCCACGGGAAGTCCTTGTCTCCAGAGGTTGCGCAGCATTCCAAGGCAGACACTGCCAGCCCGAAGTGCTGCCAGCGACACATCGGAGCGCAACCAGACCAGCAGGGCCACCACCTGCGTCAACCGGGCAATCAAGGTGGCCCAACCTGCGCCCTCCAGTCCCATCGCTGGAAATCCCAGATGACCAAAAATCAGGATCGCGTTGAGTCCCGCATTCAAAAAAATTGAGCCCACCATGATTCCCAAGACCGGCCATGGCCGGTTGAGGGACTCGGCAATTTGGCCAAGCGCGACTGCCATCATGGCGGCAGGCATGGACCACGCAATCAAAAGCAAATACCCACCGGTGACTGCCACAACCTCGGCTGGCTGCCCTAAATAACGAAGCCAAGGCACCATAGCAGTCAAAATCGTGGCCATGAGAAGACCAACTCCCCCACCCAGCCAGGCACCTGCCCGCGCGACTTTGCCGGCTTCCAAAAGATCGCCACGTCCGAAGGCATGAGCGACGCGGGGAGCCACCGCACCCAGAGATCCATATCCAAAATAAAGAGCGAACATCACCATGTTTCCAGCCAACGAAGCCCCGGCCAGCGGCACAGATCCGACCTGCCCGACCATGAAAGTATCGGTCAATTGCATCACGACCTGCCCGGCCTGCCCGAGCAACATCGGTGCCGCCAAGGCCAACAAGGACCAGATCACGGAACAAAGCGGCTTGCGAGTTTGACTCATTGTTGAAAAGGGAGACAACCAGAGCAGGATAGTCGTGGGAAGCCTGCAAACTCTCTTGTTGTTTCAAAGAACGTATGCAGGGAGACACAAACCGCCTGAAATGCCTGCCAGGGATTTGAGACCTGAACGTGAGGCTATGAACAAAGGCTCCATCCCTCCCCTGCACGACGATGAAACATATCATTTTCCTTCAGGGCAAAAAGGTGAAGCCAACGGTGGTTCACAAGATTTCCAACAGTGGCATGCTTGGTGAGGATTCGGTCAATGGCTTCCAAAGGGGCCTTGATCACCACATTCAACCGAAGGGGAATATGCATGAGTTTTGAGCCGTCATGGACTGATTGCCAGGGAAGCCCCGTCTTCAAATCCCCGCCATTGCCTTCAAGCACCCCCATTTTTCCAACCACATTATGGAGGAGTTTGTTGCCACTTCCAAAGAGGTCATTATTGGAAGCCGAAGCAAAATATTGAAGGTTGATCCAGCTGGCAACAACGACGGGAGCACACAGAATCAGCTCAAGAATTGCGAACCCGGGATCGCGGGTTTCCTCGTAATCGTGCAAAAAGACCTGCCCGCCAAGATCGAGATTTTTGGTCAGGGATCGGGGGGCGGCGATAAAGGTGTGATTACCGGCGAGTCCCCATTCCGGACGCACCTCGGCCCAATCACGCGAGCGCTTGGTGAGGCACGTGAGAAGGTGCTGGTTTGTCATGGGGTCAATGCCAAGGGCAGCCGCCCGCTCTGTCCGCACAAGGTTTCCCGCATTGCTCAGGGAGCGCTGCAAGCCATCCACATCCTTGCGGTGCGAGGAAGGCACCTGATCCAAATCAAAGATTGAGACTTCATCTGTGGAGGTGTTGTGAAGCGCTGCCAGAAATATTGTGTCCCCGGGTAGAACAATGCCGCTGGACGCCAGAGCGGCACGGACAGCAGGGTCATTCAAAACGGAGGCGGCAACCCGGGCATTGGCATCACCAGCATGTCCACCACAGGCTCCGCAGTCGAGCGATGACGCAAACGGATTATTGGCGGATTGGCTGCCATGCCCGCAAAGGAGGACAATCCGGGCAAAATTCTTTGTGAGTCCCATATTGCGCAGAGCACCAAGAGCCACGGCCACACGATCTTCTGTCGACAAGCCTTCAGGGACATTCTGTGGACAGCACTCCTTTTTGATGGCCAAAGCAGGGCTTGGTTTTTTCGACCCCGTCGGCATCACCAGACTCTTTAAAAAAAGCGGCACGGCAGACGTCCACCCCAAGCTTTCCACAAATGGGAAACTCGTGATCGACGCTGTCTTGAAGGCCTTCCAATTGCCACGGAGATCATCGCGGGTTTTTAGCCGATCTTCCGCCATTCGAGTGGCTATGGTGTCACGACCGGGCAGGTGCTCACGGATACGATGAGTAGGGAGAAGCAGGACCGGACACCGGGCGGCTCCCATGTTTTGGTTGACCGGAATCACTTCCATAGGAACACCAAAAAAGCCGGCGAACCCAATGGTTTCGGCCAGCGGGTCAGCTGACTCGAGCGCACGCCGCATGAGTTCCGAACGCACATCGATGCAAAAGACGGCCTGTAACGAGGGGCGCTGATTGTCAGGGTGAGGATCGGCTTTTGACGTGGCTGGCAGGCGGAGGCGCCCAATCCCTGACCGGCGATGACTTATCTCCAGCGCTTCCTGCCAAATAACGGCATAGGAAGGGGATAGCATTGCTATGTCGGGCACTCGGGGCCGCTCCCCGAACGCCTGGTGGAGGGCGTCATCGTAGGCCAATCGGATGGCTAAAAAATGAATCAGGCTTTCATCAGACTCTCCCCGCATTTCCTTTTCGCGAACCACGTATTGCACGGCACCAGCCCAGCCTTTCACACTCATCAGGAGGCGGGACAAATATTCCTCCCGGGATTCAGACGGCACGCCAAGGTTTTGGAGCATGACCTCGATGGCGGTCAATGAATCATCGGGAAGGAGCGAGACATGTTTTCGAAATCCCGGCAGTCCAGTGACTTCGGGCGTGCGATCCAAAACGGCTGCACGCTTCCATGCACGAAACAAAGGCAGATCCCTCCATGGCATTTGCCAGAGGGATTGACCTTCGTCGTAATACGCCGCGCACCATTTCGAAACTTCTTCTGTGACAAAGCCTGACCATCGGGACCCACGCTCCTGATCCAGGGTGTCTGCCACAGACAGAACCGGTGGCTCAAGGGTCCATTTGTCGGGGGGGCCCTGGAGAAGCATAGGTAGCTGCTCTTCACAATCCAGGTTTTGGCAAGCGAGGTGGAGATCCTTGGAGGTGATTGTTTTCTTATTCCATGCATTCAAAAAATAGGATGCGGGCAGAATCACCGACTGATGGGCCGTGCGATGGACGCAGTCAAGAGCTTCACCGAAGCTCAGCTTTGCCATGCCCACAAAGGGATTCACCGCCACAAAATGTCCAAGCGGCCAAAGCGGTGGGACTTTTTTGCAGGCGGCTCCAACACATTCGATAAGGGCCGTGTCAGAGATCATGGAAGTTTCAAGAAGTGAGACAGGATTTGGAGACATCATAAAAAGAAAGGTTAAGCCTTTGTGACCGGCCAAAGTTTGAGCAGCAGTCGGTTGACGAGCGCGTTGACGTAAAAGCGGTTAAAGATCAGCACATACAGATGGTGCACCAAAGGCGACTTTTGCAGGACGGGGAGAGAGACTTGCAAAAGAAAAACGCCAAAGAAGGTCAGCACGATCAGCGCGTAGACCCCCCAAGCCCAGGAAGTGCTGTCACTGATCCCCACGGGAAGACTATCCTGCAGCGACCAAGTGAAGATGTGATGGAGCGCAAAATAAGCGACACACACCCCGCCGGCCATAACCAGTGTGAGGAGGAAAACGCCAGGCCGATGGGCCAACGACATCCACAGCAGGCTTGTGATGGCCATGATCAAAATGCTGACAACAACCAGCAGTCCAGGCTCTTTTGCGGGAGAAACTCCAAAGCAAAGTCCACCCCCGATACTTATAAGCACACCAAAAAGCAGGGCCAAAGCCAAACCAGCAATCGCGTGCTTCGATGTTCGGGAAGGGCTCGTGAGCGAGAGGGGGGCCTTCTGGGAAATGGCCTCCCCGGAGTCCAAAAACGCATGGGCCTTGTAGAGCGAATGGGCGATCAAATGAAGGGCCGCCAAGGCAAAAGCCCCCAGCCCGCATTGCATCATCATATACCCCATCTGGGCCACCGTGGAAAACGCCAGCGACTTTTTTATGCTGGTTTGGGTCAGCATGACCAAAGAGCCAAAGAGGGCAGTCAGAGCGCCGATGAGCGCCAGCGCCAACATGATTTCCGCAGAGAGCGAAACAAGAGGGCTCAATCGGATGAGCAAAAATCCTCCTGCCGAAATGATGCCGGCATGCATAAGTGCTGAAACCGGCGTGGGGGTCTCCAGCGTATCCGGCAGCCAGGTGTGAAAGGGAAATTGGGCGGATTTCAAAACTGCCCCGACCGCTATGCAGGCGATGGCAGCTGTCAGAGAGGCTTCCGCGGGCATGCCAACCAGAGCCTTCGCCTGGGTTATGATAGCAGGCAGTTCCAGCGTTCCAAAGTTTATAAAGATCAACACGGCCGCTACCAGCAGACTAAGATCACCCAGGCGGCTGAAGACAAACTTCTTGCGCGCTGCGATCATCGAGGCCTCCCGGTCGGGGTAAAAGACCAGCAGGTGATGCAAACACAGGCTTGTGCAAATCCAGGCGGCAAGCATCAGAGCCAAATGACCCGAGATCACCAAAACAAAAACCGAGGCCAGCGTGCCTCCCAGCCAACGGAAAAATTGCCCCTGGTTGTGTTCGCCGCGAAGATAGGTGCGGGAAAACTGGATGATCACCCACCCGATGAATCCAATCAGCATAGCCATGATGACCGAAAACACATCGAGGTATACGATGACGATCCCTGCAAGAGGTAGGGAGATCGCCGAGCCGCCTGCGAGCCACAACGCAACCATCGCACCCGCGGCCCCTGCCATGGCCAGCCAGGATCCTATGATGGCCAGTCGACCACATCCCGCAGAATGAGCGTTCGCCAATGACGCTGGAATCATCAACAGAGCTCCCCAAAAGGCGGGAGCGGAAAGCAGAAGCAAAAGCAAGAGGTCCATTCCCGATTGATAGCAAATGAGAAATTATCTTTATAATAGATATATTAATAATATTCGTTCTGTTTTATAGATTGCTGTTTTCCGACGCCACTTTATGAAAACCCTCAATTACCATCATCTCCGTTACTTCCGGGAAGTCGCCCTGGAGGGCAATCTCACCAGGGCTGCCGGGCGACTAAGAATCTCCCAATCAGCTCTCAGCACCCAAATCCGACAATTGGAGGACAGCTTGGGGGAACCTCTCTTTTCGCGTGAACACAAATCCCTCGTGCTCACGGAGGCCGGGAAAACAGCGCTGGATTACTCTGAGACCATATTCCGCGCCGGCAGCGAGCTGCTGCAAACGCTCCAACATGGATCGGAGGGGCGTCGTCAGATTTTGCGCGTGGGATCGATGTCAACGCTGTCGCGAAACTTCCAAAAAGACTTTTTGGGCCCGATTCTAGGGAGGCAGGACGTGGATCTGGTCTTGCGATCCGGCAGCCTGCGCGAACTGATGGAAGACCTCGCCGCGCACCAACTCGATATTCTCCTGACGAATCTGCCTGTCAAACGTGACGCTTCCAGCTCCTGGCACTGTCACCTGCTGGCCGAGCAGCCAGTCAGCCTTGTGGGTCCGAAACCCCGGCATCGGAAAAAATTCCGTTTCCCTGAGGATCTCGAATCGATGCCGCTGCAACTGCCCAGCCTGGAAAGCCATTTGCGCGTGGAGTTTGATCGCGTGATGGACCTTGCCGGGATACGACCTGTGATTGCGGCCGAGGTTGACGATATGGCGATGCTTCGCTTACTTGCCAGGGAAGGACATGCGCTGACATTAGTGCCTCCTGTTGTGGTACACGATGAATTGAGACAGGGCACTCTGAGGGAGTGGTACCGGATTCCAGAGATCAGCGAAAAATTTTACGCCGTTGTGCCGGTCCGCAAGAAGCCAAACCCGCTTGTTCAATTGTTGTTGAAAGGCCCGATTTCGCACGCGGTTTAGTCAGGGGACTCCCCGCTCCACGTGATACGGAAGTTGAACTGGCAAGGGCTTCGGAATCGGCACGAGAAGTTCGTAATCCACCAAGGCCCAAACGATTTGACCGTGATGGCGCAGAACCCCTCCTTTGGCGAGGGGGCGAACGATGACATGACGGGGTTTGTGGTCACAGACCATCCATCCGGAATTTCTCATGGACGTTCTGGCGAGACGGCCAAGAGAGATCATGGTCTGCTCGTTGATGCAACCGCGCAGGGCAGCTTGCTCGGCATCAATGCCATCGATCCAACGGTAGAGAAGAATATAGAGACGATCCCATTTGTAGGTCACTCTCTGGTTTTCCGGGATGTCAGTTTGGGAAGCAAGAAGCTGATAGTTCAATCGGTCCGTGAGAGAAGCTTTCCGGCCGAGTTTCCAATCATGGTATTGCGTGGGAGGGGAATAAATGGCCAACGGCTGCTTGGTGCGAAACAAAGAGCTTGTGGCCGAGCGAAGCAGATGGACCGCCTGAAATTCCGAGAAGGGCGCGAGAAATTCTGCATCGACGATGCGTTCGTTTTCAAAGTCATCCAGATTGAGGTCCTTATCGATGACAGTGATCCCGATATCTTGACCCGCCCTGCTGAATTTGGCAACGAGGGCGATGTTTCTGCCAGTGCGGTGTGATACAGGGATGCGGTACACGGCACCGGTGGCACCTGCCAGCAGGCGCCCGAGCTTACGGAATTTTTCCCCAACGAACCAGACATCCGGCATGAGGCAGGCCAGGCTGCTCCAGCCAAACCGGGTGACGTAGAGGTCCCCGCCCTGCATGCCCTTGAGATGGACGTAGTTCACGCCCATGAGACAACATCGGTGGGGAGCAGGGACGTCATCAAAAGCGGGTTGGGCCGCCTTGTGGAATTTGAAGTCAAAATGCTCCATCGCGAATCAGTCCCCGACTTCCAACACCGGCATGTCCAAGACCCGCATGTAGTCTTCAAGGGTTCCGCCCTCCAGGCAGCATTCGATGATTTTTCGTCCGAGTGGCAGGATATCGGGGACAAGGAACTGGCTGATTTCGAGGTGGAAAAAGTCCGCGAGTATCGCAGCACCCTGATCGTAAGCGGCCTCGCCCACCTCCGGTTGCTGATCGACCTCAAAGAACCATTTTCCGATGGTCCTCCCTTCAATCAGCATGCTGGAGGGAGTGAACCCAAGGAGAGGGCAACGCGATGGTGTCATCGCCGAAGCGGGGAAGCGCGCTCCTCCGCGACGGGCCAGAAACTCGCGGGTGATCCACTGGGGCATGAAGCCAACCTCCCAAGCCCCAATGTGTTGATTGGGAATCAGAATGTAGCGAACTTCGGGAGTTTCCAGGATTTGGTTGAGTTGAAGGTTGGCTTGTTCGACCCGTCGGCCCGTGGCAAAGGGCCAGTAGGAACCAACGCCCTCTGATGTCATGCCCTCGGTTTGCACGATGCTGGGGTTGGCGTGACCTCGTGGAGCAACCAGCCGCCAGAGCCACGCGAGCGGTGCGGGCAAAAGGTGAAAGAGCCCGATGATCCCATAGGTTGGATTGTCGGCGACGCAAGGAGGCGTCCTGACTCCGAAGCTGCGCACGTCCACATCAACGGCTCCTTGGACAACACCGGGGATGTTACACCGCGGGATGATCAGGCGGGGATTGGGGCAGGGCTGACCGGGGCCATCCATCGTGTGTTCCCACAGCAGGCAGGTCGCTCCGGGGTGGGCCTCAAGATTGAGGAATAACAGAGGGGTTTGTGGATGGATTGTGAGTTTCTCCAAACTGGGATCGATACCGTAATGGGTGAGGTGATTGCATCGCACAAACCACGCGTCCTCGGCATCCATGAGGGAAAGCTTGCCACGGCCTTTTTCCAGCGAGGGGTGGCAAAGGGCCATGTCATCGGTGACAGGGTCCAGACGGCATGTCTGCGGAAGTGTGAGCGTGCGTTTTTCTCCTGTGACAAGGTTTTTTCCCAGAAGCAGGGAGCCATCGCTCTGCCGGTGGGCTTCTTCCAGCATCTCGCTCTTGCCGCCTCCGCTGGCCCCTTCGTGTGAAATGACAATTTTGTTATCGTAAGGGGTGACGACGCGAACGGTGGAGCAGTGCATGGTGAGCCAATGCTCATCCTCCCCTAAGTTAAGCAACATTCCGTAAATTCCCTTCTTTGCGCTGGGCCCCGGGTAGAGATTATAGCTGAAAAGTTCGTGGGCGGCTTCCAGGCGGTTATGAACCACCACCTGCTTGCCATCAAAGTCAGTGTGTCGGAACGGAGGGGCCACATAGATGACCGCCCGGGGAAAGAAGTCCTCCGGTATTGCCTCTTTAGAGAGAATTCCTTGGAGGAGCGAGAGTCCGTACGCAAAGAACCCGGCATTGTCGGGAGCAATCACCATGGCGCAAAGACCTTTGCCAGGCATTCCGGCAAAGAATGGAAAAGCTGCAAGCGGTTGGGTCTTGAGCCACTCAAATGTGCGTTCACGCATCGAGGCGAAAGGGGTGCCGAATCGCTGGCTGTAGGTTGGTTTGTCTGTGGGGCGGCTGTCCCCGATCACCATGCAATCGGGGTCACGCCGTCGCATATAGGCTTCGGTGTAGTTGGCGCAGATGCCGTTGCGGGCCTGACAGACAACGGCCTCGACCACCCGCCCCCTGCCTGGAACATCATAGGCGACTTCATGCCAGCCATCCACGGTATCTCGCACGGCCAAGGCAGCGAGTTCAGCGGCAGAGTTGGCAATTGTGACCGAGGGAGCCGCTGCAAAAATGGAAGCGACTTCGGCGGGAACTTGAAACGGGATGGATTTTGTCATAATTTTTGTGTGGTGTTTTGAGTCGTGGCTAACGCAGGCGGTGGGATTCGAAGATCCTCATCCGCCCATCGAAGCTCCAAAGGTTCTGAAGCACAGCGTCCGTCGCAACGGAATGGCTTGGTTGGACTGAGACGATCCTGGAGCCGGGTGCAGCCAGTGCGACAGCGGCCGCGATCACGGTCCATGGAATACTGTCATGGGGAACAACAATATCTTCGAGCAAGCGAAGACGGGCATCCATGGCATCCAACCGCTCCAGCAACAGATTCTGAAAATATGTGAGTTGCATCAAAGTTCCTCCACGAGCGCTTCCTCGGTTTTTCCTGCGACTGTGACTCGGAAGTGGTGCGACTTTGCGGGTTTGGAGGAGGTTGCTGCGCTGGGAGAGGTTGCAGGAGACGGTCGTTCTCCACGGTGCCAGGCAGCGGTCTGTTGGGGAAACATCGCATAAAGCACACAAGTCTCGTCGTCATCTGGTAAACCCTGTTTGCTCACCTCCTTGCGCAAGGAAGGCATCTGCGGTTGCAGGGCATCGGCGGGCCGACCTTCCATCGGGGTTTTGCCGGAGTTTTTTACGGCAAGGGCCCGCACGCTGTCGTCCACTGGCCCGGGGGTGCGACCATACCCACCCAACGCAATATCCATGGCGGCAGGTGCAAAGTTTTTCCAAGGCCCGAATTTGATGTTGAGCATGGCTTGAGTGCCCACAATCTGGGATGTTGGCGTCACCAAGGGAACCCAACCCAGGGCTTCACGCACCCGTGGGATTTCGCGAAGAACCTCATCGACCTGATCCGCCATGCCCAACTCATTGATCTGATTTCTGAAATTGCTCAACATGCCTCCCGGGACTTGGAATTCCAAAATATCGGGATCCGTTCGATCGTTGATACTACTGGTGAATGCCGAGAGATCTGCAAACACCGGTTCCAGCAATCGACGAATCTCTGCGAGAAGTTCGAGATCAAAGTGCACGGGACACCTGGGACGACCGTCAAGTAGCGCCAGCATACGCACGGTGTCGGGTTGACTGGTTCCATTGGCAAAAGGAACAATGGACGTCTCTATGGTGTCGGCCCCCGCCTCAATGGCGGCGCAATAAGTGGCTCCGGCAAGCCCTGCGGTGTCATGGCAATGAACCGCCACTTCCAAGCCCGTGGCCCGTTTAAGTCCCTTGACCAGATCGACGGCCGTTGAGGGCCTGAGAATTCCTGACATGTCCTTGATGGCAAGCGAGTGACATCCCATCCCGGCTAGCTCCTTGCCGAACTGAATAAAAGTCTCCGTGGTATGAGCGGGGCTGCGAGTGTAGCAAATCTCTCCCCGCGCATGTTTGCCCGCCGCGATCGTCGCACGAACAGCGGTCCTAAGATTCGCCGGATCGTTCAAAGCATCAAAAATTCTAATAACATCACAGCCGGCCTCTGCGGTGCATTTCACAAAGGCCTCCACCACATCATCTGGAAAGCTTGTGTATTGGACGATGTTTTGCCCTCGCAGCAGCATCAGTTGCGGCGTGTTTGGTGCCGCCTGCTTCAGCGAACGCAGGCGATCAAAGGGATTCTCGCCAAGAAAACGCAGGCAGGCATCAATGGTCGCACCACCCCATGTTTCGAGACCTGCAAATCCCGCGCGGTCCAGCAGCGGCGCGATGGGCAGCATTTGAGAAGTGGACATCCTAGTTGCGGCCAAGGATTGGTGGCCGTCCCTCAAGACGGTGTTGGTGAACTTGACGGGTGGTGGGCGATGCATGCGCCCAGATTGCCCCGTGCTTTTGGGCGATGCTTCGCGTTTGATGATAATAATGGGCGTTATTTGTTGTCAAAAAACGCCCTTTGGAGAAAAAGTTAAAAATGCCACGAATCATCCGTCGCGCCTTGTTGGAGAAGTTCCTCGCTCTCCAGGAGGTCGCAACATTCCTTGCAGACTTTGAGGAACTGACAGGACTGGAACTCCGGCTCATGGACGAATTCGGGAATCCTGTTGTTCCAGGCAGGGAGGGCAACCGGCTTTGCGCGATGATCAAACAAACCCCCGCCGGGGAGCAGCTGTGTCGCAGGACCCGACAAAAGCTCCTCAGCCGTGCGGAGCAAAACTGCTCGCAGTGCGAGTGTGATGTCGGCCTGGTGGAAACCGCAATCCCATTCGAGATGGGGGGGGCGAGAGTGGGGTATTTTGTTTTTGTGGGAAGCGCTGGCGGCGAAATTGGGGGCCAGCAAATGAAGCGGCTAAAGCACCTCCTGAACAAGGCCGGGGTCACGATCGACCCGGAAATTCATCGCGAACTTCTGAGGGAAAGTCCAACCTTGCGGGGCAGCTCCCTCCAGGCAGTCACGAGAATTGTTAAATCCATGGCCGACTATTTGTCTCTGTTGGCATCTCATGATGTGCTGAAGGAGCACAAGACCTTGCCACCCATCGCCCACAAAGCACGTCGCTTTATCCGCTCCCATGCGACCAGCGAATCCTGCGGATTGAAAGACGTGGCCCAAGCCTGTGGGGTGAGTTCCGCCCACCTTTCCCGGGTTTTCCATCAGTCCACCGGAATCACAATTTCCGAATACACAAGTCGATTCCGCGTGGAACATGCCATCGGGCTGCTAAAAGGTCGCCATCACTCGATCACCGATGTCGCTTTTGCCAGTGGGTTTCAGACGATTTCGCAATTTAACCGGACATTTAAGCGCGTGGCAGGTTGCGCTCCCTCCCAGGTCAATCTTGAGAATTGGCAAGGAGGCGGCAGCTTGAGACCGACCCGTAAAGCCCCCAAACCTGAGACCCGACACTCCCATCAATCAAAAGCCTGAGCACAGAGGCTTGCATCTCCCGGCAGCGAAAGGAAACACTTTCTTTCAACGCAGCGACTCCACAAACCGTTCGTATTTGATGCGATCAGGGTGCTGTTCTGGCAAAGAGCGACGGGCCCCTGCCATGAGCTCGGAGCCGATGCGCCTCGCGGGGGAGGTCTGATTTTGAAGCCTCAGCAAAAGTCCGTATTCATAAAGTGCCCCCAAGGTTGTGGGGTGCCTGGTCCCGAGAGCCTCGCGAAGCCCTGCGATGGCCTCTTCGAAGAGAAGCATGGCTTCTGGCCATTGGCTCTGGTCCCGCAGAATTTCCGCGAGTGTCGATTGACTTTCAAAAGTGAGGGAGTGTTTGGCCCCCATGATCCGTTGATGCGCTGCGAGAGCTTCTCTTGCCATGTTTTCCGCCTCGCTCCGGTAGCCACGTTGTTGCAGGGCACGGGCAAAATTCACCATGGTGGCAAGGGTTTGTGGGTGGTCCGGGCCCAGAACTTTTTGACGGCTGGCAAGGCATCTGCGGTAGAGGGATTCGGCGTCCATCGCACTGCCGGTTTCCAATTTGAAGGCGGCATAGTTATGCAAAGCGAGGAGGGTCTCGGGGTGTTCTTTGCCTTGAACGCGTTCCCGCGTCTCAAGGCACTGCGAATAGATGGTGGAGGCCGCCCAGGGATCACCTTTACGAAGCAGCAGATTGGCCAGATTTCCCCTCCCCGCGAGTGTGGCAGGATGGTCGGAGCCGACAAGTTTTTCGAGATGCAGAATCATCTCCTGGTAGAGCGGTTCAGCCTCCGCGTACCGGCCTATGTCAGAAAGTGTGTTGGCCAGATTATTGAGCATCGAGAGCGTATCCGGGGCCGTTGGTCCTGCCTCCTGCTTCATGGCCTCCCAGGCACGACGTTGAAGTTTCTCAGAGCCGGCAAAGTCGCCGTGCTCTTTCAAAACCAAGGCCAGATTGTTCAAGCTTGCCAAGGTGTGCGGATGGGCGACTCCCAGCGTGCGCTCCCGGGCATCCAAACATTCCTTGTGCAATTCCAGGGCTTCAGCATTCTGCCCGCGATCAAGAAGCAGATTGGCCAGATTGTTTTTTGCGGCAAGTGTGTCGATATGCTCGGAGCCGCTGATCTCAGCGCGGGCTGACAGGCACTGACGAAACAGGGCTTCAGCTTTTGCGTATTCGCCATTTTCCTGCAAAGCCAGGGCCTGTTCTTCGTAAACATCGGGACTGACCGGTTTTAATTCAGAAGCAACCGGCTCTGATTTTTTACAACCAGACTGGAGCAAAAACACCCCGATTATAAAAACAATCCTAAGCCAGCGGGAGAGAATCATCCGGTGTGTGGTTGGTATTGCCGCAGATTCCCCTCAGACACTGGTGTCCAACTCCGCCTGGAGCTTTTCCACTTCCCTTACAAGTCGAAGGAACTTTTTGCCGTAGGTCGTGAGGCGATATTCCACGCGAGGGGGGATTTCGGGAAATTGTAACCGTTCGAACAAGCCGGCCCGGGTAAAATGGCGCAGTCGATCTGTCAATACCTTGGTGCTGATCCCTTCGATATGCCTCTCCAGCTCACCGGGACGATGCACGCCGCTGGCAACCGCACGGAGGACCGTGATGGTCCACCGACACCCGATCACATCCTCAAGCAGCGAGTCCACCCGCCTTTTGTCGAGTTTCGGCATCATGGCCAAAAACTTTTTGTCACTGTTGTTCATAAATTTACACCGATTTGTGCCTATCCCCCCTGTTTGTGCCCGGTTTCAAAAACTTGTGAAAACTGACATATTTTTAGACTTATGAAAATAGCCATCATCATTCTATCCGATCCCAACGCGGGCGAAGAAGCCCTTGGTCGCTTGTTCAATGGACTTGCCGTTGCACACGAAGCCCTGCAAGCCGGGGACGAAATCGAAGTCGTCTTTAACGGAGCAGGCTCCCGCTGGCCGGGGGAACTCACCAAGGTCACCCATCCAGCCAATGGCCTCTACAATGCAGTAAGGGAAGCCGTCAAGGGCGTCTCCTGCGGATGTGCCGCCGTTTTTGGTGCGTCGCAAGGTGTTGAGTCCAGTGGCTTGCCGCTTTTGAAAGACTATGCACTTCCAGGCACTCCCGGTATTTCCAACGTTCACGCTTATGTGGCAGGGGGCTGGCAGACATTGGTCTTTTAAAATAAGCTGACACAAAGCAGTAAAGCCATGGCCGCAAAATTCCTTGAGATCGCCGTCACAAATTCCGTGCGCAAAGCCCAGTACCACTACTTTGGCCGCTCGCAGCCCGTTATGCCGCGCGTGGACCGCGATGCATTGGGCGAAGACGAAATGCAGTTCATTGCAAAGCGCGAGAGTTTCTACATGGCGACTGTTACCGAGGACGCATGGCCCTATGTTCAACACCGCGGTGGCACACAAGGATTTTTGCGTGTTCTGAATCCTTATCAACTGGCTTTTGCCGACTACAAAGGGAACCGTCAGATGCTCTCGACTGGCAATCTCGCAGTAAATGACCGGGCCGCACTTTTCCTCATGGATTATCCTCAGCGAACGCGTTTGAAAATCTTGGGGCACATCCAAGTTCTGGATGCCCGCGAACATATTAAACTCGTGAAAGACATCGCTGAGCCGGAGGTGCACTCTATCGTCGAGCGTTTGTTTCTCATTGACGTGGTTGCCTTTGATTGGAATTGCCCAAAATACATCACTCCCCGCTACACGGCTTCTGAGGTGGACGAGGTGACGGCCCCCTTGAAGAAGCGAATTCGCGAACTGGAAAATCGTCTGGACGGTGACAAATAAAGTCCGCAGCGAGACATCATTCTCACAAGCCCGGGTTTTAACCGGGTAGAAGCCTGAGAAAAGTCAGGCACGCCCACGGACAAGCCGGTAAAGAATAAGGAGGATGATGGCTCCAACGACCGAGGCCAAAAATCCGACAGGGTCGCTTTCCTGATACCAACCCAGCGCCCGTCCTAAAAAACCGGCCACGAATGAGCCACCGATTCCCAACAAAATCGTAATAATCCAGCCCCCGGGATCACGACCGGGCATCAGGAGCTTTGCAAGAGCCCCGACAATGAGACCAATAAAAATTGTGGCGATGATGCTCATGATGTTTTCCCCCTTCTCATTTTTCCTGCGGGAAGAGTTGTTTGGGCCTTCGAAGGTCCGCCGCCATCCAGGCTGGCTGGAAACATGGCATTCCATTGCTTGTATTTTATCATGCAAACTAAACGTTGCTCCGTCCATGCGTGGTTGTATGGTCCGTCGATCCCGGCGGAGGGGCGAAACCATGTCATGTCTTTCAAGCCGCAATTCTTACTCTCCGCACGCTCGAAACCATGCCGATCACGGCAATGGTCTATGATCACTCATACCCAAAACGATTTTCCGGGCAATTTTTTGTCGCCCCCGCGCTTTCCAAGGCGTAAATTCCCATCAACCGGCAAACGGTTCATTTCACGCCAATCAGGATAAAATCATGACAACAGAAGCCAAGTGCCCATTCAATCACACCGCGAGCAGCGGCCCCGCCAACCACGACTGGTGGCCGAATCAGTTGAATCTTAAGATTCTCCATCAGCACTCCTCATTGTCCGACCCGATGGACAAAGATTTTAACTACGCCGAGGCGTTTCAGAGCCTCGATTACACGGCGCTCAAGCAGGATCTTGCCGCCTTGATGACGGACTCGCAGGACTGGTGGCCGGCCGACTATGGCCATTACGGGCCATTTTTCATTCGGATGGCATGGCACAGTGCAGGCACGTACCGCACCGGAGATGGTCGCGGCGGAGGAGGACGGGGGCAACAGCGCTTCGCGCCCCTTAACAGTTGGCCGGACAATGTGAACCTGGACAAAGCCCGACGACTGCTTTGGCCGATCAAACAAAAATACGGTCGCAAAATTTCCTGGGCGGATTTGTTCATTCTCACAGGCAATGTGGCGTTGGAGACGATGGGTTTCAAAACCTTTGGGTTCGCCGGCGGGCGCGATGACACCTGGGAGCCCGATCAGGACGTGTATTGGGGAAGGGAGACGACCTGGCTGGGTGGCGACCTTCGTTACGCCCATGGCTCAGAAGGCGTCGCCAAGGAAGGCGCCGTGCTTGTCTCTGACGACAAAGCGGATGGAAAGATTCATGGACGCAACTTGGAAGATCCTCTTGCCGCCGTGCAGATGGGCCTCATTTATGTGAACCCTGAAGGTCCTGACGGTAATCCTGATCCCATTGCGTCGGCCAAAGATATCCGTGAGACATTTGCCCGGATGGCCATGAATGATGAAGAGACGGTTGCCTTGATTGCCGGTGGCCACACCTTCGGGAAAACCCATGGTGCGGGAGATGCCAAGCATGTGGGACCCGAGCCCGAGGCCGCCGGTCTTGAGGAACAAGGTTTGGGATGGAAGAGCAGTTTTGGCACCGGCAAAGGCGCAGACACCATCACAAGCGGTCTGGAAGTCACCTGGACCACCACGCCCACCCAATGGAGCAACAATTATTTTGAGAACCTGTTTGGATATGACTGGGAACTGACAAAAAGCCCCGCTGGAGCCCATCAGTGGACACCAAAAAACGGTGCTGGTGCCGGCACGGCGCCGCATGCCCACGATGCTTCCAAAAGGATTGCTCCGTCCATGCTGACAACGGACCTCGCTTTGCGTTTCGATCCTGAATATGAGAAAATTTCCCGGCGCTTTTTTGAAAATCCCGACCAGCTCGCCGAGGCCTTTGCCCGGGCATGGTTCAAGCTAACCCACCGGGATATGGGCCCCCGGGCGCGCTACTGCGGGCCGGAGGTTCCGGATGAGGTGCTTCTTTGGCAGGACCCGATTCCTGCCGTCGATCACCCGCTGATTGATGATTCGGACAGTGCATCGCTGAAACGTGATGTTCTGGCGTCCGGCCTGACGATCTCCGAGTTGATTTCCACGGCGTGGGCATCGGCCTCCACATTCCGTGGTTCCGACAAACGCGGCGGATCCAATGGAGGCCGCATTCGTTTAGCCCCGCAGAAAGACTGGAAGGTTAATTGCCCTCAACAATTATCCAAAGTCCTGAGTGTCCTTGAAGGGATTCGGACCGCGTTCAACACCAGCCAGTCCAACGGGAAAAAAATCTCTCTCGCAGACCTCATCGTGCTCGCCGGCAATGCGGGAGTCGAGCAAGCCGCCAAAAACGCCGGTCAGGAGGTGAAAGTCCCCTTCACTCCGGGCCGCATGGATGCCTCGCAGGAGCAAACCGATGTGGAGTCCTTCGCGTTCCTCGAACCTGCGGCTGATGGTTTTCGCAATTATCTCAAGACGAAATACTCCGTGTCCGCTGAAGAATTGCTGATTGACAAAGCCCAGTTGTTGACTCTCACGGCGCCGGAAATGACGGTGCTGATTGGTGGGCTCCGGGTTCTTAAAACGAACCATGACGCATCGGCTCATGGTGTCTTCACAAAACAGCCCGAGTCGCTCACCAACGATTTCTTTGTGAACCTCCTCGACATGAATTCGGAATGGAAGGCTGTTTCCGGAGGCGAGGATCTGTTTGAAGGACATGACCGGAAAACCGGCGAACTGCGCTGGACCGGCACCCGGGTTGATCTGGTTTTCGGCTCCAACTCCCAGCTCCGTGCTCTGGCAGAGGTTTATGGAAGTTCAGACTCGCTAGCCAAGTTCACCCACGACTTCATCGCCGCGTGGAGCAAGGTGATGAACCTTGATCGCTTCGATCTGGTGTGATTTCCGTAAAAAGTATCTGCACCACGCTTTACACGTCCTGGGTTTTGTGAGAAAGGTTTTCGTTCTATGTCGGTCCTTATAGGTGTCTTGTTGGTTATTCACGTGTTGATCTGTGCAATTCTGGTTTGCGCAGTGCTGATGCAATTGCCCCGGAGTGAAGGTCTGGGGGCAGCGTTTGGTGGTGGTGCTGCCGAAAATGTTTTCGGCGCCCAGACCACCCATGTGCTTGCCAAGTTGACAGTTTGGCTTGGGGTGGGATTTTTTGTTGTAACCCTTCTGCTTGCGATCGCTTTCGCTCACAACCAGCCTTCGACCTCCAAATTTGAAGAGAAAGTGCTCTCCACCACTGCCGCCCCTGCTGTGGCAACGCCCCAGGAAATCACGCCGACGACCGAAGTTGCAACAGAGGCACTGACAGTGACGGAAGAGGTCCCTACAGAAGCTCCAAAAACATCAAATGAGTTGGAAGTCCAGCCTCTCACATTGCAGCCTGAGGCCGTCCCCTCCCCAACGCCCCTTCTTGACCCCGCTCCCGCCACTCCGTAAACCAGCAAAGACTTTCAGCGCTGATCAGCTCCAGCCCGGGAAGTGTAGCCTGTCTGGCAGGGTTTGTGACGTGTCACTCCTTTTCACGAAGGGCTCCAGCCAAAATCTCATGGGATGATTGTCAAAAAAACCATCCCCTCCGTA
Organism: Terrimicrobiaceae bacterium; assembly: GCA_041738805.1. Lineage (GTDB taxonomy): Bacteria > Verrucomicrobiota > Verrucomicrobiia > Chthoniobacterales > Terrimicrobiaceae > JAJTZA01. Next base: position 15,422 of record JBGSPC010000140.1, on the reverse strand, counting down.
CGCCAAGCGCTCACAAAGACCGGGCATCCCCGCGTCCTGGTGCCGACTATGGGAGGTCTCCATCGCGGACACAGCGCGCTGATTGAAAAAGCGGCAGGCGTGGCAGGAAAATCCGGCTCGGTTATTGTTTCCATCTTTGTGAATCCCACACAGTTTGGACCGACGGAGGACTTTTCCAAATATCCCAGGACATTTGACGAAGACCTGGGCCTCTGCAAAGCAGCCGGCGCAACCCTCATCTTTGCTCCCGGAGCAGGCAGCATGTATCCCGATGATTATTCGGTTTCTGTTCAGGAGGAATCCCTCTCCCAAACTCTATGCGGACTTTCCCGTCCGGGCCATTTTCAAGGCGTCTGCACCGTCGTGGCCAAACTCTTTAACATCCTGCAACCCGATTGCGCCATTTTCGGGGAAAAGGACTGGCAGCAATTGGCAATTCTCAAAAGGATGGTCCGGGATTTGGATTTTCCGGTCAAGGTGATGGCCCATCCCACTGTTCGTGAGGCCGATGGGTTGGCGCTGAGTTCGCGCAATATCTATCTGAGTCGTCAGGAGCGGGAGGCCGCTCCGATGATTTTTGCAGTTCTCAAAAAAGTCTCATCCCTCACATCGGATCCCAAGGAAATGAGCCGCAAAGCCCGCGAGCAAATCCAGAGGATTCCGGGGGCCCGCTTGGATTACCTTGAGTTGGTTGATGCGGAAACCCTCCAGCCGGCGAAGGACCGTCAGAGGGCAGCCCGCCTCGCCACAGCCGTCTTTTTTGGCAAAACCCGGTTGATCGACAATGTGCCGGTTTCCAAAATTGCCATCAGCAAAAAAGCCAAGTCATGAGGAGTTTTGACACCGTCGTTTTGGGAAGTGGAATTGCGGGGCTTTCTTTTGCGTTAAAGGCGGCAGAGGCGGGCACGGTGGCCCTTGTGACCAAGCAGAAGTTGGCCGACTCCAACACGGCCTGGGCACAAGGCGGAGTGGCCTGCGTCGTCAGCCGGGAGGATTCTTTCGATCTCCATATTCAAGACACCCTGGTGGCCGGAGCGGGTCTTTGCAACGAAGAGACCGTGAAAGCTGTTGTGACAGAGGGGCCAGAGCGTATTGCGGAACTGGTGGCAATGGGCGTCCATTTTGACGAACGGCTGGATGAAAATGGCGAGCGCGAAATGGATCTTGGCCGGGAGGGGGGACATTCCAAGCGCCGGGTTTTGCATTCCCACGATGCCACCGGTCAGGAGATTGAGCGGGCACTGGTCGAGCAGGTCTTCAAACATCCCGGGATCACTATTTTGGAAAACCACATGGCGGTCGATTTTATCACCACCGGAAAACTCGGATTCGCGATGAAGAACGCCTGTGTGGGGTGTTATGTCCTGGATTGCGAAACCGGGGAGGTCGAGACCCTGCGGAGCGACGTTAATGTTCTGGCAACGGGAGGATGCGGCAAGGTGTATCTCTATACCACCAACCCGGACATTGCGACCGGGGATGGTGTGGCCATGTCCTGGCGGGCGGGGGCTACCATTGCCAATATGGAATTTGTGCAGTTTCATCCCACCTGCCTCTTCCATCCCGAGGTGAGGTCCTTTTTGATTTCGGAGGCCATTCGTGGAGAAGGCGCTCTTTTGGTGGATGCCGAGGGACGCCGCTTTATGGAGAACCATCACCCTCTGAAAGAACTTGCACCCCGGGATATTGTCGCCCGTGCCATTGATGCTGAGATGAAACGCACCGGCAGCAAATGCGTCTATCTTGATATCACCGCGAAATCGGCGGAGTTCATCACCTCACGCTTCCCCACGATCTACGAGAAGTGCCTGTCGCTTGGCATCGACATCACCAAGGACCCCATTCCCGTCGTTCCCGCCGCCCATTATCAGTGCGGTGGCGTCAAAACCGATTTGAACGGTGAGACCAGCCTGCAGGGCCTTTATGCCATCGGCGAAGTCGCCAGCACCGGTCTTCACGGGGCCAACCGCCTGGCCAGCAACTCGCTGCTGGAGGGCGTCGTCTTTGCACACAGAGCTTTTGCAAATATTTTCCCGAAACGAACCCCCTCTCAAGACTATCTTCTCCCGGATTGGAGACCGGGAAAGGTCCAGGATGTTGATGAACTGGTCGTCATTTATCACAACTGGGACGAGATCCGCCGCCTCATGTGGGATTATGTCGGCATTGTCCGAACCGACAAACGCCTCCAACGGGCCGCCACCCGACTCCGGAATCTGCATTCCGAGATTCAGGAATTTTATTGGAACTTCAAAATCTCGCGTGACCTCCTGGAATTGCGCAATCTGGCTGCCGTGGCCTCCCTGATTGTGGACTGCGCCTTGAGCCGGAAAGAAAGCCGCGGACTCCACTTTAACCTGGATTATCCGGACCTCGACGATTCAAAACCGCCCCGCGAAACCACCTTCCGTCACAATTGATCAAGCCGCCGATTTTCCCTCCTGGTCAAAGGCAACTTATGTCACTCCATCGAGCATGAACGCATCATGCGGCAATGAAGCCTGCACCGAAATAAGAATGCAGGGCCTCGGGCAGTTGGACAGATCCATCGGGTTGAAGGCCGGTTTCGAGGAGCGCCACGTAGAGCCGGGCCAGCGCGGTGCCTGACCCGTTCAAGGTATGACAGAACTGCGTCTTTCCATCCCCGCCCTTGAATCGGAGATTCATTCTGCGGGCTTGGTAATCGCCAAAGTGTGAGCAGCTGGAAACTTCAAGATAATCCCCCTGCCCTGGTGCCCAGACTTCGATGTCATAGGTTCGTGTGGCACCAAAGCCGAGGTCACCGGCGCAAAGTTCAATGACCCGGTAGTGAAGCCCTAGGCGCTGCAGAACCTTCTCGGCATCGGCTGTTAGGGATTCCAACTCGGCAGCGGCGTCCTCGGGACGGCAGATTTTGACGAGTTCCACCTTGTCGAATTGGTGCATCCGGATGAGACCGCGGGTGCCCAGACCGGCGGAGCCGGCCTCTCTGCGGAAACAGGGGGTGTAGGCCGCATAATGAATTGGCAACTCGTCCACAATTTCGTCGCGGTGCAAATTGGTGACAGGCACCTCCGCAGTTGGGGCGAGGTAAAGAGGATCATCTGCTGTGCGGTAGAGTTGATCCTCAAACTTCGGAAGCTGGCTTGTTCCAATGAGGGCTTCCGCACGAATGAGTTGCGGAGGGGCGACTTCCAAATAACCGCCCTCCCGGGTGTGAAGATCGAGGAGAAAATTGATGAGGGCGCGTTCGAGGCGTGCCCCCTGCCCTGTGAAGCAAACAAATCCGCTGCCGGCCACTTTGGCAGCACGTTCGAAATCGACCAGCCCCAAACGGGTGGCAATAGCGAGGTGATCCTGCGGAGTTTCAATCGCCGGCTTGTCCCCCCATGTTCTTAGAACAGGATTTTCTTCAGCACTCCGGCCCTGCGGAATTTTGTCATGGGGCAGGTTGGGCAATGAGAGCAGAAGATCCCGCTGACGTGTGGAGTAATCCTCCCCGGCCCTGCTGAGTTCTTCCATCTCGGTGGCACGGCTTTTGACATCAGCTTCCAGGGCTGAAGAGTCCAGCTTCTGCGAACGGAGTTTGCCGATTTCCTTGCTCAGACGGTTGCGATCCGCTTGGATTTGTTGAAGGCTTGTTTCTGCAGCCCTCCTCATGCCATCCCAACGCAAAATTTCATCCACCAACGCCACAAGAGCCGGATCCCTTGCGGCAAGACGGGCTTTGACTTCATCGGGTTGGTCGCGAACAAGACGGATATCAATCATTTATCATCAGAGCATTTACAAGATTCCCGCCGATCACAAGTTTGTATAAGCTCCTTAACGTAGCAATTTTATCACATGCCAGTTCAGTTCCGCGATTATTACGAAACCTTGGGGGTTGCAAAATCCTCGAGTCATGACGAAATCCGCTCCGCTTTTCGCAAGTTGGCCCGCAAGTATCATCCTGATGTGGCGACTGAGAAGAAGGGGGCCGAAGAGAAGTTCAAGGAAATCAACGAGGCGTATGAGGTGTTGGGAGACCCGGAAAAACGCAAAAAATACGATGATCTCGGGCCCAATTGGCAGCAACCTCCCCAGCAAGGCGGAGCAGGGGGAGGAGCCTGGGGCGGCGGTTTTTCCCGCGGCGGAGAGGGTGTCGAATACGAGTTCGGGGGAACAGGATTCAGCGACTTCTTCGAGCAAATGTTTGGAACACGCCGGGGGTCCAGAGCGGCCGGGGGGTGGCAGGATTATGGGGAGAGCGTGCCCCTGCGCGGGCAGGATATTGAATCGGATATCCTTGTCACTTTGGAGGAGGCCTTTCATGGTTCCACCCGCAGCATTTCTTTCCGGCGCGCCAGCAGCCCGAAAGCCGAGACGTACACCGTGCGCATTCCGAAAGGCGTTCGCGAGGGTCAGAGAATCCGGCTGGCAGGGATCGGTGGCGCAGGAGCTGCCGGCGGGACGGCTGGCGATCTCTACCTTCGGGTCAAATACGAAAAACACCCGGATCTCGAAATCTCAGGAAGTGATGTCACTCACGAATATGAAATTCCCGCATGGGAGGCTGTTCTGGGAACTGAAATTTCTGTGCCCACTTTAGAGGGGCGGGCGAAGGTGAAGGTTCCGCCCGGCTCCCAACCCGGTCGAAAATTCCGGCTCCCAGGCAAGGGCCTCCCGGGCAAAGACGGGGCACGGGGTGATTTTTACGTGCTTCTCCAAGTGACGCTACCCGCAAGCCCACTGCCAGCCAACGAACGGGATTTATGGAGCAAGATTGCTGAGCTCCACAAGTAAGGAACAGCTCGCCTCGACGAAGACCTCACAAAGGCGGAGACCGCCGCGCTTGACGGAAAAACTGCTGCTTCGGTGTCAGACACTTTGCCACAGGTGTTACGCTTCAGGCATGGGTTAAAACGCGGCCGTGCCAGAGTTGCCGGATGTCTGCTTTCTCACGCCAATCGCTCCAAATAAATCTGTGGTTTCGAATCCGGGCTCCATGGATTGATTGTGAATTGACTTCCCTCAATACGGGCGATCATTGACTGACCGAGCGCCCGCACAGCACTCAGATTCAGCCCCATGTAGGGATCGGGATAATCATCCAGATTTTTCAGGGCCAGCCGGAACAGGCGCACTGATGGATGCAACCTTCTTCCATCCTTGGGGTGGGTTGGCCGCTCGTCTTGTTTTTTGAGGTGGACAAAGGCCCCTGCAAACTGAATCAGGCCTTTAAAAAACGCATAGTTTTCATCCCGTCCCTTCAGCCAGAGATGTTCGAGGACATCATGGGCTTCATAGTAGTCGCCCGCGTTGAAGCATTGAAAAAATGCGAGATAGCAAGGGTGTTTTGAAGGGTCGTTATCCAACGCCATTGACCGCACGAAGTCATCGATACGGTCTGCTTTTTTCATAAGGAGGCAGGAAATTTCATCACTTCAGAGCTGCCGTCAGGTGTCATGAAATGCGGATGAGAGAAAGGGAACATAATTCCCGCCCGTGTGATCATTGATTCCTGAGGCACCTCCAACATCAACCCGGGCGGGACGTCCCCTGGCCAGCATGGCAACCTCCTACACATTTAATCACGCCCGGCAGCTGCTAATCGATCTTCGAGAATTTTGACCCTCTCGTAGAGTTTGTTGATATTGCGCAGCAGAGCAAAATTTTCTTTAAACTCCCGCATCGGTCTCGCCGGGAGTCCAACAAGAATTTCGTTTGGTGAGACCGATTTGGTAACGCCGGCCATGGCACTCACCACTGCACCGTCTCCCACCTCGATGTGGCCATTAAGACCGACCTTGCCTGCAAGTGTCACCGAGTTGCCAACCTTGGTGCTGCCGGAAATTCCGACTTGTGCACAAATCACGGAATTTTCACCAACCGCCACATTGTGAGCAATCTGCACAAGATTATCAATTTTTGTGCCTTGAAGGATTCGCGTCCTCCCGAATCTTGCCCGGTCCACTGTGGTGTTCGCACCGATTTCGACATCATCCCCGATCTCCACGATTCCGGTTTGAGGAATCTTTTGCTGCCTCCCTTCACGGAGTTCATAGCCAAAACCATCCGAACCAATCACTACGCCCGGATGCAAAATGACACGGTTCCCGATCCGGGAACGGTCGAGGATCGTCACGTGGGGATAAAAAAGACACTCTTCACCAACAACAACACTCTGCCCGATATAGCAACCTGCAGAAATGACACTTCCTTTGCCGATGCAGGCTCCCGACTCGACGACGACATGGGCCCCAAGGTGGACTCCTTCGGCAAGTTGTGCATTCTCAGCGATAACGGCTGTTGAATGAATACCAGGGTGAAAGACCACCGGCTCAGGGGCAAAATACTCCAGCAGTTTGGCAAACGCCACGGCCGGGTTCTCAACAAAAACAAGAGCGGATCCCACCTCCTCACTGAAGGTTCCCGGAACAAGACAGGCCGTGGCCTTGGTTCTTCTCAGGTTTTTAAGATACTTCGGACTTCCATAAAACGAAAAATCACCCGGGCCTGCATCATCCAAAGATGCAGGCCCGGTGATTTGAAGATCGGAATGTTCGGGCGTGACCCGGCCGCCAACAATTTCTGCAGCCTCCCGAAGGGTCATCCGCGGTTGCTTAGTTGGGTTTGGCAGCGGCGGCGGGAGCAGTCTTGTTCAGCGCTGTGATCAACTCACTGCTGAAGTCGAGGTCGGCCCGTGAGTAAAGCACGACGGGGATCTGCCCCATGCTCATACCACTTTTGTCCATGACGATATCGAAACCGGCCGCTTTGACCTTTTCGTTGACGGTTTTCATGATGTCCTCAACGATGTCCTTGCGCATGCGCATGAATTGTTCCTGGAGCTGGCGCTCGCGGGTGCCGCGAAATTCGGAGATTTCCCGGTCGAGGTTCCTGGCTTCCTGAACTTTTTCGTCACGGATTTTGGCAGTCTTTTCTTTGCCGTCTTTGCTCAGCTCGGGCTTTTCAACTTCCTGGTTGAGCTTGTTGATTTCGTCCATGGATTTTTTCAGGGTCTCCAAACGCTCATCCAGCTCTTTTTTGGCGGCCGCGCGGGCATCATTGAGTTTTGCTTCCGCATCCTTGGTTTTGTAATAGGCCGTGAAGACAGCATTCATATCAACGATGCCAAGTTTGATCTGAGCATGAGCCGATGAGGAAGCTGCCGTGACAGCAACAAGGATTGTGAGGCAGGTGATAAGAGAACGACGATTAATCATAGGTGTTAGGAGTTGAGAAAATGCAGGAATTGACCGGCAGTCAAGATATGACCACCGAAGATTGGGTTTTGTTCAAAATTGATAACCAATGTTGAAATTAAATTTGCCCGGAGGGCCATTGAAACTTTCGTAAATCACAGGAATACCGTAATCGACGCGGATGGGTCCAATGGGCAGATCCAGCCGGAGACCGATACCGATATCCGCATTCACGCTGTCCGTTCCAAAATCATAGGCGTTGGGGTTAACAAACCCGATGTCGGAGAAGACCGCTCCACGGACCCGGGAGATGATCGGAAAGGTCAATTCCACAGTGAGGTAGGCCAGGCTGTTACCACCGATGGGGTTTTCATCTTCATCCACGGGCCCCACTTCCCGGAAATTGAAGCCTCGCAGATTGTTTGCGCCACCCAGGTAAAGGCGGTCAAAAATGGGAACCCCTTCGCCATACTCATTGCTATCCTGGCTTCCGCCCCAACCATCCACAACAGCCAGCTGACCTTTCACAAGAAAGATGAGGTCCCATGGCAGGGAGAAGTATTTGGAAGCTTCCAGGGAGAGCCCGTATGTTTGAACGTCACCTCCAAGCCCGCCACCAGCGAGGAAGCCGGTGAACTGCACAACCTCGCCGCGCCGGGTGAGAAACAAGCTGTCACGGGTGTCCCATACGAGGGCGCCTTCGACCGCGCTTCTTGTGTAGGTGCCTTCGGCCTCCTCAATCTCGATTCCCACTTCGTCCTCATCCACATTGAAAATTTTGATTTGCTCGAGGCGGTATTCCGCCTTGGCGGTGAGGGCCCTCCAGATCTGCTTCCGGGCCTGAACAGCAAACCCCACATTGGACTGGTCGTACACATCCGAAAGGAAGTTGGCTTCGCGGTAGTATCCTTCAATTCCAACGGAAAGTTTGTAACCAAGGAACCATGGCTCGGTGAGTGAGATCACAAAATCTTTGCGGCGGAGACCGTATTGACCACGAATTCGAAAACGTTGACCGGCCCCTGTGAATCGGGGCCAATTAAAGAGATCAAAGTTCGATTGGCTCAGTTCCGCAAACCCGATCAAGCTGTCGATTGTGCTGAAGCCGACACCAAAGTTGAAGGCGCCCGTGCGTTTTTCTTCAACGATCACACTCAGGTCTTTGCGACCCGGGACGATTGTCTCGCTGGGTGCCATCTCCACCCTGGAAAAGTAGTTCAAATTCTCCAGGCGCTTGCGGCTGACGTCGACGAGGGTGGTGTCAAAGACATCGCCGGGACGGACAGCAAGCTCCCGCCGGATCACACGGTCTTTGGTCCTTGTGTTGCCTTGGATGTTCACAAGGTTGAGGTAGGACTGCAGCCCTTCATCAATCCGGAAAACAACATCCACATTACCGGCACCGGCAGGAATGATTTCAGGCATGGTGACCATATCCACGTAGCCACGGGCCCCGTAGAAATCGCGAATGGCTTTTAAATCATCTCCCAAACCCTTCGGGGTGAAGAGAGATCCATTATTGAGTTTGAGAAACGATTGAAGTTCGTCAACGGGAACAATGTTCACGCCATCCAAGCGCACGGCATTCACACGGTAGATCTGGCCTTCCACAATGGTGACAATCACCTCCACGCCATTGTCGCCAAGGGGCTCAGTACGGATATCGGTGATTTCCACATCCGCGAAACCACGGTTTTGGTAGAGGGTTCTCAGCGCGAGGCGGTCCTCCTCGACCTGGGCAGGCACCAGCCGTCCGCTCTTGTTCAAGAACGAGAGCAGGTTCCAGCGTTTGGTTGTCATTGCTTTCTGAAGATCGCGGGGAAGGATGCTGTCATTTCCAATGAAAGTGATCCGCCGAACGATCATCTTGGGACCCTCGGAAATATCAAAGATCACACGCACCCGGTTTCCACCCGGGATTTCTTCCACCCGGTATTGCACATCCACCTCGGAGAAATTCCGATCCTCATACAGTTTCAGAATTTTTTGCCTGTCGTCCTCGAGGCGTTCCTCGCTGAGGACTTCCCCGACTTTTGAGCCGATCTCGCGACGCACACGATTGAGGGAAATTTGCTCCGCCCCTTCGATGATGACTTCTTCCACCACAGGGCGGCCTTGAAGCAGAACGGTGACTTTGACGCCCTCGGCAAGCGGTTCGGCAAAGATCCGGACGTTGGCGACGCCGCCGGTGGCGTAGAGATTGCGGATATCGGATTCAGCCGCGCGCTCGGTGTACGGTTGGCCGATCTGGGTGGCAAGGTTTGCCAACACACGATCACGGCTGATGCTCGGTGCTCCCAAATACTCGACCGCAATTTCTTTCACGATCGGTCCCTGACCGGTTTGGGCTAGGGCGTGGTTCGCTGTGGCCGGGAAAAACCCGCACGCAAGGAATGCAATAAAAAATCTGACTTGTCTCATGGTTATGGCAGCAAAATCCCGGCAGGCAGTTGTTCGGAATGCGCCGGTGAAACGTTGTTCATTCCGAATCCGCCGCAAAAGGTCAAGAAACGTTTTGAAATTTGCGGTGTCATTCGTAACTAATGCTGCTCATTTTTGGGTTGGATAGCGACCATACACAAGCTTATCCGGCCACCAATGCTGGAAAAATCCCGGGCCGTCCATGATTGGAATTCAATTGCGGAGCAGGAATTTGACGACGGGATGTTCGAAATTCACAAGTTCTGTTTTTGGGGTTTTTAGTGCCGTGCTGGCATGCCAGAAAGTCCACGGCAGCAGGACGATCGCCCCCAGGATGAGAAGAACCACGCGTGTTGCATTGGTGAAGGGCGGGAGAAACCGCCTTCCCCTCAGCGCCTCGGCAGCCAACAAAAGAAGGACTGGGCCGCCGATAAGCACAACGACCACCGCCAAAGGGTTCAAATACATGGCTCGATCCCAATCTCCGGCCACCAAACTCCTCACGGCCCGCGTTCCCCCACAAAACGCACAGGGCAGCCCCGTGAGACTGTGGAAACCGCAATGCCCCGGACTGGGTACCACTTGGGGCAAAGGCCAGAAGATCAACCATACCACCAGGCCCGCCAGACAACCAAAAAACAGCAATTTTCCAACCCTCTCACTGTGGCTGATCGGTAGCGGAGGGGGTTTGGGAGATGGAGAAACCATGAGCAATGAGGTTCAGAAAATCTTTAAAATTTGAGCGCTGGCGGGGCGGCCCGCAGTGCTACAAATAGTGGAAGCCTCAGAATTTCCAAGATTCTGTTTGAATTCCTCGGGTTTGCATCGGAAAGTTCTAAGTGCGACAAAACCGCACGTCTTTACAACTATGATTGATATTACCCCGAATTTCCAAGCCGTTAAAGAGGGCCTGATTGAGCCCACCCCGGAAGAGCGCATGAAGCTCGAAAAGGACGGGCTGGATGTGATTCACGACATTTACCGTTATGCCAAGCTCAGCTTTGATGCCATCACGGAGAACGATTTCACGCTGATGAAGTGGTATGGGGTTTACCGTCAGAAACCCAAAGACAGCGGGTATTTTATGATGCGGACCAAGGTTCCCGGTGGTCAACTCACCGGAAAACAGGCGATTGCCTTATCCGAAATCGGCGATGAGTTCGGGCACGGCCTGAGTGATATCACGACCCGCCAGACCATCCAGTATCATTGGCTGAGGATTGAAGACATCCCTCCCATTTTCGAGCGCTTGAAGGCTGTTGATATGATCACCAGCGGGGCCTGCGGTGACATCACCCGCAATGTCGTGAGTTGCCCGGTGTCCGGGATCAACCCGCATGAGATCCTTGATTCCACACCTCAAATGTTGGAGATCAACGAAAAGCTGACCAACACCAAAGCGTTTTCCAACCTGCCCCGGAAATACAAAATCGGCATCAGCGGCTGCCACATTCATTGCCATCAGCCTGATATCAACTGCCTCGGTCTGTTCGGTTTGGTGAATGCCAAAGGCCAGGCCGGCTACGGCGTCAAAGTCGGAGGCGGATTGTCAAGCGCCCCGCACATGGCGCAACTCCTTCCCGTTTGGATTGAACCCGGGCAAGCGTGGGCTGTCTCCCAGGCTGTCACCGAAATTTATCGGGATGAAGGTTTCCGGAACAAGCGCAACCGGGCCCGTTTCAAATTCCTTGTTGCGGATTGGGGCGTTGATCGCATGCTGGCAGAAGTGGAAGCCAAACTGGGTTATGCCCTCCCCCGGCATGAAGAGTTTGTTTTTCCAAAAGATCAGGAAACCGATCATATGGGTATCCACGCCCAAACAGAACCGGGGCTGAACTGGGTTGGGATCACCTTCCCCGGCGGGCGGCTCCGCAATGGTCTTCTGGCCGCTGTTGGAAACCTTGCCCTCAAATACAGCCTGCCGGGCAAAGACCTCGTCAGGCTCACCAACAAGCAGAACCTTCTCATTCCGCATATCCCTGATGCAAATCTTGAAGCTCTCAAAGCCGAGATGGACTCCCTAGGCCTTGTGCACACCCCATCCAACTTCCGGAAGGGTTGCGTCTCCTGCACGGGTATCGAATTTTGCAATCTTGCTGTCGCGGAAACCAAGAACCGGATGATTGAGCTTGTCACGCAACTCGAAACCCGCAGCGCCTGGTACAAAGACAAAGTCCGGGTCCATTTCAGTGGATGCCCGTCCTCCTGCGGACAACACCAGATTGCCGACATCGGATTTCGGGGCGCAAAAACCAAGGTTGATGGAAAAATGGTGGATGCTTACGACCTCTTTGTGGGAGGTCGCCTTGGAGAAAACCGGCGCTTTAATGACCTCCTCAAGGGCAAAATCCTTGCCACGGATGTGGACATCGTCATCGATAGCCTCCTGAAGGCGTACAATGATGGGAAGCAGAACGGAGAATCTCTCAGTGAATACTTTGAGCGCTCCTCCAAAGAAACGTTGCTGGCGGCTCTCCCAGAGCGCTATCGACCGGTCTGATCTTTCCTCTTGATGGCGATGAACTGCGTCGTGTGGAGGCCGTTTCTCTTCCTATGCGACGGAGTCGAGGGTCAACCGGCCTTCATCCAAATCGATGAATTCAAACATGGTCTTCACGGAGTCCGCTGGCAGACCGATTTCTGCCAGGCGCTGCTCAAGCACCGGCGTCGCACGATCCCGCCAGCCCCGCTTTGTCATAAAGCCATTCCACAGTTCTATTTCCTGTTCGTCAGGCTGACGGCCATTTGCAAACGCCCACTGCAGGAGCTCTTCATCGCTGAGACCTTTGAGAGTCTCCCGCTCAAGAGCGGCGTAGTCAATTTTCAAAAAATGACAACACCGCCAGTCGAAGGTGCCCGGGATTGCCCCCCGCTTTTGCTCCCAGGCTTCGGGCAGGTTCCCCTCACCGGCCAACCGGATTTTGTCCAGCATGCGACCAAAGTAAACCATGCCTTGAACTTCGGCAGATGGGCTTCGGAGTCCAGGGATGATGGTGGTATAGGGCTGGTTCATGAAGAAAGGAAACCTCCATATCGGCATCTTCGCAAGTTTTGTATGGGAATGGGTCGTTTTGTTTCCTTGGAAAGGGCGTGATTAAAATGGTTTTGATCACACCCACCTTGGAAGAAGTCGGGCCGTGCCTACTGAAATTCCAAGTTCGATTGCCAATGTTCTCGTACCTATGTCAATAGGCAAGGCCTGACCCATTCGACGATGACCCATTCGACTTGCTGCATTTTCTGCGTAGAGGAAATTGGAACAATTTTCTTTGGATTGATCAGGCAAATAAGGAATCCGCCAGATCCATGGGACTTTTGGCCTCCTTCAGAGTGATGCTTGGCACCGTCTGCAGGTAGATCATCGTGGTCTTGATGTCACTGTGACCCAGCAATCTCTGGATCGTCTGAAGATCGTAATTTGCCAACAATAAGTGACTGGCAAACGTGTGGCGAAGGGTGTGGGGCGTAACACGTTTGGTAAGCCCCGCTTTTGTTGCTGCTGTTTTTACAGCGTCCTGCACATGAGAGTCGTGGAGGTGATATCGTCTTTTTTCGTTCAAACCGGAGATGCGTGTCAAAGTTGCAGCGGGGAAAAACCACTGCCAAATGAATTCCCGCGGCGCATTTTTATATTTCACCTCGAGTTTCTTTGGCAGAAAGGTTCCTGCGTAGCCCGCTGCAAGATCTGCCTCATGCACTCGCCGGACCATCCTCATTTGAGTTTCAATTTCTTCTGCTACGCTTTTAGGTAGTGGCACCGTGCGATCTTTCTGCCCCTTTCCATCATGAACGGTTAGCAACATCGCATCCAGGTTGAAACACTGGACCCTTAACTCCAGGCACTCCTTCAAACGTAATCCGCAGCCATAAAGCAATGATCCCACCAAATGATAAGGAGCCGCCAACTGCCCAAGCACGACATTAACTTCTCTTCGCGACAACACAACGGGCACGTAAGGGCGCCGCTTGGCCCTTACCACCCCATCCAGCTTTCCAAACTCACGACCAAGAACATGACGGTAGAAAAAAAGAAGGGCATTAAAAGCCTGATTCTGCGTCGCCCCAGCGACTCCCCGGTTCACCGCAAGGTCCGTTAAAAACCGCTTGGTGTCCTCCCCATCAAGCTCTGCGGGAGACTTGCTTTTTACAAATGCCTGGAACTTTCGCACCCAAATGCGATAGGCCTTCAGCGTCTCATCCGAGAAATTCCGCATTCGAATGGCACCTTTCAAGTCACGATACTCTTTCTCCCATGAGGCTCCGCTCGAAACACAGCGCTCGATGTGCAAGGCCTCTTCATACTTGTCAGCATCGCTCGATTCCTGAACCACAGAAGCTTTCCGCGTCTGCTTTCCACCACTCAAATCATTGCGCTGCAAATCACTTGTGCAAGGCTTCGGAACTTTTCTCTCCACGCCAATACCACCCCCACGAGTAAGCAACAGCCTCACAGCATCCGACGCCTGTTGCTTCTGAGCCGCGCTTTGCTTCTTGCTCGCCAGCTTCGCCAAGAATGGTTCAAGGCTCGCCTCGTTCCGGGGAGCGTGACCATGTTTACTGCAAAAATCCAAATAATACCTGACCCACTTCATGTATTCCCTACGCTCTGAAGCCGAGACCCCTGCCCTCTCCATCCGCAACTCATACGCAACCACTGTTTCTTTCAATAAGTTGATCATAAATTCCAAATATCGTATAACATCCGATTTGGCAGGTTATACGATACTTGAGCCTTTAAGCGAAACCCCGTCAAACCCAATTTCGAAGAAAATCGCCTTCCAACTCCTTGGTTTTTTGATATTCCCTCAAACATGGAATTCGCAAAACGCCAATCCACCACGACCATCTGTCGTATAACACCCCAAAATGGGATGTTATCCAGACTGGTATAATCACTCGTTCGGCACACAAATTATGAACACACTCACACCATCCTCCTTGATCGCGATCGCCAATCTCATATTGCTTCTCGCTATCATCGCAATCTTGTTTCGTGGCAGGATGCCTATCTCCAGCTTGCCCGTCCCGCAACGCTTGTCGTTGATCAACCGATTCGGATTTGCCATCCTAACTCTGGCGGCTGTTTCATTCAGTATCATCGCATTTGTTGAGGGTATCGGGCCTGCGTTGCGATTTGCTTCGGGAGCATACATCATTCCGGTGATGATCCTTTTGATCATTCGGTTTCGAATCCCTCGGGTTCGCAGCAAGCGTGATTCACTGACTTAAACTGATTAACAAAACAAGCCGAACAAAGCGATGCACCGAATGGCTACCCGTGGCACGCCCGATGCGGACTCGCTTCGCTCGCTGGGCATCGGTCGCGCCACGGGTAGCCATCGGTGATCGCGGACGTTGTGCCAGAAAATGGAAGACCCAATTACAGCAGGCTTCTTCGCTGACGCGGTTAACCCGACCGATGAAGAGATTGAGCGTTGGGCTTACATCCCCGACGCAAATTATCCCCCGGAGATGTCCCAAGATTGGGATTTGTGCGTCACGGAGCCCGGTAGGGTTGATCTGCTTGAGCGCTTGGCGTCCGACTTGGGATGCCCGAATCGTAAGTTCTTTCTATCCTGCCTCTATCTTCTCATTGGAGACGCAGTTCGCTCCAGCGGTGCCACTTGGTCGCTACACGATGCCAGTGTCTGGCTCTCGCGTGAGAGGTTCGCTGCACCCGATGATATCGAGACGTTCCTACAGCGGGCGAAGCAAGTGATCGTGAGCCCCAAAGAGTTCGACTACAACAAGTGGTGCTGGAGCGGCTACGCATACGAAATCGAAGAAGCACAACAAGCCGGCTCATCCAACGGCGGGTAACGTCCTTCTTTGAAT
>JBGSPC010000096.1:0-9868 GCA_041738805.1 Terrimicrobiaceae bacterium | reverse complement strand
TTTCGATTGGTAGCTACGGAGGAGAATCGTGAAATTCTCGAAGCTTGGGGGAAACTCCAAAAAATCTACCCGGGTTTTGGCGATCTGATTGACCACGACAAGGCCGATCCCCGCGTGGTGTCGAATCTTCTATGGGCTTTCCTGAATCTCAATGGTTGGGAGGACCTTGCCAGGACAAACATCATGCTCGCACTGTTGATTGCCCACTGTTCGGAATTTGACGGATTGACCGAGACGGGTTCCCCAGAGCGCAAGCAGGCCTACCTCCGGATGAAACGTGCCAAAGTTTGCGGGGCTATGGGATTCCCTGAACAAGAATCCATTGTGCGCCTGCTCGCAAAGACAAAGGTTGGACCATTCGATGAAAAAGGACAGCTCTACACCCGTGTTTTAAGAATGCTCGCCTTGCACGATCCCATTGCCGTGCGTCTGCTAGGGAGGTTGCGGCTCATCACGTTTTGGGAAATCGCTGCCGTCGGTTTTGGATTCGACATGTTTGAGATGGAAAAAATGATTTTGGCGGATGAGGTGGATGGGATGGGTTGGTTTTTTTCGAGACCCTTGCATGAGAGGGTTCTCGTAATGGACGCATGGAAGCAGGCGGCGTTCTATGATAGCCCAACCATCAAAACCCTGGCTCCCCCCCTCCGTAGAGTCGCCTCATTCAAAAAATGCTCAACGGCCCTCTCGTGGTTAACCGAGCACCGCAAGGTTCGCCGTGTCATCCATTTTGCGGACCGCCGGATTTGCAGAAAGTTTGGCTCGACCCTCGGGTGGCCGGAACCCCCCATTCCTGCGACTGATGGGATTGAGCCAATCACATCCGCCGAGGCCCTTGTCACAGAGGGCAACGAGATGAAACACTGCTCAGCGAACCTCGTGGACAAGGTCGTCTGCGGAGAGTCCTTCTTTTACCGCCTGACCGCACCTTATCGCTGCACCCTCAGCCTTGAATTCAAAGACAATGAATGGAAGTTGGGGGATGTCCGTGCCTTTGAAAACAAGCACTGCACTGACCCCGGCGTTCGAGAAGTTATTGACACGTGGCTGCGTGCTCACGACCGTAACCGCCCCGGGAACCAAAGATTGGACTTTCTCCGCGCCGTCGCCGCAGAAGTCGGAATCAAAACGCACAACCCGCAGATATTCGTAGAGAATCATTTATCGACAGGAGACAAAAAAGGCGGTTGAGAACCAAGTTTCAGTCTTTTGTTTGCCGATTACATGGTTTCGAGTTCAGGATGCTTTGCACAACCAAGCCAGCATGCGTAGATCTTGGCTCCCGCCGTTCACGCGATAAGGTGAAACGATGTCTTTTTATTTCTTGGGGGATAACCTCTTGGTTGTGCGTTTTTTGAACTCAAGTCCCGAACCGGACTTTTCGTTCAAAACTTATCTGCTCAGCGTGCCACCAGATGTCAAAATAGCCAAAGAAAGGGTGGTATGGACCTTTGGGATGGAGGAACACGAATATGATCCCCTCATTTAAACCTAACATGCCTTTACCGAGGCGTTCCATCCGGAGACAACACCGGATCAAAAAGAGCATATCCGAACCCAGATCCTTGCTTATTGTTTCCTCGACACCCTTGCCATGGTCGGTTTGTGGAAATTATTTTCCAGAAGAGATTCGCGCCCGCTGACATCGTGAAATGATCCGATTCGACCAAAATCATTCAATCGGGTATGGAAATAGGGACCTTCCTCTTTCAAAATTGCATTCTGATCAAAAATGGTGCGATATGGTGTAAGTTGAAAACTCGTCGCCCCAGATCCCGCCATCCGGTTGCCGGAGAATCGATTGAACGGTTGTCGATCAGCGTGTCGGGAGAGGACAAGGCTGCCCTCGCAATGCTTGCCACGGAGAAGAAGGTCAGCCTCGCCTGGGTGATCCGGGATGCAGTGGACCGGTATCTGAAAACGGAAGTCCCGAAACTGCAGAAGAAAACAGGGGGTAGCCCTGCAAATGTCCCACCTCAGGGTTGATACTCTATACATGAATACAATCGATGACGTTGTTGATTTTCTGATTGCCAACGACTCCCTTGAGCTTGGTGAATCGCCTTGGCCAGAGGTGGAAGAGGACTTTATTTACTTTCCCGCTGACTTCGGCTCCCTTTTTACAACGGGTGATCGAAATCCGAATCGCATCCCAATAGCTGATTTTGATGAGCACGGGCAAGAGGATGATTTCGTAACCTCTTTCAGTAATTACAACGGCTGGCAGAAACAACCCCGGGAGTGCGAGTTGGGTGAGCAGGATTCAGCCATTGGGCCTGATGGGAATGGACCCGATGACACCTCCCACTGGGGTGTTTGGGGGTGGTGCCTGCCTTTAATTTTTTCCAAGAACAACGCGAGTATTTTCAGAAAAAAAGACTGCATGCAGCTCAAAGCTCCGACTGTTGCGGGATTCTTGTATCCCTCCGCCGTCGGGTCGAACGCGCAATCGGCCTCGTGAATGCCAGCCTTCCACTCGCACCGGGTGCCCGCGTTCTGGTTCGTGACGAGGAATGGCTCGTTCGTCGTGTCGATCCCGCCTCTGACGGGGGCTACCTGCTGAACTGCGACGGAATCTCCGATCTCGTCCGCGGACGCTCCTCTCTCTTCCTCACCAAGCTGGAGGGCGACGACCGGATCACCCTCCTCGACCCGGCCAAGACTGAGCTGGTGGCAGACACCAGTTCCCACTTCAGCAGCACCTTCCTCTACTTGGAGGCCAAGCTCCGCCAGAGCACCCCGAACGATGACCGCATCCACCTTGGCCACCGGGGGGTGATGAACCTCACACCTTACCAGCTCGACCCCGCACTCCAAGCATTACGCCAGCCCCGCCAGCGCATCCTGATCGCCGATGCCGTCGGTCTAGGGAAAACCCTCGAAGCCGGCATCCTTGCCTCCGAACTCATCGCCCGGGGGCGCGGCCAGCGCATCCTCGTGATCACACTCAAGAGCATGCTCACCCAGTTCCAGAAGGAATTCTGGAGCCGCTTCTCCATTCCACTCGTCCGCCTCGACTCGGTGGGGCTCCAACGCGTCCGCAACCAGATCCCGGCAAATCACAACCCGTTCAACTACTACGACCGCACGATCATCTCGATCGACACCCTCAAGAACAACCTGGAATACCGCAACTATCTTGAAAACGCCTGGTGGGATATCATCATCATCGACGAGTGCCACAACGTCGCCGCGCGCGCTGGTGAGTCCGGCCTGTCGCGCCGTGCGCGCCTGGCCCGCATGTTGTCGTCCCGGTCGGACACCCTGATCCTCCTCTCCGCCACACCGCACGACGGCTCGGCGCGCAGCTTCGCTTCGCTGATGAGCCTGCTCGATCCCACCGCCATCAGCGATCCGGACGATTACACTCCCAGCGACTACCAGAATAAGGGCCTAGTCATGCGCCGGTTCAAGAAGGACATCCGCGACCAAGTGACCGAGGACTTCAAGGAGCGCATCACCGAACAACTTCGCCACCCCGCCAGCCCTGAGGAGGAAAACGCCTACGAAGCCCTGCTCGCCATCCCCTTCACCCAGAAGGGCAAGCGCCAGGCCGGTAAGCAGCAGGAGCTCCAGCGCGTCGGCATGCAGAAGGGCATCTTTTCCAGTCCGGCGGCTGCTCTGGACTCCACCCGGCGGCGCATCCGCCTGCTGGAGGCAGCCGACGGCGGCCCGAATCCCGAGGAGCAGGCGGAAATCATCGCCCTCCAGGAGTTCGCCGAAGCTTTGGAGAAGATCGATGCCTCCCGGTTCTCCAAGTTCCAGCGTCTCATCACCCACCTGAAAGACAGCACCTACGGTTGGAAACCGTCCGATCCATCTGACCGTCTGGTTATCTTCTCCGAGCGCATCGAGACCCTCCAATGGTTGCTCGCCACCATGCCCGGCACGCTGGGCCTGCAAGACGATCACTTTCAGATCCTCCACGGCGCCATGTCGGACTCCGAGCAGCAGGACATCGTCGAACGCTTCGGTCGCAAGGATGACCCCATCCGCGTCCTGCTCTGCTCCGACGTTGCCTCCGAGGGCCTGAACCTCCACTACTTCTGCCACCGCCTCATCCACTTTGACCTCCCGTGGTCGCTCATGGTCTTCCAGCAACGCAATGGCCGGGTGGACCGCTACGGCCAGCGCCACCAACCGCGCATCACCTACCTCTTCACCGAGACCACAGTGGAGCGCATCAAGGGCGACCTCCGAATCCTCGAAATTCTCCAGACCAAGGACGAGCAGGCCAACAAGAACCTCGGCGACCCCGCCTCCTTCCTCCATGTCTATGACCCCGACCGCGAGGCAGCCAAGGTCGAGGAAGCCATGGCCGAACACGTCGCACCGGAAGCGTTCGAGAAGAAACTCAATGAAAACGCCGCCCGCGCCGAGGAAGCGCCTGACGAGGGAGGGGAGGACAACGACAGCGGGGGCGAGTGGCTCATGGCCCTCTTCTCCGGGGGCACGGAAACACCGGACGAAACCCCGCCGCTATCGACTTCCTTCATTGCCGAACCTCCGTCCTTGTTCGGCGACGACCGCTCTCACGGCGACTTCCTCTTTGCCAAGACCGCCTTGGAGCAACTCTCAAACCCTGTGCCCTTCGCCCAGTTCTCGCTCGATGAGGCCCACCGCACCGTCAGCCTCACCGCCCCGCGCGACCTTCAGGACCGCCTCAAGCTCGCCATGCCCGCAGAGGCCCGTGCCCAGGACCACCGCTACACCCTCACCACCAGCCGCCAGGACATGGCCGACGCTATTGAGCGCGCCCGCCAAGCCCGCCGCGACGAGGACACATGGCCTGCCATCCACTACCTCTGGCCGCAGCATCCAATCATGGAGTGGCTCACGGAACGCGTGCTCACCGCCTTCGGCCGCCACCGTGCACCAGTCATCCGCCTGCCGCAGCTCGCGGAAGGGGAGCAAGCGTTCATCCTCCTGAGCCTGATCCCGAACCGCAAAGGCCAGTCCCTGCTCATCGAGTGGCGCGTCGCAGTCCGCCAGCAGGGCGAGTGGAAACTGGAATCTTTTCCCGACTTCGCCGCCCGCGCGGGTCTTCAAGCCGGGAAGCTCCCCAACAGCGGCAAGACCATCGACACCACCACCCTCCAGCAGAACCTGCCCGCCGCCGTCACCGCCATGCGGAAGTTCATGATCGAGCACCAGAAATCCTTCGCTGCCGACATGAACGCACGGCTGGAAAAGACCCTCGCCGACCTCGCCCGACTACAAGGCCACCAGGAGGAGCAACTCGAACTCCGCTTCGCCAAATCCGGCTTGGCCGAAAACCTCAAGCGCGGCCAGCGCGAGCAGCGTACCCAGCACATCCGCAAGGTCTTCGACGAATACCGCGACTGGGTCCGCGACACCATGACTACAGAAGCCGAGCCCTTCATCCAGGTGCTCGCCGCAGCGACCAAAGGGTGAATTATGAAGGATGAATCTCATATCAACCTGGAAAAAATCACCATCGAGACACTTCCGGTTGGCTGTCTGACCATGTCCGCGTTCCAAATTCCAAAATATCAACGCGGCTATCGTTGGAAAAAGGATGATGTCGAAAAGCTCCTGAGCGATCTGGATGAGTTTATTAAGGAAAAAGAAAATGGGCAAAATGCCCGCTCGTTCTACTGCCTGCAACCGCTGGTGGTAAAAAAATCAAAAGACAGCGAAAACAAGGACTGCTGGGAGGTGGTGGATGGCCAGCAGCGACTGACTACTCTCTTCCTCATTTGGAACGTCCTCAATGGACAAGTTCCCTACGAGTTGAGCTATGAAACCCGTGAGCTTTCCAAGGAATTCCTGAAAGCTCCCAGACCCACAGAGGATGGGAAAAACCAACCCAATATCGACTTCCACCACATCTACCATGCACACCAGAAAATTGAGGACTGGTTCAATGGTTGCGGTGAATGCATGAAGAAGAAATTTCGAGATTTGCTGGCCGACACCAATACCAACGGTCGCAATGTCCGCTTCATTTGGTATCGCCTCCAGGAAGATGACGATGACGGTGCCGTCGCCGCATTCACCCGGCTCAATGTGGGCAAGATTCCGCTTACCGACGAGGAACTGATCCGCGCCCTGTTCCTGCGCAGTCGGGAGGCAGGCAAACCTGCCGATGGTGCCTTCCAACACCGGCTCGCGCTGGAATGGGATCGCATCGAAACGGCTCTGCAGGAACCTGATTTCTGGGGCTTTGTCTCGAACCAGCCTCCACCCGAGGGTGGACGCATCCGCTTGCTCTTCCAGTTGTGCGCGCCAGCCGAGATCAAGGATGACAACCATGCTCTCTTTGATCACTACCAGAAAAAACTTACTGGAGAACTATGCGAAGAACCATTGAAGGTATGGCATGAAATCGTCGCATGTTTCGAGCAGTTGGATGAGTGGTATCGTGATCCGGAGCTTTTTCATCTGGTTGGTTTTCGCGCCACAATCCTTGGAAATAACGCCAACGCAGCGCTCCGTGAGCTTTTGTTAAAGGCAAGGGCTACCACGAAATCAGACTTCGCGGCCGGCATGCGGCAATCCATCCGCATGAAACTGGCCGAAGAGAAGTCACTTTCGACCTTCATTTCGGAGCTTAGCTACTCCATCGGGAAAGTAACACGCCAAACTCTGGCACTTTTTAATATCGCTACGATGATGAGTACGCAGGGGATAAAGATGCGTTTCCCCTTTCACCTCTACCATAATACCAGAATTGGCTGGGACATCGAACATGTCCACTCTCAGGCTGGAGACGGACTCGGGGACACCAAGAGACAGGCTGCTTGGCTTGAATCATGTCTGCCGGAACTCAAGCATGAATCCGAATTGTTGGAGCAGGAGGACGGCCAGATAAGTGCTTTTGCCACAGCGACACTGAGCAACCTGATCGCTCAAATTGATGCTTTTTTGCAGGCACCATCAAAAGATAACTTTCCCGAGCTGGAAAAGAAAGTTCGGGCGCATTTCGGCGAAAGCGAAACCGACGAAGACGAACTCAACAGCATCGGCAATCTGACCCTTCTCGATGCCCCCACAAACAGAAACTACGGCAACGCTCCCTTCGTGGTAAAACGAACGGAAATCCTAAAAACGGAACGCCCAGAGGGGACCTTCATCCTACCCTGCACCCGCGATCTCTTTCTCAAGGTATTTAGCCAGAATCCCGGTGACCTTCGCCGCTGGGACATCAAGAAGGACGGAACCGCCCACGAGGCAGCCATCTGCAAAACTCTTGAAATGTTTTTTGGCGAGGAAGCAGGAAATCAGCAATGACAACGGAACCCACCATGCAGAAATTCACATTGGCCGGGTTGGTTGCGGAGTATGACGGTGGCATTCGCATCCCGATGATTCAGCGGGACTACGCCCAAGGACGGCCATCGTGGGAGAATTCCCGGAATCGCTTTTTATCGGACATCTGGGAATCACTGATGCCGCAGGGGGAACCCCTCCCTCTCGACTTCGTTTATGGCATCAAGCAAGACGAGGACGGCACAGAGGCCTTTTGCCCGTTGGACGGTCAGCAACGCCTGACCACCCTCTTCCTCCTGCATTGGTATCTTGCCGCTCGCGACGGGTGCTTCCTAGAGTTTCAAAATGCTTTCCGAATCGCTGCCACCCAATCCAAGTTCACCTACCAAGTCCGTCCCGGCGGGCGCTCGTTCTTTCATGCACTGGTGGAACATGCGCCATCTGCCACGGAATGGAAAACCGCCAAACCGGAGGATTGGTTCCGTCAGCAACCATGGTTCCGTTCAATTTGGGAACGAGATCCAACCGTCTCCGGAGCCCTGGTGATGCTCGATGCTATCCATGAGCATTTCAAAGACCATCCAGAAGCCACCTTTTCAAATCTCATGGTGGGCGACCGGATCACCTTCCAAAGGCTTGATCTCGATGCCGTTGGTCTCCATGACGACCTTTACCTGCGCATGAACGCCCGGGGGCGCCCGCTCTCTACCTTCGAGACCTTCAAAGCACGGTTCGACAAATTCCAGGAAACGAATTTCCCGGATGCTGGGCAACTCGGTCAATGCAGTGTGAAATCTGCCAAGGATTTCGCGAATCGTATCGACACCGGTTGGCTCGACTTCATCTGGAACCACTATGGCCCGCTGGAAAGCGACTCTGAGGACACCCGTTCCGTTGATAGTGCTTTCATCAACCTCTTCCGCGCCGTGGCCTTGGCGTCGTTGCCAACAGAACAAAATCAAGAAGGGGAGAACCAAGTCGCCATCGTCTCCTTTCTCTGGGAGGGAAAGGAAATAACGCCTGCGGTGCGGACATTTCCAGATTTTGATGACTTTCAAAATTTCGGGTGTCTAAATCCTCTTTTCTCCACGCAACTCATCCATTTGCTTGAAGCTCTCTCCAGCGATCGGTCCGAGCAGATTCTTGGTCTTATCGGCAGCCCATGGTTCGGCGAGGGCAGCCTGCTCGACATAGTCTTGCGACATAATAACGCCAAGCCTTCCCTGGCGGATTTCCTGCAGTTCGCCGCGAGCATCCGTTACCTCACCCGTTTTCAATACTCGGTGGATGAAGACAACCGGGAAAAATATCGGAGTTGGATGCGATTAGCCCGGAACTTGGTCGTCAACAGCGACGTTCGTGCCGAGAATTTCCGACAGATGCTCCAAGGCATGGACCAGCTTCTCGAAGGATCTGAAGATGCTGTTCCATTTTTGGCCACTTCAGGGGATTATTTTCCCGGATTTAATCGAGAGCAAACCGACGAAGAGCGCCTGAAAGCCGGTCTTGTTTTGGCAGATAATGAGTGGCTGTCGAGATTTGAGCAGGCCGAAAACCACGGCTACTTCTGCGGGCAGGTTGGCTTTCTTTTGAAATACTCCGGAGCAGACGAGAAGGCGGAAGATCACCGGGAGGCCCAGGAACGCTTCAGCAACTATTGGAAAAAAGCTGACGAGATGTTCCTCACCAATGGACTCAAACCAAAGGCGGACTTCCTTTGGGAACGAGCGCTTTTGGCTGTAGGGGATTTTCTTGGGCCGGGAGGCCATTGCATTTGGTCGTTTCTGGATAATGAAAGGGGCTCCCCTCCGGCGTGGGACCCCAAAAGCTGGAAACGTCTGCTCCGCGACGGCAACGAGAGGAGAACCGCCCTGCAGCGTCTCTGGGACCGGATGGAAACAGAAACATTGGATGGAATTGCTGCTAATCCTCCCGATGAAGCATGGCGGAAAGTCATATGTGAACTTCCAGACGCTTTTGCCTACTGTCAGAGACGTCTCATTCGCTGGGTGGATAGAGAAGGTCAACCCGCCCGTGTTTTTCTGCTCAGCGGAAAAAAACGCAGTGCCGCCTACGCGGAACTCTTCACCTTTTGCCTCATGAAGGGTGAGGCACTTGAACAAAACCACTCCCGCTTCGCACCGCTGGAATTCGTCCGCCTCGTGGATGATACAGGTTCAGACGACGACCCTCATCTCAAGTTCGAGGTGAGTCTCAACGACAATAAACTTTCTTTCCTCCTCTATTGCCAGAACGCCAACGACGATGGATTCAGTCTTTGGACTGTGGCGAACGAATTTCCATCGGAACTTCTTCCCTCTTTGGAAGGCATCGTCTTCGTGTCAGAAACTTATGGAACGACCGAATTCAAAGTCTTTCGTCAAACCCCGGGCAATCCCCTCGACGGGACATCCTTCCTTGACTCCGTCGCCACTGCTCTGCGTAGAGCCCTTCCTCCATCCTAATTCACCCTTCCACTTTTTCACCCATGTCCGTTGACTCCGCCATCCAGACCTTTTCCGGCATAGCCAATGAAAACGAATTCTACGGCCACCACTACCTCGCCGAAGTCTTCCAAGGCGACATCAAGGCCCTCGTCGAGCACTGGAACGCCGTCGAGGAAGCCGCCGCCACC
>JBGSPC010000061.1:0-3581 GCA_041738805.1 Terrimicrobiaceae bacterium | reverse complement strand
GATGCGATGCGAAAAGCGACCACCTTATAGCCACGTTCCCTCTCTTCGGGAGATAACTTGATTGCCTGAATTTCACTATCGACGAGATAATTCGCGGCGGACTCCAAATCGGAATGAACTATCGCGTTGAACGCTGATGAGAACGCTGTCGACTTTTCTTCATCGCTAGGTAATTGGTCCAAGAATCGGAGGGTTGAGTCCATCCCGATTGCTCCTATCGAACTCGCAATTTGTGGTAATGCGGCGGCTCTGATTGTCGGATTCTTCTCAAGTGAAAACATTGTCAATGCTCGTTCGGAATTCTCCTTGGCCAAAGCTCCGTAAGCTTCCTTGTATAAACTGAGCTTCATTTCCCCTTCCGGTAATCGAGCAATTGTGGAAAACGTCTGTTCCGGTCGACTTTTCACTGTCTCACTAATGGATTTCTCAAAAAGAGCTCTATTCACGCTCGTGGGATAAATTTCATCCAGCAGCGAGAGTAATGTGAGAGGGTCTGATCGTGAGATGCTGTACACCAGCGATCTGGCGTCCAAAACACCGCCAACCAACATGTCCTCGATGGTTTTTTGATCCATTTTCATCAGCTCTGCCTTTGCAAGATGCGCATCAGTTTTAAACCACTCGGCAAACACACCATCCAGTGCCCTTTGCCGGATTTCTGGGTCTGATATCTCAGAAGCTATAGCCGTTGCCATCTTTGGATCACCTTTGATCGCACCGTTGGCCGCGCCCGAGAGCGCGGACGATGAAAGCGATGGATCAAGCGAGGACGCCATCTTTATTGCCAACAAAGGATCCGTGGCACCCATACCTCTGAATAACGCACTGATCACCGCTCCCTTTGTGTTGTCGGGAATATTCAGATTTTTGAACGCCGCCAGTGCTTTGTCGGGATCAACCCCGGCCAATTGATTTAACGTAATGGAAATAAGTGGAGCTGCTTGGCCTTTGTCTTCGTAATTAGTCAGGCATTGATTTAACCAATTTATTAGAAGTTCCGGGTCCTTGGATGCTGCGATTTCAACCACTCCGTAAAGCGCTGGTCCGATTGCGAAAAATGCCTTTGGATCGCTAAACTGCTCGAGAGCAAGCAGCGGATTGGCAATCGCTAGCTTATTGTATGCCTCTTTCAGGCCTGAAAAGCTTACGACACCGGAGCCATCCCCCAGTTTTAACCTTTCACAATTGGCGAGGAGATCTCTCGTTGAATCGCTATCATAATAACCCATTTTTTTCCGATGGGGAAGCAACAATTTGTTTGTTTCAGTATTTTGAATTTCTGTTGCTGTCGAATTTGCGTGTTCGTCTCTTTTCCTATTCTCCGAACTTGTATCGCGCTCACGACAGCCAATTGCGAAGAATATGATCGATATTAAAACGAGTGCACGTGACGTAATCATTTTAAATTTGTAAATATTAATATATTAGTGATGAATTCCGCATCCGCCAGCGACGTGGCCAGGAGGCAGCGGATCAGTCCCCCATGCTTGTCCCCCCACGCCATCCAATATGCGTTGGGCTTCATCATCGAATATACTATTAACTATAAACCGCGTGCCGAGTCTGTGGCCATTTGAACAATAACACGAGCCCAATTCAAAAATAAATGGTTTTCCATAAGCATCAATCGACCAATATCTTATGGTGGGTATATTAGCCACCGCACCAACACAAAGAGCGTTGCAAAACCAGCCTGAAGTATCCAATGCAAGCCCGACCCCCTGCGCAAGCAACGAGATTGCTCCGACGGTAAGAGCTGATTTTTTCATGAAATCGCGGCGGGTGATGAAGTTGGTGGCTGAATCTGACGGGCTCATGGTGTTGGTTGACTGAATAATTTCAAGAACGATTTTGTTCTTGCCAAATTTTTGAGGGGGGGGGCAAGATTTTTTTAGCAAAATCTGCGGAAGCTATGGCTGAGCTTCAATTGCAGGATTTTCAAACCAACCCAAGACCCTACAGACCATGAGCTGGACCGACATGTTTCCGGTGTTCACCGACGAGCAGATTCTGCAATATCAACAGGGCGTGAGTCCGGACGAGGAAGCCTTGCTGGAGGAGTGGTTGGGCGTGGCGAAGGTCTTCAATTCCCGGAAGGGCACGCATTTGGTGGCAGCGAGCCTTTTCTGGAAAAACAACCGACAGGTCGAGGGCGAGCTCCCGGAGATTACCCGGAAACTGATGATGAACGCCCGCAAGTTGAATCTGGTGTCACGTTATTCCCCGTGGGAACATTATGTGCTGCCACTTTTGCGTGGGGCGGAGGACTTGAGGAAAAGGCGTCCGGATGTCGTATTCCGGGTCTATCTGGCAGCGGACCTGGAGTTTCTGGTGGAGGATTTCCTCCGGCATGACTGTGAAATCATGCTGATGAAAAGCTCGTCCATCCGTCACAATCCCGGAGCGATGTGGCGGTTCCTGGCCTTGGAGGAGGCCGGGCGCATGGTGACGATCACGGACGCGGACCGTGCTCCGCTACTGGTGCATGATGTGGCGCGCACGGAAGACACCATGGGCGGCGGCTTCGGATTCTGGCGCGTGCCCTATGTCTTCGATGGAGAGAAACACAACGACCATCCTGGCTACTACCGCACGACAATCGCGTGCCATTTCGGTGCGGCGGGCGGCGTGCAGGTGGGAGAGATGATGAAGGCCTTCCTTTGGCACACGCTGCGCGAGACCATGCCGAACGAATGCGAGGTGCGTGTGGGCGAAAGGACCGTGAAACTCCCGATCTTCGGCACGAATTGGCCGGATTACGGGTTCGACGAGTGGTTTCTCAATGCTGTGATGTATCCGAGGCTGGCTTTTGAAGGCGTGGCCACGTTTTTCCCGACCAGTGGCAATGGGCCAGCGGCCAGCCATTGGTTCGCATTGGATATTGAATACGTCACCTGGGCAAATCCCAAGAGCGAGGTGATCTACTTTGGCGAAACCGAGGTGTTTGACCGGCTGAAGGATTCGAAACGGAAGGCGCACGCTGAAAGCCCCATCCTGCAACGCATGATCGACGAACGTCGAGGCACGCGGCACAGTGTAAGGACTACGGGAATTGCCGGCAAGCAAGAGAGGTTGACGCTGGCGGTCGCTCGCTACCGTGAGGATCTCGGGTGGCTGGTTGGCCTTCCCGAGGACGTGACGATAGTTGTGTATAACAAGGGCGAGGAAATTACGGACGAGAATGTCCTCCAACGGATCGATCACCTGCACGCAATACCGAACATCGGGCGCGAGGCGGATACATATCTTCACCATTTGGAGAACTATGGGCATGATACCGCCGAGAACTGGACTGTTTTCACCCAGGGCGATCCTTTTCCGCACAATCCGGCCTTTCTCGAATTGCTTGGGCACCGCGACGCATGGGCGGACGTGCAAGCGCTGACCAGTTGTTATCTGAATGATGGACGAACTCCTCCACAGGTCTTGAGAGAGGTGCAGGACGGAGAGTGGATCCGGGGCATTCCTGTGCGGACGGAACTCAGCAGCGCCCGTTCCCTGGGAAATCTCAACTGGCAGGACAGCGAAAGCGCGTATCGTGTTTTCCGGGACTATGCGGAGTTCCATCAGGTCCAGCCGGG
>JBGSPC010000050.1:0-140784 GCA_041738805.1 Terrimicrobiaceae bacterium | reverse complement strand
GCAAGCTCCCCGCCATAGGCGAGGCTTGGGACGGCTGCACCGCAGCGGCCGCTGCCGGAGGCACGGTCGCGACCGCGCTCAACGCTGTTGTTTAAAGGGTATCCACCCCATGCCCCCCGAAAACATCACGCCAACGCCCCTGCAGAAAGTTAACGAAAAAAACGATTTACCAAATCTCGAAGGCATATACTGGCTTCGAGGTTCGCCTTGTTGCGGCAAAAGCAGTGTCGCGACCCTTCAGGCCGCTATCGGTCAATGCTTGGAGTTGTCGGTCACCGCGTGAGGAGCGGGGAGCGCGCAGCCATTTCAGCTTTTCAGTGTTTCCGCTTTCCGCTTTTTCTTTGGGGGGTAGGACAGCCTTTGACCCGGCGGTTCTGATAAGATGCTCTTTATGAACGACAGAATCGACCCACAGAACCTCAGGGAAACCCCTGCTCGGCCTGCAGCCCGAATAACCCGCATGCGACCAAGGCTCCGATCCTCCATCGGCAGCAAAGGCCCGGTCATCCTCTCCCCATTGTGGATCTGTCCAGTGGTTCGACGCTGAAAAATCCAACATCCAAAATTTAAAATTCAAAATTTAACATTCCCTCACCCTTCCCCATCTTCCGGAAATCTGATATTAAACAGTTCTGCATGAAACCTGCACGAGCCGACAACTATCAAGCATTGAGTCCTGCCTCGATCTCTCGGGTTTTTCCAATCGGAAAATGGTCGAAATTATAAAATATGGGACCGACCCCTTTGGTTGTTGTGTTACCTATGTCCCCGGTTTATTTGTTACCCATGTGCCCGGTCCGAACCCACCCGCATTGCGATCTGCATGGATTCAAGATGCGGATGAGCGGATGATGGCATTTCGCGATGGCGGAATCACTGCTGTGGATGGACCGCAGGCTATGGCGGAACTCCGTTCCCGGTTCTCTTGATGACTTGGAGATTTTTGAGCCACTTTCTTGGAAGCGGAATTTGTAGCCAAACCGACAAACCCAAAGCGGGAAAAACCTTATGGCCGACAAAGTAAAAGTGTGGTTCGATACCAAAGCCGATTACCTCGAAGTCAGATTCTCGGATGGTGCAGGTTTGATGGAAGAAACCGCAATGACGCTGTTATGGAGTGCGTGGACGCGGAAGGCCGTGTTATTGGTTTCAGCGTCTTGGGGGTAAGCCGTTTCAGCAACAGCAAGCCTCTCGTAGCAGAGCTGGCAGCATGAGCTGACGGGGAAATCACTGCCCGGTCTGATGGACATTTCGGTTTCCGAGTTTTGAGCTTAAAATGCCATCCAATTCTGCGTATTTATTCGTGATTGGTGGTTTGGGCTTTTTCTTTCGGAATTTTTAACCACGGATTGCTGGCATGTTCACGGATGGAAGAAAGAATGGATTAACCAGGCGGCGAGGGCAGCCGCTCGGTCGATTTTTCCAGCGGTCAGCCCTTGACGAGATCGAGTTTGAGTTTGCCCGTGGCGACCATGTGGAGAACGGAAGCTGCAAGGGTCTGGTAGGGAAGCCCCGCCTCGGCCGCACGAAGTTTCAGGCCTTCGAGGGTTTCCTCCCCCATTCGGATGTTGATGCGCGCCGGTTTCAGCGTCTTCCGCACAATGCGCTTGACCCGTCCCGGGGCCGGGATGCCCAACGCTTTTTCCTCAGCACGGGTGAGAACCTTTCCTCCTTCGAAGTCCTTCATTGCCCCCTGATCATCTGTGTTGTCACGTATTTTGGTTTTCATAGAGATTCTTTCCTTTGCGCCAATAGCCTGCATTGATCACCCTCAACGCCCCGGCGCGAAGCGTGAAGGTGAATGTGAGGATTTTACTGCCGTCAAATCCGACACACTGGAAGCGTGGTTCCGTAGTAGAACGTCCGTGATTTGAGCGAAGCACCCATTTCGAGTCGTTGAATGCCATCGGTACAGTTGAAAAGTCCACTCCGTGCTTGGCAAAATTGAGCTTTTCCTTCTCTGGATCACACTCAAAGACCATGAATCTAATGTGTGCCGTTTAAGCCCGTTGGTCAATGATGGAATTTCTGTATCATGGATTCGATATCCTGGCTGTTGTTTCGGCGTGGAAGATCACGGATGGATGATATGATGGAGTAATGGTCTTGTCGCTCGTGCCGAGGGAGGGTGATTGGGTTTTTTTACTACTTATGAAATGCAAAATGGTGCGCCGTTCAATGGAACGGCTGGATAGCAGATGCGGGAACCGGCCTGCCGGTTCCGGGGAGTGGTTCGCGGCGATCTCCCAAGCGCGCTTTGAGAGTCGCCATGAATCACTCCTGCGGATCACTCGTGATCCCCGCATCTGCTCCTCTCTGACAGACCGACGGACGGGCCCATTGGCCCGGCCAGATTAGTGTCAATTAGTGGTCAACTCTTCCTGAACTGCTCCCGCGCCGAGCGGCTCGAAGAATTGTCTATCTACCGGTTTTTTTGTGTGGTTCGCGATTTTGTTTACAGTGGATTGACTCGACTGTTTGCCGCGATATCTTGGGGGGGATCAGAAATTCTGCCCTTCTTTTGCACGGATGATCACGAATGGAAGAAGGGATGGAAAATTCGAGAGTTTGTAGGAAGGGCTGAATGTCTGGCTTAAAACCTTAAACTTAATTCTTTAAACGCTTCGACGTGTTTAACAATGCCTTGTCAGGGGGGACATCGAATTGCTTGGACTCTTCTCACAGAAGCTGCGATAAGAAGTGGCGGTAGATTTATCTGGAGCACCCGATTGGGGCCGGATCGATTCCTCATCAAATACTCAAGCCACATTTTCCCGGGCATCGAGAGCGTAGCCGGACTCCTTAAAGGACACATGCGCAGCCAAACGGCGGCATCCGGAAAAGCCTTCCAAAAAAGGGCAGATATACAATCTCTATGAAACTTCTCCAAATCGCCTGCCTGCTCACCTTCATCACCACGTCAATCCAAGGGGCCACCCTGCTTTCCAACCTCTCCTCCAACACCTTGGCGAGTGGAAATATCGACAACGTCGAACAACGAGCTGTCACCTTCCGAACCGAAGACACCGACCTTTTTGTGACAGAGGTTCAATTCAGCCTCCAATACTACACCTCAGAGACCGATATTGCCCTCATGAGCATCCATGCGGATGGAGGAAATCAACCCGGCCCGCAAATCGGGGCCAACTTCACAGCCCCCGCCTCAAGCTCAGAAGCCACGGCTGTCTTTAGCTTCACATCCCCGGGTCTCACGCTCGCTGCCAACACAACCTACTGGATCGTCATCAAAAGCCAAACCAGCTCTGCCTTCAGTTGGCATAGGTCAAACCCCACAGAAAACCCGTCTCCTACCGTATACGCCGCCTTTGAAGAACAGTGGATATCACAAAACACAGGAGGCACCTGGGACATTGGAGGAAGTGGGGCCCACTCTTTTGCCATCGTCGGAATCCCGGAGCCCCAAACCGCCACCCTGCTCGGCATGACCGCCTTGGTTGGATTCCTTTTCTCCAGACAAGGACGAAAAAAAACCCAAACGTAAAACGCCACCCCTGCACTTTGGGAAATGTTGAATTTTAATTTCTGAATGTTGAATTTCTGATGAGGCTTTTTCTTCTGGAATTTTTGAACCACGAATTTGAGAGTCGGCCGTTGTTGCTGCACGGCTGATCACAAATATAAGAAGGGATGGATTAACCAAGCGGCGAGGGTGGCCGCTCGGTCGAATAGCCGAAGGCTGACACGAAGGGCGCAACGCCGGGTGATGGCGGCGTCAACTGATAGGGTCTTGTCGCCTTTCCTCCTTCGCCAAGCCCAAGGCGCGACAAGCGGCGGGGTTTGGTTGGAGGGGATTTAACCACTCATGTAAGAACACGGGCCAGCGGGGTCTGGCCGGGTCGCCTACTCTTAAGCAGCCCGTAGGGCGACACTCGCGGGAGCGAGGGAGGCAAATAATCCCACCGCAATGGCGGTGGGAGAATCGCGTTGCCTGTGATGGCAGCCCGAGATAGGGTGAGATCATGACGACGTTGACAGCCGAAGCCGAAATTGCTGAGGACGGGATGGTGACAATCGCCAAACCCCTGCCCGGGTGGGTGAGGCCAGGGCCTGTCCGGGTGTTGTTAATGGTTGACGAGGTGCCCGGCAGCGCGGGGCAGTGCCGACCCACGCTTGAGGCGACGCCGGAAATGGTTGAGCGAAGAAAGAAGGCTCTGGCATCTGCGCGGCGGTTGAATCCTTACCGCAACATTGCCGACCCCGTGGCCTGGCAGAGGGAAATCCGCCGGGATCGCGAGCTTCCCTTTCGCGATTGATCCACCGTGCTGCTCGATACAAACATCGTCATTCATGCCTGCCAGCCTGGCAGCGAGTGGCTTTCGGAGTGGACTGATGACCCGGCTCTGGCCATCGCAAGCGTCACACGGATCGAGGCGCTCGGTTTCCCCGGCATCAGTCGCGAGGAAGAGGAGGCCATACGGGGATTCCTGGCCGGCAGTATCTGCCATGCTCTCGACGACGCGGTGATCGAGCACGCAATTAGTCTTCGCCAAAACAGGAGAATGGGAGCAATGGATGCCATTATCGCCGCCACGGCGCTTGTGCATGGAATTCCGCTGGTCACCCGCAACACTGATGATTTCAAGCATATTGAAAACTTGAAACTGGTGAATCCCTTTGAACACTGTTGAAGATCGCCCGTGAAAACCACGAAAAGAAACCCGAGCGGGGAGGGATGGAACAATGGTCTTGTCGCTCGTCCCGAGCGAGGGTGATTGGGTTTATTTTAACCACTGATTAATGAAATAATCCCACCGCAATAGCGGTGGGAGGAGGAGAAGATGCGGGAACCGGCTTGCCGGTTCGGGGGAGTCAATCGCAGAGACTCTTCAAGCTGGCTGGTCGACTTAAAACTTTATACTTAATTCTTAAAACTCTCCGAGAGTGGTCACCTTCCCGTCATCACATCCCGCTGCCTTGTCACGCCGGAGGCGGACGGCGGCAAACTGCATTGTCCATCGTTTGGGATTCGTGGCGATTCGAGGTTGGGGGATTTTTTCCGCGCAAAGGACGCAGTATGGGGCTGATAGCTGCAACGCTCTCTTGCCCAAATCGGCCGGCTGCGTTTGAATGATAGCCCATGGTAAAAAGTGCCCCTCTTCGGTTGGTGATTTTCGCGGTTTTGACTTTTTTGATTCTTCCTTTTCCACAGACATCCCGTGCCGACACGCCGATGGAAAAATCGTGGGAGCGTTTGGAGAAGGCTTTCAACAAACTGCGCGATGGCATGAAAGATCCCAAGGATTCCCAGAAGCAAATTTACATCAAGCTTGGTGTCATCATGAGGGAAGAGGCGGAGGTGTGTTTGAAGCTGGATCCCAAAATGCTGAAGAATGTCCCCGCTGCCGATCAGCCCGCATTTCTGGATGCCTACCGCGCCGACATGACCACGTTCATCGCCGACATCGACAAGCTCAACGTCGCGCTGGAGGCCGGTCAATAGGCTGAGGCCCAGGCCCAGGTGGCCGTGTTGCTTCAGGCGAAAAAGACAGGACACAAGGCCTTCCGCGAGAAAGACAAAAAATAAAACGGGAAGGGGGGACGGGTGCCTCAGCCTGACGATGCGGGACGTCTCCCTTGAAGAGCAGCCCTTGGGGTGGCCGCCGGCCGGCAAAGTTAGCTTGCCGCATTTCTGAAGGCGGATTGCTGCAAGAACGGCCAGATGAACTCTTGTCAGGCCAGCCAGAGGATCATGGCGGGAACCAGGATCCCGAGCCCGAGGGCAAGCAGGGCCCACCATTTGTTCCTTGAGCTGTTCCAGGCAAGGATCAGCCCCAGAACAATCGAAATCACCAATGCCACGCACAGGGCCACAACAAGAACCTTGAAGACGGCCGTAGAGGGATCGGCTTCACCGGCGCGGGGAAAATATCCGTCAGTATGGACCTTTGAAAAATCTTCGGCCAGCATTCGAAACATGCCGGGCTTTTCGCGTTCGTCCTCCGGAATCACCGACTGCCACAATCCGCTGAGAAGAAACATCACAACCAGCGGGGTGAAAAAGATGCTCAGAAAGGTGTGTGCGCGCCGAAGACGACCCAGCCATAAACCATGCATGTCTGAAGTTTACCGCCTCCGGCCCTTTCATAACAATGTTTTCATTTCGTCACAGAGCGTGGGTGGAGGCACGGATGACGGCTTTTTGTTTCATCACCAAGCAGCGGGCCTATCCCGCCGGTTGGGTGGCCAGTCGGTTTTCCGCAATGAGACACAGGAGCTCAAACATGAGTTGTGCGGCAGTGAGGGCTGTGATGCCATGAGGGGAGTCCCAATAAAGACACTCATCCGGGTTGCCAACAACCGATCCGTAGGGCGCTTGCGTCTCCTCGCGCCAGTGGCAGGGCAACATGTTTTTCCGGGGGCCCGGATATCAGCGGCTGGGACTCCGACATGAACTTGCCGCTTTGGTGCCTGATGTCAGTCACACCAGCCTGGCCGCCGTCTCCATCCTGCGCTCCCGGGATTTTTCGGAGCGGGATCGCAAGGTCATGAA
The DNA here is from genome assembly GCA_041738805.1 of Terrimicrobiaceae bacterium. GTDB lineage: Bacteria > Verrucomicrobiota > Verrucomicrobiia > Chthoniobacterales > Terrimicrobiaceae > JAJTZA01. The sequence continues at coordinate 134,273 of JBGSPC010000050.1, read as the reverse complement.
TCACCTTCGCCCGCACTTTGGGAGAGCATGGAAACGAACACTCAGGGCGAAACCACATTTCTCCCCAGAGCATGTCCAACAGATTTTTCCGGTTTTGAGTGACCGGGAGGCGGACGTGCTGTTCTGGATTACCGAAGGCAAGCAACACCGGGAAATCGCCGACATCCTGCAGGGAGGTCTGACAACCGTGCCGGAACATATTGAGAACCTCCTGCGAAAACTTGGCATGGAAAACCGTCATGCCATGACAACGTTTGCGCTCCGGGCCTTTCTGGAAAGTTGACAGATCGGGCCATTGCCTCTTTTGCGGTGGATGGCTGATGCATCACGGTGTAGGGTTCTTCGATCAAACGATGACGCACCACCACCTTGAATCCTGAGCCGATGACGTTCCGTTTTGACCTGCATGTTCATTCCTGGTTTTCGGCGGATGCGGCGGACTCCCCGGAAAAACTGATTGCTGCGGCGAAAAGGCGTGGATTGTCAGGGATTGCGATCACCGATCATGACACGTGTGCAGCTCATGCGTATTGTCTGGAGAAGGGTCTCTCCCGGGAGGACGGATTGCCGGTGGACGGGTTCCTTGTGGTGCCGGGGGTGGAGGTGAGCACCTTGGATGGTCATCTGCTGTGCATTGGCACCACCTTGCCGGATCTGAGTTCGGTTGAGGCGATTGAGGTCTGTGAGGCCATTGGCCAGCTCGGAGGCGTCGCGATTCCGGCGCACCCCTTCGACCTGTGGAGGTCGGGCATCCGGACTCTTGTGCTCGACAGCTTGCCCATCAAAACGATTGAGGGCTTCAACTCGGCGGTCACGTCCAAATCCTTCAATGAGCGGGCCTTCGCTTATGCCAAACATCGGGGCCTCACAACAACCGCCTCAAGTGATGCTCATCACGCCAGCGCGGTGGGGGTGAGTCACACGGCGTTTGAGTTGCCTGAGTTATCGGTGGCAGCGCTCGTGGCCCAACTGCCACTTGGTGGAGCGCCTCATGGAAAATACCTCACCATGCGTGAAGGGTTCAAAAAACACTTTGCGAATTTTTTCCGGAAGAAAGGTGCTCCGAGACCGCATGACGTCTGAGTTTCCGGCACCCCGCAACCGACTGTTGCTTTTTGCCGGCCTGGCGGCGCTCCTGCTGGTGGCGGGTTCGGCCTGGTGGGTGGCAGGTTGGATGCAGAAAGCTCCGACCCCATCTTCAGGGGGCCTCTACTTTTTTGCCAATCCTGCCATTGAGGTGCCCTCCTTTGCCCAAGCGGATGTGCGGTGGGGGCAGGATCCTCTGGGGGCCACGGACGGAACCTTGGCGGCTGAGGGCTGTGCGGTCGCCAGTGCGGCGATGACCCTGGCCGCGCATGGCATGGATGTGGACCCCGGCCGCTTGAATGCTTTCCTCACAGAAACGCCCGGCGGCTACACCCCGGAAGGCTGGATCTATTGGGAAAAGGCTGTGGAGTTTGATCCGGGCTTTGTCGAACGCCTGCTGCCCCATTACGAGGACGCCCCCTCCCATTTTCTCATTGATTGGAATCTGATGCAGGGGAATCCGGTGATTGCCCGCCTGCGTTACCCGAACGGCATCACCCACTTTGTGGTGATCTGCGGGAAACAGGGCTTCGATTACCTCATCCGCGACCCGGGCCGCGGCTTTTCACAGGGCGTGTATCCCCTCAAAGATTTCGGAAGCCCGATTGAGGCCATCCGGTTTTACAAAAGTCCCTGATCGGATCCGTCCTCACGGGCCCGGAGTTCAACGCCACGCTCGTCAATCCTTTCTGATCATCAGCACCAGAGCCGTGGCCTGGTGGCGCTTTGCGAAATACTCCTGCTTATCAATCGGACAAGAAAGTCAACCCAGCCGCAGGTCGTAGGTGATGTCGGATTTTTTGCGGGCGAGGCAGGGATGGCTTCCAATCTTTCCTGCCGCCGGGGAGGAGACTTTTTGAAAACGGGGATTTTTGTGGTCGAGCGAGTACACGGCAACGACGCGATGGGTTTTTTTGTTAAGAAGTGAGACGATCAGCGGGAGTTGGGGAGGAATCCCGGGATGAAGCGAGGGGTAAAGATTGGAGCGGCGGAAACGGAGGCCTGCCAGGTGGCCATGGTCCGGCAAGGTCCGCAGGGGTAGTAGGCGGCCGGCGACATAGACGTCGTGGGTCTCAGCAAAATCGCCGCCCGCGACAAATTCAAGGCGCTGCATGGAGGTGTCCACAAAGCGGCTGGTGGTGCCACCTTCAACAGGGGTCTCGCAAAGGAGGGGCCAGCCTTCGAGGGCTTTGCGAATGGAAAGTGAGGCGGTGCCGGTTTTCCATTCCAGCAGTGATGGGAATCTCCAGTTCCAGATGTCACGGTAAACGTTTTCTTTCAGGGGAATCCCTGACGAGGCCAATTCCGAGAGCACAGACTGGAAATCTCCCCAGAGCACGGTGGGCAGGAAAAATTTGTCGTGGAGCTCGTCGCCAAAGACTTTGAGGGCATTCGGTTTTTTGTCATCGAGCGCGCGGGCAGCCAGCGCGACCAGCAACAGGGCCACAGCGGACATCCAGTCTGCACGGGGCAGGGATTCCACGGCCCGGAACTCAATCAAACCGAGGGCTCCGCCGGGCCAGGAGGTGTTCCAGAATTTGTCGAAGCTGATTTCGCTGCGGTGGGAGTTGCCGGTGACGTCCGTGTGCAGGTGGCGGAGGGTTTCGTTGATGAGTTGGCGGTGATCTCCGGGCGGCAGACCTTCGAGGAAGCGGTACGCCATTTCGAGGTCATAGAGATCTCGGGCGGATTCATCAGGCCGGGGGGCCTGGGATGAGGCACCGACATAACACCCGGTAAAAAGGTATGCGAGAGATGGATGGCGTTGCCAATGACGAAGAATGGCCGCCAGCCAGCCGGGGCGGGTGAAAAAGGGGTTATTGTCCAGATTGGTTCCACCCCAGAGGATGTGATTCCCGCCACCGGTTCCGGCGGGGTCATCATTCTTGGGCTCTTTCCAGGACCGCAAACCTGCGGCCTCGCAGGCAGTGGTCACCTCGGCAAGCCACGTGGCATAGTCGGCCCATGCCTGGCATGCGGGAAGGTTGATTTCGAGAACGCCAGGATCCGCCGTGATGCCAAGGACAGTCCAGATTCCCTGCTCATCGGATGGGACGTATCCCTCCAAGGACGGAATTTTGTCCCCGGCAAAGGGCGAGGCCTCATTCACAGCGGCGAGGAGCTCCAGAAAGGCTGACTGCAAGAGCGGTGGAAAAAACACGGAGGGCGTCGGGCCGCGCCATTCGATGCTGAGGACCCGCCGGGTGACGTTTTCTGGAAAATGCTGAAGCGGGAGCCTCAGTCCGGAAGGCCCTTCCGCGGGAAGAAGCGAGCGAAGATGTTTTTTGATCGGCCAGGCGGCGGAGAGCCACCGGGCTCCATCATGATCCAGTGGCATGGCCAGCACATGGCTGCCGGGGGCGTTGGGGTCCGTGAACGAAACCCAATGAGGAGCAACTCCAAGTTTGCGGCAGATGGCATCCCCGAATTCTTTGATGCCGGTTTTTGATTCGGAGGCTTTCGGGGAGGATATGAGGGGGCTGCCGTCTTTGTTTGCAATGAGCTTGATGGCCCAGCGGGGATTAACCTCGCCAGGGTAGAGTTTCCCGGGACAAAAAAATTCGGCGGCTCCGCGCAAGGGACCATTGCGGAGCTTTTTGGCGACAGCTTTGGCGTAGCTGAGTTTTTTGGGGCCAACGGCAGCGTACGACCACTCCGCGCCCACGGGATGGAGGGGAACATACGTGGGTTCCCCGCCCAGAGTTAACCCGATCCCGGCCTTCTGAAGTTTGGCTCCGGCTTGCTCAGCCGCATCAAGCATCCATGGAGCTGGCTTGTGGGGGGGTGACGGCTTTTTGGGGTTTTTCATGGGATGGGTTGAATTTGCAGAGAGGTGGTCAGCGTGCTGGGGATGTTTTCTTTTCCGTAATAATGACCAACAATGGGCGCAATCTGGGAATGTTCGATGCCGACGGCCGCCGGGATGCGGTGATGATCGGCAAATACCCCGTTGGTCGGATCGAGGCTGATCCAACCCGCTCCGGGAATATAGGTCTCCACCCAGGCATGGAGGGCATTTTCGGCACGGAGATCATCCGGGCTGTCGGCATCTTCCCAAAGAAATCCACTCACCAACCGGGCCGCAAAACCCTGAGCCCGCAGCAGCTCCATCTGGAGGACAGCCATGTCCCGGCAGGAACCCGAAGCCCGCGACAGCGTCTCTTCGGGCGGAAAAGGATCCCCCTCCTCCCTGCGCTCATACGCAATATTTTTGTGGATCCACTCGGTCATATCCACCAACACATCGACGGTGGGTTTGGGGACCGAGCCGCTGATGGTGTCCGGGACAGAAAGGGGGGGATTCTGCGTGCCAAGGTAGGCGGCAAGAGCACGGGCCTCGTCAGGCCGGTAAGAAAACGGAGCATTCAATGCGTGGGTGGCCACCACAAAGTGGAAGGGATTTTTTTCTTCAAGCTCCAGCTCGAGCTGGAGTTGAAACGGCAGCTCGGAAAGGAGCTCCGGAAAAAAGCAGGTGGCGGTGAGATTATCGAAAAGGTCGGCACGGTATTGGATGTCTGCACCGGCGGCTGCCGCAAACTGCCACTGGCGGACCGACAAAAATTTGTCACGACGCGGAAACAACCGGACAATGTGAGGAGAAAAACTGGCGGGTTTTTCGTACGTGTAAGTGGCCTGGTAATGGATGAGAAGTTTCATCGCTTTTCAGATATTCTTCTCATCGTGACTTTCACTTTGAGTCCCTGCGGGCCCGAGCCTTTGAAGATTCCCCGGACCGGGGCGGCGTCGCGGAAATCGCGGCCATAAGAAACGGTCACATGACGCACCCCGCACCACTGATTGTTGGTTGGGTCAAGAGCCACCCACGTCATTCCCGGGATAAGGGCTTCAACCCACGCATGGGTGGCCATGGACCCCAGCAGTCCACCTCCTTCGGGCGGACCGGACTCAATGTAGCCACAAACGTAGCGCGCAGGAATGCCGGCTGTGCGAAGCACGCTGAGCATGATGTGCGCAAAGTCCTGGCAAACCCCCTCTTTTTGTTTCCAGACTTTTTCCAGCGGGGTGGAATTTTCCGTGGCGCCGGGTTTGTAAACAAACTTGGAATGGATGGTGGAATTCAATCCATCCAGCCCCTCCCGGAGAGGTCGGCTTCCCGGGAAAAATTTCCGCGCCCACTCTTTGGCTTCCCCTCCCGTGGGGACGGCCAGGGTCGGCTGCAAATAATCAAAAATGTTGGTGAGCTCTGAGGCAAAAATCTGGCGGGCCTCGGCGCAACTCACCTCCAGGGCCCCACTGTCCGGTTGGGGCGCCTGCGTCCGCACGATGAGCGTGTTAACCACCGAGAGGCGTTCATGGCGGAGAGCCATCGCATAAAAAGTGACATCATTGCCAAACGAGTCCTGATAATGCGAGCAGTCCATGGAGGGGTTGAACTCCAGCGAGTGGGACAGGATTTCCTGGGTGGGAAGGGTGGGGGGGGTCAGCCGGGCTTCGACGCAAGCCTCCCTTGCAGCGTGTCCGTAGCGATAGTCTGTGCGATGCACGATCTCAAAGAGCATTTTTTGGGCCGAAGAGGTTTGGCTGGATCTCCGAGTGAATATGGATTTGGTGATTGAGGAATCCGTCTGAGATGACGTTATGCAAGTCGAGGGTTTGAGCAAGGAAGTCGGCCGCCCGTTTTTCCGCCACCGTCCCGCCGTCGTCGAGCAGGGTCTGCCAGCGGGTTTGGCGCAGGCTGTCGAGCAGATGCTCCAAACCGCCAAGCGTTCGCCGGGTGGCAGGCGAGGAAATCTCCCTGGCCCCTTGAAGTCTCACCGCACACTTCTGAAGGCAACGTGTGACCGATCGGGGTGCGTCGGGATTCTGCCAGAGAAGTTCCAGCATGGGTCCCGGCTCAATGCGCATTTGATACACGCGGCGGTAGATATCCCGGCTGGCAAGAAGCCGTAAAAAGGCCGAAAGCCGGATCTCCTCCTCATGCTCAAGCTCCGCTCCTTCTTTGGCGGGATTCCGCTTCAGGATTGATGCCAGGGCATTGGCTGTGATGATCGCCCGCTCAAGCAATTGGCCGATCTTGCAGAAGGCCCAACCCCCATCAGCAAGCATGGTCGCCTCCGCAACGCCAAAAAATTCCGGCACCTTCGATGACACATCATCGCAGGCTTTGCGGGTCGCTGCTGTCAGGACGGCCTCTGCCGCATTGGGGCGAAACCTGGCCCGATGAAGGCTGGCCCGCAGTGCGGTGAGGACGCTCCAGGCTTCCAGGCTGAGACCCTCCAACACCGATTCCGCATTTCCCGATGCTTTGAGCACGGCCTGAACAACCGAGTCAGGCTCTTTGAGATCAAGGGTGAGGCGGTGGCGACCCGTGGGGCTCGAGATATTTCTACGAGTGACGCCCTCGGGTTTTTCCAGAGGGGGCAAAACTTTGTTCCAAACCGGACGATAAAGGGTGCGTTCGGTCAGGTTGAGTTCTTCGAGCTCAAGGGCTTCGATCACACGGATCATTCCCGCAAGGCTGTTTGCGCGCTCAAGGTACCGACCCACCCAATAAAAAGCCTCCGCATCGCGGCTTCCCACATGCTGCGGGGGGAGGCCGATCTCGCGGGCAAATCCCCGCTCCTGAGGCAGCATCGCTGACCCTGCGGCCACTTCCACCCATGTGTCCTTGCTCCCGCCACCCAGCTCGTTGGAGGTGTAGGGGGAGTCGTCGGTGGTCGTACGGGTCAGGGCCCCGTCAAACACCACCGGCTTCCCCTCCGGGGTCCGGTAGGAGAACATAATGTGATCCTGCCGGCGTTCCTTCCGGCGCCCGGCATGATACGTGAGCGTGCCGGCGTCACAGTCCTGGGGTTGGGCCACGTAGGCAGAGGCATTGGCCAGGATTTCCTTGCGGGCCTCGACAACCGATTTTTCATCAGCCACTTTTCCATCGCCGCCAAGCAGGATTCGCTCGCCGTAAAGGGGCCTGATGGTGAAGCGGGCGAGGTCATCCAGGACAAGCTCCCGTTGATCGATATCGCCAAGCCAATAGGTCGTGAGTGTTGGGAGAAGAGGACGCTCTCCCAGATAGTACCGGATAATTGTGGAGGAGAAGGGCAGCAGAGCCCGGTCATCCGCGAGTTGCGAACCAATGGCATTCACGAGAGCCACCTGTCCACGACGGATGCATTGAACCAAACCAGCCACACCCAGCAAAGAGTCCCGGCGAAAAACGAGGGGGTCCAGCCACTGATCCGAAACCCGGCTGTAGATAACATCCACTTTCTCGAGCCCGGAAACGGTTTTGACATACACGGAATCGTTCAACACCAGAAGGTCTCCCCCCTGCACCAGAGGAATTCCCATGCGGCGGGCCAAAAATGCATGCTCGCTGTAAACCGCACTTCCCGGGCCGGGTGAAAGCAGGACAGCCGACGGCTCTTGGACGCTGGAAAGACCATGCAGGCTTTCCAAAATGGCGGTCGTCACCTCGGCAATGGACGCAATGGAAAAATCACCGAAACTCTCAGGAACCACCCGGGCCAGCGCGCGGCGGTTTTGCATCATGTAAGAAATGCCCGAGGCATTGCTGAAATAATGATGTTTGAAGGCCAGACCTCCATCGGGGATCCGGCAAAGACTGGCTCCACTCAAATGCAAAAAAGCTCCGCCGGGCAGGGGAAGCCCCATCGCGGGCCGCTGGTAGTAGGCACTGCCCAGCACGGGCTGCACCGGAAGCGTCTCAGAACGCAGAATCTCTTTGGGTCCGTAAATATCCTGCAGAAAAAGTTCGAACGCTTTGACTCTCTGACACATCGCGAGTTCGATTTGTTCCCACTCCGGCGCACAAAAAATTTGCGGCAGCAAGTCGCAATACCACGGACGGCTCCCCCACGCATGATCCTTGGAAACATCGAAGGTGACCCCCATCTCCCGCATCGTGGCCTCCAACCGTTCGTCCAGCGCCCGTAGACGGCTTTTGGGCAATTGGTCCAGTCGCTCAATCAGCGGTCGGTACGGGGCGCGGGAGAGCTTGTCGCTCCCGCTGATTTCGTTCCAATGCACAAATGCCTGTTTATCCTCCCCGTTGATCAACACGAACCGAGAGGCTTCGCATCAGCAGCCGGAGGGTCAAGTGAAAAGGGAAATATCTTCGAATATCGAAGATGGAAGAGGGGAGGCGAGGGCATGATAAAATAGCTCCGGCGTCGTGCTGAAACAATTTCCAATTATGAACAATTATTAATGTTCAGTTCATGAACACTTCATCTTTGTTGCGCACATTGAGGACATGAAGCTCCAATTGTTCCTCCTTATTGTGACTGTGGCTGTCCCGTTGTCCGGGCAAGCGGCACCTCCTGCGGCCCCGGTGGTGGCCTCCACGTCCGGGCGCTTGCTCGCCTCATCCTGCTTCCAATGCCATTCGTCTTCCGGCTTCGAAGGAATTACCGGAGAGTCTGCTTCGGAAATTGTTTCTGAGTTGAGCGAAATGCGCGCGCGCAGAACTCCTGAGGGAATCATGGACCTCGTGGCGCGCGGTTTGACCGACGCTCAAATTCGCGAGATTGCCGCCTACCTCGCCACACTTCCGGAAACAAAGAACGAAGACTAGCCGAACCAAAATTATGAAAATCTTTAATCCCTTTGATCATGTCCTCGAATCCACCAGCGTGGACCGCCGGAAATTTCTGAAGCTCCTCGGTCTCACCGGAGCGTCACTTGCAATTCCGCGTTTGGCATCAGCCGCCTCACCGCTTGCCCGCGTGGTGGTGGTCGGTGGCGGATTTGGCGGAGCCACAGCCGCAAAATATCTGGCCATTTGGGGCAAAGGCAAAGTTCAGGTCACCCTCGTGGATGCCAGCGCACAGCATGTTTCATGCATCCTCTCAAATCTTGTGGTCACGGGAGCGATGGGCATGGCAGACATCACGATCGGGCTGGGGACTCTCGCAAGCAAATACGGAATCAATTTGGTGGTGGGCCGCGCGATGGGGGTGGATCCGTCCGCCAAAACGGTGGCAGTCTCAACCACAGGTGGAACCGTTTCTCTTCCTTACGATCATCTGATTTTGGCACCGGGTATCGATTTTTTGATGCCCGCTGGCAGCTACGATGCCAACCTCACCCCTCATGCGTGGATCGCCGGACCGCAAACGACTTTGCTCAAAAGCCAGGTTGCCGGGCTGAAAAAACGTGGCGTCTTCCTGATGAATATTCCAAAGGCTCCCTATCGATGCCCGCCCGGGCCTTACGAGCGGGCCTGCATGATCGCCGACCATATCAAACGCAAAAGACTCGGTGGGAAAGTTATTGTCTGTGACGCGAACCCCGGGATCACCGCCGAGCCGGTGGGGTTTGGAAATGCCTTCGCAAAAACATTTCGAGGGATTGTGGAATACAAACCCAATTGCGCAGTACTTTCGGTCAACTCCGCAACGAAGACTTTTGTGACGAGCCAGGGAAATATCTCCGGCCAGGTTGCCAACTACCTTCCCGACATGAAGGCTGGAGCACTGGTTTCTGCCGCAGGCCTTGTTGATGCCGGGGCACGGTGGGCGGCCATTGATCCGCTAACCTATGGATCCATCCGGTATCCAGAGATCCACGTCATCGGCGACTCGCAGGCGACGGCGCAGCCCAAGTCCGGCACGATGGCCAATGCCCAGGCAAAAGTCTGTGCGGATGCCATTCTGCGGGCGATTGACGGTCAATCCCCGGATCCCGCTCCGGTCACCATGTCTGCCTGTTACAGCCCAATCACCTCCAAGACCGCTTCATGGCTCACAGCCAGCTACCAATATGACGCGGCCACCAAGGCCATGAAGCGGGTTGAGGCCTCGTTCGGCGAAGCCAGTGCTCCCAGCGCTGAGAACTACATCGACATGTTCGACTGGTCCAACAGCCTCTTCGAAGACACGTTCCTTTGATAACTGCTGGTCCGGCAGCCCCCTCTTGACTATTTCGCATTATTGCGAAATATTGAATCTGTGCCAACCAAAATTCCACCTCACGCGATCTTCCGGGCTTTGGCGAATGAGGCGCGTGTGCGTGTGGTGCGCGAACTGAGCGGTGGCGGGGAAAAATGTGTGTGTGATCTGGTTGCCGCGTGCGGGTTGGGCTGGTCCACCGTTTCCCGGCACCTTTCGGTATTAAAGGCAGCCGGCGTCATTGCGGACGAAAAACGCGGCCTGCAGGTGTTCTACCGGCTGACGCTGCCCTGCGTGACGAATTTCATCCAGTGCCTCGAGAAGCCGTCGCGTTACCCGGATTTTCAAAAATCGGCCTGCTGCCGCTAAACTTTTTTTACCAACTATTTCGCAATATCACGAAACATGAGCCAAGAGATCGCATGGAAAAAAATGGCATGGTTGGCAGTGATTTTTGCCGGGTGCTATTTTTTGCCAGTGGATTGGCCCCGTTTTCAGGCCGGATTGCAGGAGGGGCTTCAGCTGACGCGATGGTATGCGCAGGAACACGTGATTCTTTGCCTGGTGCCGGCATTTTTTATTGCGGGAGCGATTGCGACATTTGTGCGGCAGGACGCGGTGATGCGTTACCTTGGACCGAAGGCATCGAAGACAACCGCGTACGGTGTGGCCTCGATTTCGGGCACGGTTCTGGCCGTGTGTTCCTGCACCGTGCTGCCACTTTTTGCGGGCATCTGGCGGATGGGTGCGGGTCTTGGTCCGGCCATTGCCTTTCTTTATTCCGGGCCGGCCATCAGCGCCCTGGCCATCATTTTGACAGCAAGGATTTTGGGATTCGAACTGGGCGTGGCCCGCGCGGTGGGGGCGATAGCCTTTTCGGCGGTGATTGGCCTGATCATGGCATGGATCTTCCGCAGAGAGGAAGCAACCCGGGCGCAGGCTGCGGCGGATCTGACGGATACCGTGCCTGCGTTGCGACCCTTGTGGAAGACGGCCGTTTGGCTTGGCCTGATGGTGGCGATTCTGATTTTCGCGAACTGGAGCGATGGCGATAAGGGGCCAGGGGTGTTTGGATTCCTTGCGCAATGGAAATGGGAGCTTTCGTCGCTCGGCGCCCTGGGGCTGGCAGCAGCAATGGGCGCATGGTTTGCCGTACCGTGGTGGAAAATTGCTTTTGGCATCGTGGCGACGGCGATCGCGGCGCTGCAGACACACGTTCTGGTTCCCTTTGGTGTGGGCGCGATTGCTGTGGGGTGGATTGCCGCAACGACAGAGGGCGAGATGCGCGAATGGTTTGACGCCACATGGGAATTCACCCTGCTGATCGCGCCGCTCCTGCTCGGGGGCGTTTTTGTGTCAGGGTTTCTGCTCGGCCGCCCCGGTCACGAAGGGTTGATTCCCTCGCAATGGGTGGAAACAGCTGTTGGCGGTGATGGCTTGTTGGCGGTCTTTCTCAGCTCGCTGGTGGGGGCCTTCATGTATTTTGCAACCCTCACGGAAATCCCGATCTTGCAAGGATTGATCGGAAGCGGCATGGGCAAAGGCCCGGCGCTGGCTCTTCTGCTCGCAGGCCCGGCGCTCAGCCTTCCCAGCATGCTGGCGCTCATCAAGATCCTGGGAGGAAAAAAGACCGCCGTTTATGTTGTTCTCGTCATCGTGATGGCGACGCTCACGGGCTGGATTTATGGAAGGATTTTTGTATGAACCGAAGCCTGCTCAATCTCATGATCGACCTCCTGGCTGCCGCCTGCCTGCTTGTCATGGTGGCAACCGGCTACATTCTGCGCTTTCCTCTCCCGCCGGCCACAAACCGCACGCATGAGCTGTGGGGAATGTCCCGTCATGAGTGGGGAACGATCCACTCCTGGGCAAGTATTGTCTTACTGGTGGTCCTTGCCATTCATGTCGCTCTCCATTGGGAGTGGCTCTTTGCAATGATCCATCATCGATTTGTGAAGACCAAGGCTGCGCATGGCGCCCGGTTCCGTGCCGCAATCCTCACGGTGACGGCGCTGATGACCGTCGGCGCAGTGTTTGCCTGGGCGACGCAAACAGGTGTGCGGGAATATGAGACGCCCTTGCATCCTCTGCGCGAACCTGAAGCATCGGCCGCGGTCCCGATGGATCTCGCTCCGAAAACGCAGGGGGTAGACTTTGAAAAGGACGTGATGCCGGTATTTGAGACCTCCTGCATCGGATGTCACGGACCCAAAAAGCAGAAGGGGGGCTTTCGCGTCGATCTCCGCGAGGACTTCTTCGCGCCCGGAGATGCCGCCCCATTGATCGTACCGGGGAGCCCCGAAAAAAGCCGACTGATTGCCATTGTTTCCGGCGAGGTGAAAGAAATGAAGTCTGCGGAGGACCACATCCTGCCGGAAAGCGACATCAAAATCCTGAAAGCCTGGATCGCAGCCGGCGCGGACTGGCCGACAGAATAGAAATCACCCCAACCAAAAAACCACCAAAAATGAAAAAACTCCAAATCCTCGGAACCGGCTGCGCCAAGTGCAATGCCCTCACAGAAATCTCAAAAAAAGCCGCCGATGAACTCGGCCTTGAATACGAATTGGAAAAAATCACTGACGTGATGCGTTTTGCCGACTTTGGTGTGATGATCACACCGGCACTGGTTGTCGACGGACAGGTGAAGGTTTCGGGCAAGGTGCCGTCACTCGAGGAGGCCAAGATCCTGATGGGAGCGTGAGCCATGAAAAAAAACTCTCACCATCTTGTTGGTGGCTCTCGCTATCGTGGGTGGCATTTTTGCTGCTCTCAAAACCGGCCAACCCAAAGTGAACACATAGCCTCCTGCCGCAGCGTCCCTGCAGGCGCTGCCCCCTGAAGGGGTTGTCGTCACTTACTTCACCACGAACGTGCGCTGTGCGTCCTGCCGGGAAATCGAGGCTCTGACGCGCAAAGCCCTCGATAGCAAATTCCCCGATGCCGTTGCAAATGGGACATTGGTTTTTCAAGTGATCAACACCGACCGCCCGGAAAATGCCCACTTCGTTGGGGACTACAAACTCGTGAGCAAAACGGTCATCGTTTCTAAGAGGCAGGGGGGAAAAGAAGCCAGTTGGCAGAACTTGCAGGACGTCTGGCTTAAGCTCAAAGACCCTGCGGATTTCATCAATTATGTGGTGGGGGGAGTGCAGGCGTCCGGACTGCCCGCCATTCCATAAGACTCGATTCTGTCAGGGAGAGAGAAGCAAATGAACAGTCCATGAAGGAAAGACCAGGACGGCTGATCGATTTTGAAAGATTCCAAGCAATGACGTCATTGTGGAGTAAGGTGACAGATGTCCGATCCCCCCTTGGGCGTCATGGCGCGTCCGAAGGAAATGACTCCATCCTGACGACGAGGCGATGGTAGCCATTGCGCCGTGTGTAGTCGGCCTGTTTTTCAAAGTTCGGCTCCTCTTCGATCCCCGTGATTCCGCGAACCATGGCGGGCAATTCACGAAGCAGCGTTCGCACCAACAGCCGCGCATGCAGCGCTCCGAGGCACGTGTGAGGCCCGCTGCCAAGGGCAAGGTGTTGGTTGGGCTTTCTATCCAGCACCACGGTGTCCGGCTCTGAAAAGACGTTGGCGTCCCGATTGGCCGACGCCCAACCGAGAGAGACCCGGCCTTGAGGGGGCACAGTCATGCTCCCCACTTGAGTGGTGTGCGGGCAAACACGGCCGATATGGGTCAGCGGCGAGAGGAAACGGAAAAATTCTTCCGTTGCCGGCATCACCAACTCCGGGTGCTTGCGCATCCGGATGAGGTCATCGGGATGGCCAACAAAATGCCCGATGATTCCCGAGATGGTATTGATCACGGTATCGCGGCCCCCGGCGAAGGTCAGGTTAACAAAGCCCAACTGCTCATCGCGTGTCAGCGGCCGTCCACGGAAATCCGCACGGATGAGGGCGGAGAAAAAGTCATTACCGGGATGGGCGGCCGCCTTGTCGAGGCGGCGGTGGATATAGTCCTCCAGTGCACTCCCCTTGGCCGCGCCGCCGGGACCATCATGAAACACATGGATGCCCCAGCCGATCCATTCTTCAGCTTCCTCCATGGGGACATTCAAAAGAAGCGCCAGCGCGCGGGATTGGATCGGGAGGGCAAAATCCCGAACCACCTCCACGGCATCCTTGGCCGTGGCCTCACGAAGCATACCCTGAATCAGAACAGTGACCGAAGCAGCCATGGCAGGATCCTTGGGACGGTTAAAAAACGGTTCTGCAATCTTCCGGTAGTGACCGTGATCCGGCGGATCGGTTTCTATCGGCAGTTGGCGCACCGAGCGCACGTCCTCCTCGGAAGGGATCGGCACGCGGAAAGGGGCATCACTACTATATGTGGACCAATCCCGCGCAGCCGCCTTCACCCCCGCATGACTCAAGATCATCGGCATCCGCTCATTTTGGAATTCCGTCGGAAGAACACCGGCAGACTCCCGGGCCTTGCGGAACGGGTCATCGGCTGGTGGTGAGGAAAACGGGCAGGTTGGCATGGTGGCGCTCAATGAACTGGCTGCAATCTTGCTTAGATCGTGATTCCCGGCTACGCCCCCGATCACAGATCCTGATACTATGATCACTCATCAGCTGAAAATCAGGCTTGTTTAACGTTCGTTCATCGCATGCTCTCAACGTGTGAAAGTTCTCTACGAGAAGATCACCCACAGCCATGACACAAGCCTCCGTGTTTGCCGGGTGGGCGGGCGGTCCTTTGGTGCGCCTTACCATGCCCATCCCGAAATCGAAGTGACTTGGATTTGCTCGGGAGCAGGTGACCTTGTTGTTGGTGACTATTTCGGGCGGTTTACCGAAGGCGACGTGATCGTGCAGGGCGGGGGATTGCCTCATGCCTATCGTCGTGGACCAGGATCCCGGGCTGAGACCGTTTTTGTGCAGTTTCTGGCGTCTGATTTCGGACAGCCTTTTTGGAACATGCCGGAAATGCGAGCTGTGAAAAAGCTCCTCCATCTCGTGGAGCGCGGGTTGAGACTTTCCCCCGCGGCCTCCCGCCTGGCCGCCACTGGTCTGGAATCTCTCACCCTCGCCAAGGGACCTCAACGTATTGCCCTCTTGCTTCAGATACTCGCTCAGGCCGCTGAGGACCGGCGGGCAAAACCCTTGGCTGCCGTCGGCTACGCACCCCCTCGCGATGCGGCGGGTGCCACCCGTGTCGCCAAAATCCTTGCCGCCCTCGAAGCAGGCTGGCGCGGCGAAGCTGATCTCACCTCAGTGGCTCGCGATGCCGGAATGCACCCACGAAGCCTCAGCCGCTTCTGCCGACGACATCTCAAAAAATCATTTTCCGAACTCTTGATTGGAAGGCGTCTGGGCGAAGCCTCCCGGTTGCTGATTGAAACTGATGCCAGCATCTCGGAAATCGCCTTCTCCACCGGCTTCAACAATCTCTCAAACTTCAACCGCCTCTTCCGGGCCGCCCGCGGCATGCCACCCGGAACCTTCCGTTCGTTGTCAGTGTGAAGGAGGGCTTCCACACGAGCCGTGGAGACCCATTCCGAGACCAAAGCTCCATTTTGCGCTTGCGGCAGTCAGTGACCGCAACGAATCTGGCCCTTCCAAGTGAGTTCACTTCACAGATTGCCGGCGTGGCGAAATGGCAGACGCAACGGACTTAAAATCCGCCTTTGAGGGAAAGAAATTCCTCTTTCGCAGGGGAGTGTCTGCCTTTGCAAGCGCCTGGAGGGTTGTTTTAGGGAACAAACATGTCCAATTGGACAAATCAATCTTACGCTCGCATTTGAGATTTCTTTCTGGGAGTGTTCCTATTCCGGCTCGTGGTGGAATGGCAGACACAGAAGACTTAAAATCTTCTGGACGAAAGTCCGTGCGGGTTCGAGTCCCGCCGAGCCGAGAGATTCGGCACCGGAGGTTGCTCACCTCGATCTCGCTGGCTCTCCACCAAACAATGGGGATGAGGGCATTGTTTATGTTGTTGGTTATCCGCACGGAGCGATGACGCGCAAGCGGTAATTGTTAAAGTTTTTAAAGATGTAAGCCCTGCGCTGAATACATCATGCTGACTGACAGGATCTTATATATTACCAGATCATTTTCACATCTACCTGGAGGGAAACACCTGAAACGGAATCGGGTTTGCGGGCTGGCGGCAAATCCCTTTGTCGGCAGCCACGCACCGTTTTGGGAGAAAGGGTGCGTCTCAGCTTCTTACCCTGTGTCGCCGCTTTGGCCGCCCTACTGCGTATTGTAGACCATGAACCCGGGGCAGGCTTGAAGAATCAAATATCCCCGCGTGCCTTCGTCAACCAATGACAGGAACTATGCATTTACAACGACGGGTGTAATTTCAAAAGCGTAAAGCACCCATACGCCCCAAGCCGCACTGCGGTCTCTTTCAAATAGATTTCACCTTGCCCGGGGAAGCAACCGTAAAACCAACTCGACGCTGCTGCTACTGATTCTTGCGGCTCGTTGAACCCTGAACTCTCAGGCGCCTCATTCCAACAGTTCATCGTGGCGCAGTCGCGGGGAAGCTCATCCATTTTTCGCTTTGGAATGACCAAACCAATACTTTCCATTTTTCGATTTGGCCGACCCCAGACCCTTCCGTCTTGCCTCCACATAACGCATGCACAAGGAACGGTTGCACCTTCAACGACCCTGATGGCAGCGCTCTGAAACGAAATTTTGAAAATGGACCGAAGGTTCTCGATTTGTTCGATTGACGGGCAGGCAAAGTTTACGGCTTTTGCAACCCGAGCGGACGGCGCTAGAAGATGGGCAGCGAATAAATCAGCTTCCTTTTCGACTACAATGTCCGAGTCCGTTCTATCGCAAAACGATGGATGAGCGGGAACGCGGCCACTGAGAAGAGCATTTCGATGTTCATCAATGTAAAAGTGCCCAAATTCATGAGCCAGGGTGAATCGGGCACGGGCTGAGGTGGACGATTCGACTTTGGCCAGATTGCAAAATACATGAAAGCTGCGATTTTTGCACTGGAGCATTCCGTCAAAGCATTTTCCGTAATCGTTGAAGGAAAGCGTAATGCTGTGTTTTCGAAACAGCTGTTCCGGGTCTATCCAAGTTTCGGGAAAAAAGAAATCTGCGACGCTTTCGGCCAACTCGACGAGTTGTTCCTGGCGCTCGTGACCCAGAATGCGCTTACGCATCCTTGTCACCATTCAATTTTTCCTCCTCTGCGGCTCGGTCCGCCTCCATTTTCGCCAAAATTTCTGGTGGAATAGTCTCCCCAAAGCGAGCCGCCATGGCGAGGTCTTCATAAACCTCTTCATTTACGTAATCCTTGGGAACTACTGAGGACCGCATAGGGCTTTTGCCAAGAATCATGGCAATCGCCTCTTCATCGGAGATGCGAGGGGTTGCAGGTTCAATGGATTCCTCAAATTTGGCAATTTCATCTGGCGTTACTGGCACTCGAATGCCCAATTCAAGTGCCGCCTGGCGCAGAGCCAACTGCGCCATCGGGATACTGGGGACTGTCTCGCCGTCTCTCGCGTGGTTGTTTTTCATACTTTGCTCATTTTTGAGAGCCTTACAGCTCTCCTTTTTGGATGCGGGAAATGATGCGGTGCCGGAGCGTTTTTATTGAGCTGGCAAGCACTCCAAGACTCTCAGCCAGACTTTCAAGTAGTTCTTCTGGAATCTCAAAATGACCGGTTTCTTGGTTTCGATACTCAAACGATAGGCCCAAAATGTCCTGCTCACGTGGGGAAAGTTGCTCCAAGATTTGTTTTGCACTCTCGACAATCTCGGGATTGGCCTCCTCGCTTGGTGACTTATCCGTCGCAGCAAAGTCTTCAATTTGCTCATTCTCAGAAAGGACTCGGAGGTAACTCCGCTCTCGTTGCGTCTTTCGGATTTGGTCAATCATCCGATGTTTAAGCATCGTGAACAGCCATGCCTTCACCATTTCCCTGACTCTTTCAGGGTCCTTGCTTGCGCAGTTGAAGTCACCCGCGCGTTCATAGGCTTCTTTGAATGTTTCCAACATCAGTTGTTCCTCATCCAGAGATTTTCCCCGGCAGAGCGAAACTGAAAATGCCAACAGGTCGTCTTTGAACCGCTTATAGAATTGCGAAAGGGCCGCCTCGGCGGTCACTGGGTCCTGGGCCGCGTAGCTCATTTCGAGCAGCAATTCGTCGTCTGTAACCTCGGTAACATTCATGGGCCTGTCTTTTCTGGTGCGCTCCTGTGTTGGGATAGCGAAATGCGGTTACACCAGCATTGTCGGCCGCCCTCCGTCTGTCACCTGTAACCGCGTTCCGCTTTGCCTATTGAGAGCAGAGCACAAAGGCGCTGCTCCGTAAAACAAACAAGAAAGGTAAATCCAGGCCATGAACAAGACAGCCGAAAATCCGCCTCCAGGCGGTGAAGTTGAGGTCGATATCATCGATATCGAGGAGTTTTCTCTGAAATCAGAGGATAAGAAACCCAAGGCGAAGAAATATCGCATTCGGGTTGATAAGGAGAAATTCGACGTCGAGGTGCCATCCATGACGGGTAGGGAAATCCTGCAACTCGCGGGAAAGCCCCCGGAGCAGTGGCTCCTCAACCAAAAAATCAAGAAACGGTTCGAACCTGTGGATTTGGATGAAGTCGTTGATTTCACCGCACCCGGCGTCGAGCGCTTCACCACGCTTCCCAAGGAGCAAACGGAGGGCCGCCCGGCCCTCCGTCGTGCCTTTTCCCTGCCAGAAGAAGACACGGACGCTTTGGATGCATGCGGACTCACATGGGAAACCGTCCAGGACGGAGTGAATCGCTGGGTTCTGATCCACAATGTGCCACTCCCAGACATTTTTTTGGCTCGCGAAACCTCAGCTGCCATCCAAGTGCCGACAAGTTACCCTCCCGCCGCGCTTGACATGGTGTATTACCATCCGGACATCCAACGGGTCGACGGGCAGAAAATTCCCTGCACCGAGGCGAGCGTTCAAATCGAAGGGGCAAGTTGGCAGCGGTGGTCGCGCCATTACTCGAGTGCAAATCCGTGGAGGCCGGGTGAGTTCAATATTTTCACCCACTACACACTTTCGCAGGCGTGGCTCCAACGCGAGATCACACGCTATCCCTCCAAATGAACCGATGTGTCCTTCGCCTCACAGGGGACCAACATAAGCAGATCAAGAGCCATCTCTTCCCCGGAGACGGAGAGGAGGCGGTGGCTCTTGCTCTGTGTGGTCGGCTCGCTCAACAGCATGGTGAAACCCTGTGCATTCACAAAATTCTGACCATCCCCTACGACGAATGTCGAGAGCGCACGTCTGCGAGAGTTACCTGGCCAACCGCCCTCGGCCAAAAAATTTTCCAGCAAGCCGCAGAGAAGGGAATGGGTGTGCTCAAAATCCACAGTCATCCCGCAGGTTTTGATGCATTCTCAAAATACGACGATATTGCTGACAGAAATCTGTTTGGGTCTCTGAACTCATGGCTTGATGACGGCCGGCCAAACGCCAGTTGTGTCATGCTTCCAGATGGCGAGATGTTTGGTAGGTTCATCGATTCCGCGACACAGTTTTCCGAAATCACCCAGATTGCCGTGGCCGGTGACGAAATTCAGTTCTTTCGCCGCGGTAGAGGAAAATCTGTCGATGCGGCGCAGCTACGAACCACGCAAACGTTCGGTGAGAAGACCACGAGTCTCCTGAAAGAACTGCGTGTTGCCGTTGTCGGCTGTTCCGGCACAGGAAGCTGGGTTATTGAGCAATTGGTCCGACTCGGGGTCGGATTTCTTTACTTGGTCGATCCAGACACCGTAGAGTTCAAAAACCTCAATCGAATTGTCAACAGTTCGAAAGAAGATGCCCACAAAGAACGGGCCAAGGTTCATGCCATCAAGGCAGTCATCCAGAAGCATGGAACGGGAACGTGCGTCGAGAGCTGCCACGATACGCTTTTCACACTTGCCACGGCCCGTGACATCGCCTCCTGCGACATTTTGTTTGGATGTATGGACTCGGTGGAAGGGCGAGATATTCTCAATCGAATGGCTGCCTTTTACAGCATCCCCTACTTCGACCTTGGAGTTCGACTGGGTGCGGATGGCCAAGGAGGCATCAACAATGTCTCTGGGGCGGTGCATTACCTGATCCCGGATGGCTCGAGCTTGATTTCGCGAGGTGCATACAGCGCGGAAACTTTACGGCAAGAATCCCTAAAAAGAACGAACCCGGAACAATATCAATCCGAGGTCGCGGACGGATACATCAAGGGCGCCAAGGTCGAAAGCCCCGCGGTCATTTCCGTAAATGGCTTTTGTGCTTCCATGGCTATCAACGAGTTCTTGGCGCGGCTTCACCCATTCCGCTCCGCCAATGATTTTGAGTCGCGGTGGCAGCAGTTCGATTTGATGAATTCTTGCTGGCTTCAACCCTCAGACGGTCCGAAGTGCCCATACCTCTCCAAGCGAGTCGGGCGAGGGGATACACAACCTTTTCTTGAATCCTTCGTGTATGCATAAACTCATTCCTTCTTGGCTGCGCTCTCCTCTCGAATGGCTTTTTCCAAGACCATGCGGTTTGCATGTCGTCCAACGCCTGGAGGATGAGCCGGAGATCCTAGAGAAACGAATTGTTTACGTGCTGGGCGAAAAAGGGCACGAATGGGCGGTCGTTTTCATTTGCCCCTGCGGATGCACTCAGAAGATCTCCCTGAATCTACTCAATCGAAATGACCGGGATACTTGGACGGTGCACTCGGACAGCAGGGGCCGAGCCACTTTGCATCCTTCTGTTTGGCGACAAGTCGGGTGCCATAGTCATTTCATCATGCGAGACGGGACGATCAGGTGGTGCTAGCACGTCGAAAGGCCGCATATTGACAAATGGATTCTTGTATTCGATTTAAATGGTTTTCGACTTAGTTTGCCTTGGCTATTCACGTGTTTTGCCAGCCAACACGCCGTTTTGTGCGAAAGGGTGCGTGGGTGTTGCAGGAAGGCTCAGGATGCCTCCGCCGACAATTTCATGGATATTGTTGCAACGGCTTTTATGACTGGGTCCTTGCTCTCGTGGGCGACCTCGAACCCCATCCTTTGATACCAATCCAACAAATACGGAGTTTTGGCGATGTCCGAAGCTGTGACACTCCCCCAGAGAAGGGAGATTCCGGACTGGTCGGCTTCGGAAATGATGCGGTTCAAAAGTGCCGTTCCAATCCCAAGTCCTCGAAAGTTTAACCTTCGGCAAGGTACACCCAACAGAATGAGGATATTGTGCGCGAAGGGCCATGGGAGGAAGAAATCATCTTTAACTTTGAGGTCTCCAATTTTTAAAATTGTGCCCTCGAGAATGCACGCGGCAGCTCCCACTCTCCGCTGACACCATTTCGCCTCGAAAAGCCATTCGGCCTTTTCGAACTCAATTGTAACCTCTTGGATAATTTTCGGGCGCATCGATTTTATTGATGACTTTTTATTTGTGCATTGCGGATGCCGTTTAAAACTCTGCGCGTTCCAGCCTTGCTTTTGTCTCTCTCCAATTTGGAAATAGCGTTGTCAATAGACGAAGAAACGCCGGGCCGTGGTTGGGGTGGCGCAAGTGGCAGATTTCATGAGTGATCACGTAGTCGATGCAAATCGATGGGGCCCGGATCAAGTCGGGGTTGAAGGCGATGGTTCCATCTTGTCGGGCACTCCCCCAGCGCCTTGCCATCACTCGAAGAGAAACTTTGGGCTCAGCGAGTTTTCGGGCACGACACCACTTTTCCCATCGGGCAACCCGTTTTTGTAGAACCTCCCGGGCTCGTGTGCGATACCAGCCTTGGAGAGCATCGCGTATTGATAAAGCGTCCATTTTTGGAACCGTCACACAGAAGAATCCACCTTTCAGAGACACATGAGGTGAGGGGCCTTTTGCGATCTTGAGTCGATATTGACGACCCAGATACCGATGGGTGGCACCGTTGACATATCTCAGTGGTGGCCTTGTGGAATTCATCTCGCGAAAATTGGATCGTTGGTTACGGATCCATGGGAGGCGTTTGGCAACCCGTTTGAGAACCTCCTCGATCGTGGCAGATTCTGGTGCGACCAGTTCGAGTGTGCCGTCTGGCAACACGCTGATGGCGAGGGTTCTCCTTGGGGATCGTTTGAGTTTGGCGGGGCCAGCGGGCGTTTCGATGATTGCGAGTCTAGACATCGCTGGTGCGGTGGATCGCGATGCGGATAGCGGCCTCAATGATTGCGTCCATCTGGTCGAAATTTAACGCGATGCCTTTCTTCTTTTGTAAGTCGAAGAGAAAGTCGTCGAGTTCGTTCCTCATCCTGTTCTGCGCATCCACATTTTCCCGCCACCGCACCACAGCATGTTTCTGGATAATGCTATCCATCGAAAGGGCGGCCTCGGCCAGGACATCATCTGTGGGTGGAGCGGTGCGCTGCGTCGGGGTGCGGTAGGGTGACCCCTCCTCGCGAGCACGGCCTTCGGATTCTTCGCTGGCCACAGAAGTCAGGGACATCTGCTCCTTGAGGGCACCGAAGAGTGCCCGTGAGAGATCGTTCTGTTTCAAAACCTCGGGCACGTTCATCGCGTTGCCCCCGCGAACTTCCTGCATGATCTCGGTGACTTTGGCCAGATATTGGGCCTCGTTGATACGCTCCGCCCTGTAGTCATCGATGGCCTGCTGGAGCAGTGAGGAAAGCTTCCGGTAGAAAAAGGGATCCTCCTCCATCTTTTCGGTGATCGTCTTTTTTGTGCGATTCGCGATGGTGTCTGCTTTGGCCCTTGTGGTCTGGCATTTCTCAACTTCCTTTTCGAAGGCCTCGCGTTCAAAGATGTTCACGGGTTCAACAACTTGAATCACCTCATCGGCCTGAACGTAGGTGTTGAGCATTTTTTGGATCTGCTTTTCATAGTCGCGGTAATCGATTCCCTCCGCGTAACGCAGTTTCAAGCTTGCTCGCAGCTTTTGGAAAAACGCCGCGTCACTTTTGTAGCGCTCGGTTTGGTTCGCCGGTGTGGAGGTAACCCATTGGATGCTGGAGGAGGCAATTTTAAGCACGCGGCAAAAGCGCCACAGGCGGGTGTAAAAATCCGCGCGCTTGTCCTTGTTCTCCATGGCCAACTCGAAAGACTCTTCGTCCTTGCGATTTTTTACCTCCTTGAAAAGATCCCACATTGCGTCATGGAGCGATGGGAGTCGCTTGATCTCCTCGGCGATGTCCGTGAGTGTGCCTTCAAGGTCCTCCGGGTCAAACTTGCCCTCAAGGCTGCTATACAACTCCAGCGCATCGTGGAGTTGGGCCACCACGCCGTAGTAATCAATGATGTAACCGTGGTCTTTCCCCGGGTGCAGACGGTTAACCCGCGCGATGGCCTGAAGCAGGCTGTGCTCCCTGAGGCTTCGGGCGATGTAGAGTACCACATTGCGTGGGGCGTCAAAGCCGGTGAGCAACTTGTCCACCACGATCAGGATCTCGGGATCATCGCCTTTCTTAAATGAATCGATCAGGCATCGGTTGTATTCCTTCTCCGTGCCATATTTCTGCATCATCGTTTTCCAGAAGAGTTCCACGCTCTCGTCCTGTTCGACCGTCTTGTGTTCGTCCGGGTTTTCGATCTCGGCGGGGCCGGAAATGATGACCTCCGTGCTCACCTTGCCAAACTGATCAAAGTAACTTTTTAACAGCAGAGCTTCCTTTTTGCCGGGGGCGGTCAGTTGGCCTTTGAAGCCGGTGCCCTTCCATTGCTTGAAGAAATGCTGGCTCACGTCCCATGCAATCAGATACAAGCGGCTCTGCAGGCGATTGAGTTCATCGCGGGCCGTGAATTTGCGTTTGAGGTCGGCCTTTTGCTCCTTCGTCAGGCCCTCACACATGGCTTCAAACATGGTGTCCACCGGCTTCTGATTTACCTCTTGAATGACGTGGCGTCCCTCGTAGAGAAGTGGAACGACGGCCTCGTCTGCCACGGCATCGCGGATCGTGTAAGCAGGCTCGATGAAGCCACCAAACTTGGTTGCCGTGCTTTTTTCTTTCTTCATCAGTGGCGTGCCGGTGAAGCCGATGTAACACGCACGGGGCAGTGCCTTTTGCATTTGGATGTTGGCGTCGCCGTATTGGCTGCGATGGCTTTCGTCCACGAGGACAAAAAGGTCGTCGTTGATGAGTTCCAGTTCCTTCGCCACTTTGGCCGCCGCCTCAAATTTGAAGAGAACCGTTGTGATCACGGCGACCCGATCATCGCGAAGCAATTCGATGAGATGAGCGCCGGTCTTGGCTTGCTGCGGATCCTTTCCACATTGGTGGAAGGTCTTCGTGATTTGTTCGTCCAGGTCAATGCGGTCTGTCACAATGACAATACGGGGATTGGGGATTGCGGCATCCATTGCCAACGCCTTGCCCAGCAAGACCATCGCAAGAGATTTGCCGCTGCCCTGCGTTTGCCAAATGACACCACCCTTGCGGCGACCATGCACATCGCGCTGTTTCACACGGTCCAATGTTGCCTTGATCGCGAAATATTGTTGGTACCGGGCCACCTTCTTCACAGCACCACCCTCATCGTAGAGGATGAACTGCCGGACCAGTTCAATGAGCCGCTCGGGACGGCAGAGAGACCACAACAGTTTGTCCTGCTCGGTGGGTTCCCGTTCGTTCATCATCTGTTCCTCAAAGTCTGCTTGAGCGAAAGCAAAGGCTCCTCGAAAAAGTTTGGCATGTTCCTCCGGACGCACGGGGCTGTTGACGATGGCCCGGACTTGGGCATCCACGTTTTGCATCTCCTTCCACTTGGCCCAGAACTTCAGCGAGGTGCCCGTAGTTGCGTAGCTGGCATCGTTTTTGTTCAGGGCCAACACAAGCTGGCTGTGAGTGAAGAGATGGGGGATCTCATCTTCCTGACAGTTACGCAGGGTCTGGTTGATCGCCTGCACGAGGGAATCCTTGGCTTCAGGTCGCTTGCACTCGATGACGATGAAGGGAATTCCATTTACGAAACAGACAATGTCCGGGCGCCTTGTTTCATGACTGCCCGTGCGCTCCACCTCAAACTCGGCGGTGACATGGAAAACATTGTTGCGCGGGTTCTGCCAGTCGATGTAACGCAGCGTGAACCCCTTCGTTTCATCCTCAATGGTCTGATCAAGGCTCTTGCCCAGTGTGAGCAAATCGTAAACCTTCTCGCTCGTGCGCACGAGGCCCTCAAAGGGGATGTCGCGCAGCGCCTCAATACCGCGGACAATATTTTCCTCGGAGAAGGGCACCTCCCGGCCTTTGAAACTGATCTTGTTCAGGCGGCGGAGTTGCCCGGCCAACACATTCTCGAGGATGACCCGGCCAAACTTCCCCTTCCTCTCCACCGCGCATTCCTCTGGCGTCAGATAGGTGTAGCCGAGTTGTTGAAGCAATCGCAGCGCCGGGATCTGGCTGATCGGAGCTTCTTGGAAGGAGGGTGTCATGGCGTTGGTAACAGTCCCCAGAAGGGTTCATTCTCCCAAGTGTCGGGAAATCCCATGGCTACTGGATCAGCAAAGGGATTCGCGGCGAGCAACTCCCTGAGGCGCAGCGCCCACAACGTCCCAGGAGCAACAGTCCGGAGCAGGTCCTCAACGACGACAGCCATTGCGTAGCATCGATCGTTTGCCAATAAGAACGAGGCATGTCTCTTCGCAATGAGTGGTTTGATTACGAACTGACGATTCCAAAGCCTGGAATGGTGTGCGCAGAGGTTGCGCAAATAGGTCAACGCATGGAGCCAGTTCCGGAGCAACTGTTCATCGGTGCGAAGCGGGGCGGCAATTGCTTTTCTTTCAGCAGTCACTCGCAAGTTTTCGAATATCAGCGACCAAGTTCCCAGAGTCAGTGTCTCAGCAATCATCCATGCGGGTGGGAGGTAGGGATCAGTGTATTTGGTGAAATAATGATTGATGAAAACCTCGTGATGGGGCTTCGCTGGCGTTTTTGCCCGGGATCCAATTTTCAGCTCGTTGTCAATTCGGTCGATCAGTTGGTTGTGCTTGAATCGAAATGCTGATGGATTGAAGTGGACCGGATCCATGAACCAGTGAGGCCCATGGCGGAGGCCCATCTCGTGGACAATGCAAGTCCTGACAGCGACTTCTATCCTTTCGATTGCATCCAAGAAGAGCAAGCGCAGTTCGCGGTCAAACCGATAAAGGTTCAGGATGTTCCTGAATGTGGTGCCGGGCTTGAAAGGCTTGTCGGGTTTGCCCCCTGGAGCTGCGGATTTATCCTGAAGAGGAAGCGCATAGGCAGTGAGCCGGTAGTAACCAATGAAACGCAGGTAATGCTCTGTCTCAGACTCGTCCGGGATTTCGAGACCGCGATCCTTCCACGTTTGGAGTAGATCGGAAATTGCGAGCACAGGCTTCTGGAACTTCATGGCTGTCGTCCTCCATAACCTGCTCTGAAAATAAAGCACCCGCCCTGGTGCGCATCGTGGAGAGGCGTGGCGGGTCTGTTAATTACTCCTTCGCATGACGCTGTGGCTGGGTCAAGCTGAAAATCTGTGCCGTGGAGGTGGCCGAACCCAAGCCCAATACTCGTCCCGAATGCAGGAATCTGGCTGATCGGAGCTTCTTGGAAAGAGGGTGTCATGGTTTTTCCTCCCATGGGAGACCCAGTGCGTGGAAGTACGGGCGGAACCCCTCCTTAACGATGCGGGCCACCATGCCGACAAAATGATCCTTCTCGCCACGCACATGATCGGCATCAAGGAAGGTGTAGTAGGCCAATCGCACATCCACCGGCAGCACCGCCGGGGGATAACCAGCCTTCAGAAGTTCCAGGTTCATGAGCAGGCGGGAGGTGCGGCCATTGCCGTCCACGAAGGGGTGAATCTTCACAAAGTCACTGTGCACGCGGGCGGCGCGTTCCACAGGATGCAGGTCCATGGCCTCGCTCTGATACCAGGAAATAAACTTCTCCATCAGCTCCGGCACGCGCACCTGATCCGGCGGCAGATGCTCCGCGCCCGAGATGCGTACGTTCACGGTGCGGTAGCGGCCTGCATTGTCATCGTCGATTCCTTTGAGGATGAGCCGGTGCAGGGATTTGATGGTCCACTCCGTCAGAGGTTCGTTCTTTGTTACGATGTCCTCCAGCAGAAGGATGGCATTCTTGTGGTTCACGGCCTCCAGATGCTCGCGGATGGACTTCCCTCCAATGGTGATGCCCTCCAGCGCCACCTTCGTTTCTTGCAGGGTGAGCGTGTTGCCCTCGATGGCGTTGGAATGATAGGTCCAGCGCACGATGAGGTCTTCCCTCAGGTTGCGCACAATCGCCGGGTCCAGCGGTCGATGCTGGTCCAGCGTGGCCTTGAGTCGGTCGATGTCGGGGAAAGTTTTCATGCTTTGAGTCACCCTTGGGATGATTTGAATTGCGTGTGGGCCTCACGAAGCAAGTCCAGTGCACCGGCAGGCTCATCCCAAACCCGGCGCTGCTCGACCGCTGAGGTCCATCCCTCATAGGCGCTTCCCATGATGATTCCGCCGAGGGGGCTTTCGTTTTTTGGATGGGGCAAATCAGGATTCAGGAGATAATCCGCGACTGCCGGGCAGTAGCGGAAACACGGTTTCAAGACGTGGGGGATCTCGGTTTCGCGCCCGAGCCGGATCAATGCCAATGCATGCAAATATTCCGCTGCCCCGAAGCAGCCCTCAAAGTCTGGATAGTCAAAAATCTCCATGGCTTCTATGTTTCGACCCAGTTCGAGGAGATAAAGCGGAAGAGTCAATCGTACGCCCATGCGATCCTGCGATTCACAACCAAGCAGGTCGCGGCCCGTTTGAATGGCGGCGGAGGTCTGATACATCGCCCGCTGAGCAATCATCAGTCCATGCAGGGCGCGGAGAAACGGCCGGTTTTCGATCCAGCCGCCCGGCAGGCAGTTATTGTCAAGCTGGAAGCCTTTGGGAAAAGCCGAGCGAGCAACTCCGACAGCGGTATGGGCAAAGGCCAAGGCATCCAGCGGCTTGCCATCCTGCATTTTGCACATGGCGTAATGGTGCAGAGCGTCAATATGAGAAGGGTATTCATTCAGGAAAGCACGAAGCGCCACAGTGAGCCCTCGCTTCCCGCCGCCGAATTCCAGAATGTCGTCAAATTTGCTCGTGGCAGCCTCCATTTCGGCGGAGAAGACGAAGCGCCATTCGCTTTCACCCATTTGTTCAAGTTGGTAGGCGGGTTCGATGGTTTTCATGGTTTGACTCGGAGTTTCCCCGTGAGCAACCGCTGCATCAAGCCTCGCTTTTGCCGGTCGAGGGCGGTGCGTTGGGTGCGGAGGAGGGTGAGTTGCTGGTCGGCGGTGTCGAGGATGGCGGCGATTTGGCGCTGCTCTTCTAGGCTTGGGGCCAAGATTTTCATCGCCAAGAACTCGCTGGGGTTTACTCGCCGCGCTTTGCGGCCACCGGCAGCGGCACCAAGTTGCTGAGTGTAAAACTCCTCACGGCAAACAAAATGCAATAGCCATTTTGAATCCGCAGCCGGCCGCACGTCAAAAGAAGGTACATCCAATGTGGTTTCATAACCATCAAGGTTGTCTGGGACTATGCCAAAAGCACCGTTGAGGAAATCAAGCTTGCTGTAGATGAACTGCCCTGCCTTACGCTGGTAATATCGTGTGTTCACTGAGCCTGCCAGACGTTCCTGCTTTGGAACAACTCCTCGACCATAAAGCTTGACCGTTAGCTTGTTGGCATTGCTGCCATCGTTGCCGGGAATCCGGGATTCGACCAGAAAATCGCCAAAACGGGATGCTTTCCACTTATCGGTAAAGTCCTTGAGCCTGCGGCGGCCGGCGAGAAGCTGCTGCATGAGTGCCTTCTTGCGGCGCTCCTGGGCTTCGATGAGGGCGTCGAACTTGGTCAGTGCCTCGTCCCACGCCGTCAGGATGTCGGCAATCTTGCATTGTTCGGGGAAGGGTGGGACGTCGATGATTTGCCCAGTAATGTCATCCTTACCTACATGAAGCAGTGTTGACTTAAAACCGTGAGCCATTCTTTCGATGCGATCGGTGGCTCTCCTAAAAGCAAGATAGAGCCACAATGGATCAACTTCCACCTCGGGATGAACGCGAAAGATATGCTGGTTAAGAACGCCAAGAGGACCATTCCAAATTTTCGGCCCAAAGGAAACCCCACGAGTCCCAGCCCAAGCAAACAGAAGTGTGCCTGGTTCAACAAGCCATGAGGCGTCGGGGGTGCCATTGTAGTAGTTGAAATCAGCAGAACCATTCAGGTTCTGAATTCGGATGATTGGCAGACCATTTTCTCGCCAATCTTTCGGTCCGAATCCATGGCCGTTGGTGAACCTGCAAAGATCGCCAATCGACTCTCGCTTCCATCCTTTCGGCAGCTTCATACCCTCAGTTCCTCCAGGTGAGCCTCCACCTTGGCCCGCACGGTTGCGAGTTCGGATTCGAACCGGGTGATGTGAATCTTCACGGCGATTGGGTTCATTTCTTTTTGCCCCCCTGTTTGAGTTGCTTCTGCTCTTCTTTGAGACGCTTCTTTTCGCGGCTGGCGACTTTTTTGATATCCTCGGCGACGGGGAGATTTTCCGGCATCGTGCCACCCAACTCGCGGATGGTCTGGCGCACCTTCTTCCCGACTTCGCTGTGAATGCGGTTGGCGCGGTCTTTGGTGGTGGCCCGCTCCCGGCGGAGCTTATCCTCCGTTTGGGTGGTGCGGAAGAGATTGGCGGCCACTTCGGTGCTCCCCATGTGGTCCACGATGCCTTCTTTTTTCTTCAGCCCTTTGCGGCCGTGGATCTCTTTGGCGGCGAGCCCTCCATACAAACCACGATAGCCGTGATCCATGAAAATGGCGTAGTCCAGCGACTGAATGACTCCGGCTTGTTTTGCCGCCCCAACGAGCTTGATGTTGTGCAGGATTTTTGCCAACTCGCGGGCTGACCGCGTCCCGGCCCCGTGTTCAGTCACGCGCTTGAGTTTTTCGAAGACAAGTGAAGTGGTTGTGAGGTCAGACATATGTTTCATGAACCAATTCGCCATGGTTCTTTGGGCTGTCAATTTCGACGGAAGTCTCAAACTCAAAGGGAGTCACAGACTCCCCCACATGGGCGATGATCCTGATTGAAATCAGAATGCCAAGAGCAGAAAAATCGGGTTTCACGGTGTGATGCGAGGAGTTACAGTTTTTCAATCAGTGCGGGCAGGCGCTCTGTGAGGGTGGAGGCGAGGCGTTCCCCGGTGAGGTCGGGAGGAAGACCATAGGTGCCGCTGAGACCGAGGCGGTGGATTTCTGCGAGATGATCTGCGGCGGCTTCGCGGAGTTGAAGGGCTTGGAGCCCTGGGGAGGCCATTTCGCTGGATCTGTTGGATTGGAGGGCGGTTTGGCAAAGGCGTAGGAGCGGCACGGGTGACTCAAGAATCGGAAAGCCAGAGGGTTGCTCCCATGTGCAAAGAAAATGCCATTCTTCAGGATTTAGTGAGTAAGGAAGTGAGGGGCCGCGGGTGCGGGCTTGTGCGGGGATTCCTCGTTGAGGGCGGCTGCGGGTCGGGCGGGGTGGTTCGCTCAGATGGCCGCTAAGTGCCATCTCACGCAGGGGCAGGAGGATGGAGCGTGTTGTGTAGCCGCTGCGGCGGGCGATCTCCGTGGCAGTCGCGGGGCCGGTCGTGAGAAGATGTAGCAGGATTTCCGCGCGGGCGCTGGTGCCAAAAAGTGCCCTGAGCTTCAACCAGAGATTGGCTGCCCGACCCGGATCGGGAGGCTGGCCCAGTTGGCGCAGCTCCATCCGGCCCCGCTGAAAACCATGCTGCGCAAACAGCGGATCGGCCTGACCCCAAAACGCAGCCTCTCCTTCCAGGCTTAGAAAAAGTGGCTCCAGCGTGAGTGCCAAATCGGTTTTGGTGACCAAGGTCTTCCATTTGGCTTGTGGGGAATGTTCCAAAAGAACTGCAGCGATGGCGGAAAGCACCATGGGATCGCCCAAACCACTGCGCCGCATATTCAGCAGACGCTGAAGGTGGATGAGGTGGCCGAATTGGCAGAGCCAGTCGAGGATTTCATCAAAGAGCCGTGCATCGAATCGCGCCCACTGGCTGCTGGCGAGCAGGAGCGCTTCTGGATCAATGACACGATCCTGCCGCGGCTCCGTTCCGTGGCCGGAAATCCCGAAGGAAATCCACGAACGCCAGAGCCAGTCCAGCAGCGCGGTCGTGAGTTGGGAGTTAAAGTCGGGCGGAAACATGGGGAAATCCAAGTTGGGTGAGTGCGTCCTTCACGAGGAGGGGAAAGGCCTCGCTCGCATCCTGGGTCACAACCCAGCGGGCTGCGGCGAGCATTTCGTCCTCGGTCGGGGCCAACTTCATGAGATCGGACGTGTGGCGTCCGGGCCCTTGATCCATGGCGGCAAAAAACTTCAGATGGATAAGATCAAAACGATCCGGGTAATGGATGATCAAACGAGGGCCGTAGTCCCGGCGGATGAGACGGGAGAGAAAACCTTCCGGTAGTCCGGCCAACACCTGATCCGCCGGTCCGGCGTTCAACCAACCCTGAGGGAGATCCAGGGCAGCGCCAACCTCGTCAACGACACGGACAAGCAAGACAGAAAGTGGACGGGGATCGACGAGCCCCGAATCCGGATCCACACCCGCAAGAACATCCACGTCCTTCGTGGTGCGTTGCACCAAACCGAGCGCCAGCAAGGCGGACCCGCCGCAAACGACAAGAGTTTCCGCCGGGGCATCAAGCTGCTCCAAGCGCTCCGCAGTGAGACGGAGGGCTTGATCGAGCAATGCTGGAGAGATGCGCGGCATTATTTTGGATGCTTTAAGGAGTTAATTTGGATATATAAAACATCCTTAATTAAGTTCTGTCGAGAATATGTAGGGCTAGGACTTTGGAGGGTGTTTGATTTGCGCAAAATGCGCGAGCTATTTGCGCTTCGACCAGGCGCAGTGGTGTCTGAATTCCCATTAAAATGCTCATATTGGTGAGTTTAGTTGTCATTCACCCCCAATTCTTCCAAAAAGCCGTGCATTTTCTTGCGGGTGGCGGCGAGTTCGGACTCGAGGCGGGTGATTTCAGATTGGATACCTGCGAGGTCGATCTCGGCCTCCTCCTCGAACGTGTCCACGTAGCGGGGGATGTTGAGATTGAAGTCGTTGTCGGCGATCTCTTGTGGGGTGGCGCGAAAGGCGTATTTATCCACAGTCTCGAAGGCGCGGTAGGTATCCACGATTTTCTGGACGTGTTCGTCGGTGAGGACGTTTTGGTTTTTGGCCTCTTTGTATTCACGGGAGGCGTCGATGAAGAGCACGTCACCATGGGTCTTGCCTTTGTTGAAGAGCAGGATTGCGGCTGGGATACCCGTGCCGAAGAAGAGATTTGCCGGCAGGCCGATGACGGCCTCCAGCAGGTTTTCCTCGATCATCCTCTGGCGGATTTTTCCCTCGGCGGCTCCCCGGAAAAGGACCCCATGCGGGACCACGACTCCGACCTTGCCGGTGCCCTCGCGGGCGGTCTCGATCATGTGGGAGATGAAGGCCCAGTCGCCCTTGGATTTTGGCGGGAGCCCGCGGTGGAACCTATGGAAGGGATCTTTCGCGGCATCTTCCTGCCCCCATTTATCCAGGGAGAAAGGCATGTTCGCGACGACAATGTCGAACTTCATCAGTTGATCCCCCTCGATGAGACGTGGGTTGCGAAGAGTGTCCCCCCATTCAATACGGAAGCTGTCCATGCCATGGAGAAACATGTTCATGCGGCAGAGCGCGTGGGTGGTGCCATTGCTTTCCTGACCGAAGAGCGCAAAGTCGCGTTTGTCGGCCTGGCGACCCACTTTGATGAGAAGGGAGCCGGAACCGGTTGTGGGATCGCAGATGGTGTTTCCCTTTTTAGGAGACAACAGCAGTGCCAACAACTTCGACACCATTCCCGGAGTGTAGAATTCGCCCGCCTTCTTCCCAGCGTCAGAGGCGAATCGCTCCAAAAGATATTCATAAACATTGCCGATGATGTCTTCCTCCCCGACAACCGATGGGCGGAGGTCCAGCCTGGGGTCGGCGAAATCTTGGAGCAGGAGTTTGAGGCGGGCGTTGCGGTCACGGGTCTGGCCAAGTTTGGATTCCGAGTTGAAGTCCACCTCCCTAAAGACACCTTCGAGTTTTGCTTTATTTGCCTCCTCAATACCAGCGAGAGCCACATTCATTCGTTCCCCAATATCCGGCTCATTGCGGTGGGCATAAAGGCTGTCGAAATCGCAGCCATCGGGAAGCTGGAATCGCTCACGGGCGAGTCGGCGGGCCACCCGCGCTTGGTCGCCCTTGTATTCCTTCATGTAGGCATCGCGGTGATCGCGCCAGACATCGGACATGTATTTCCAAAACAGCATCACGAGGATGTAGTTCCGGTAATTTTCCGCATCGACGACCCCCCGGAAGGTGTCACATGCGCGCCAGGCGACGTCATTTATTTCGGATTGGTTGACCTTTTTCATGATTTCTTTGCGGCCTCGAGGAGTCGCTGATTTGAGAGATGCCATTGTAATTCGGTGATTTTTTGAGTGAGCTCGCGCTCCTGCTGGGCGAGATTTGCGATTTGAACGATCTTATCCTGAACCTCCATTGTAGGTACAGGAACATTCAGTTCAGCAAGGTCTGATCGCTGGATAATTTGCACATAGCTCCCCCTCCGTCGCTCCTCAAAATACTGGTGGGTCGCATCGGACCGAAGAAACCATGACAGGTATTCCGATCGGATGCTCTTGGGATTGGGACGCAGAATAAAAAATTGAGAGCCAGCCAGGGTGGGCCCCTCCGATCCGGGGAACGCGAGGGCAGTGGTTCTTGTGCCCCGGTTCGGGAACAACACGTCTCCAGGGCGCAAGATCAGCGCCTTGTTGATTGAGTCTGAGGGATTGATGCGGATGAGATTGGGATTACTCAAAGTCCCCTCCTGGGAGATATCTCCGATCCGGAGAAATGCAAACGGGCCGTCGGGGACGGGACGGGTGGCGTCCCGCCCCCTCAGGGTTGCACCCATGCGGATCTCTGAAATGGAATCCAGTCTGGGCATTTCAGTTTATGGGCACTCCGGCAGGCTCAGAAGGTTGTTGGGCTCCTCGCCATCGTTTTCCGTTTTGAGGTATTTGTGGCCCGCTCCGCTGGTGGCGATAACCACCCCGACAGCAGAACCCCGAATGCTCACATAAAAGCGCCATTTCCCGGATTCAATCCCGGCAATCGCTTCTTCCAAGGAGAGCTTCCACTGGGCTCCGTTCGGATTGACGCCGCCAATACTTTTAATCCGCTCGTGGGCGCTTTGACGGTCGGATTTGTTGATACACTTGATTTCTATATTCGCTGACATTTGGTATTTTGGGTTGCTCGTCCATGACAGGCACACTGACGAATTATTTTGCCCGGCGGCCACTCAAGAGCTATATGTCAGTTGTCTACGCTGGCTGTCGCTTTCGAGTGATGCCGGAGTTCCGAAGCCCGAATCGTCATTACGGCGATTCGGGTTTCTTTTTGCCTATGAGATTTATTTCTCACAAATGGCATTCATGCGCAAGCTAAAAACAAAAATAAACTTGCACACATTGCATTCGTGAGTTTTGCATTAATCGTGAAGACGGGCGCGAGTTTTGGGCCAGACGCGGGCGATCTTTGGTTCACAGATGCGGCAGGACGTTGCTGTGTCAGCCGCTCCCTCCACTATATGAGAGTGCCTTGGGGCGCCGTCGGCGAAAGTCTGCAGCCCAAACGAGCCCCTCGTAGCCGAGAAGCTTTACCGGATTCGTTTCCACAAATAGCTTGGTACGGTCTTCGCTATTGGTTGTTACGTGTGTCCATTCTTTCAGGCAAAAGCCTGGATTTCTCGATAGGTTCTCCCGACTGCATATTTTCCTGAAGAGTAACCGTGGGAGTTTTCTCAATATCGGATGCTTTAGCCATGGCAAAAATTCCGGCGAGCAGATCGATCACCTGATCAGAAAAAATCCCTCTGGATATTGGCAGCCCGCCGTGATTGTCGAGCACCTCTGGCGGCACCTGCATCACCCAATATGGGCCATCAGGAACCATCCAACTCACACGCCTTCCATCCTTGGTTTTGTCCAGTCTGCTGATCCGGTAAGGCTGTTGCCCCCCCTCGCCATTACGAATCAACAGTGTTCCATTGGTTGCCTTTGCTAAGTTGTAACCAAAGGGCTCCGTCGTCTGCGGCAGTTCTGTGGCAATCTTTTCGATCTTGTGAGTGTGCATCCTCGGGTCATGTCCCGCCGTTTTTAGGACGTAACTGCGCTGCGACTCAGGCTTCAGGCGCCCAAGCGAATAATCTCTGAATCCTCCGAAAATAGAGGCACCGCCGACACCAATCGGCCACGCGAGACTGGTAGCAGAGTCATTTGATGAGGTGATGGATACGATTGCTGGCCGCTTCTGAGAGGCGGTTGTCAATCGCATCATGCGTCCATAGAGCGATTCCGCTGCGGGATTGATCAATACAGTAAGGTCAGCCATCAAATCAATCTTGCCCGATTCAGAGAAAGCCGCTTGAGAGACGATGGACTGCCCGAGAGCTCGCTCAAGAATTCTTCCCCCAAAGGAGTGCCCGATAAAAATCGTGACCCCGCGGCCCGCTGAGGCATTTCTGGCACTTGCAGAAAGTTTGGCTAATGCCCCCGTAAGGGGAACGCCTGCCATCCTGTCGGTGGCGGCCTTCCTCGACCAGAAGGAACTCTGCCTAAGAACCCAGCCTATTATCGTCCAATCCGTTTCCTTGATGAAGCTCGCTCCTCGCCATCCGATAAAAACGCCATTCACTGTGAATTTGCGGTTAATCGCCTTGGTTGATTCTAACTGGTTGAGAAAGTCGTTGAAGGTTCGTAGATCGCGATTTTTTGGATGCGCGTCGTTCTGCCAGCCGTGGATGTATACTACCAAGAGAGGGGGCTTGGGGCTCGATGAAATTTGTTTGCGAGCAGCTTCAAGCTGCGTTTTGCTCCACAAATCGCCTTGTTCGTCGAATTCGACGACTGATAGGCGAGGATGAAAGTCGGACGGTTGAATGTCCGCCGGCTTTTGTGGTGAGGCGGCACTTTTTTTCCAAGTTATCCAATACGGTTTATTGGGGGTGGCACACCCGACAAGAAAAACGGATGCCAAACAGATTGCCATCCAACGAGGTGAGGATTTCCTGCATGTGGCCAACTGGCTGCGCAGGATCTGATCAACACACTGTTTTCTTACAAGGCGAGCGTTCATGGAATCTGATCTTGGATGTCTTCCCCAACCCCAAAGCGGAGCGGGCCTGATTACATTTTCTTTCCGGTGTGACCGTGGCCGGGATTCGGCACACGTTCAATTGTTCTATTCTTGGGAGAGCGTCGGGCCGCTTTCAAGGTAATGAATCTCCCGCTACCAGAATCCCTTCCGGAGTTATGTGTCTTGCTCATAAATTCGTATTGGATAGACAAAAGCCTATACCGAAGAACCCGGCGGCGTCAACAAGAATCTACATATGTAGTGCTAGCAAATCTTCGGCACCACAATATGTTGTGGTTTGATTCCCGTCACGCCTCTTCAACAGCGACTTGGTGCAGCTTGGATAGCCGACTCCGCCATTTCCTTTGGTGGAAAGGCGGCGCGCTTCGCCTGGAATCCATCTCCGGTCCCAAAGCTGTCTCCCACCCTACTTAAATTTCCCGATCGACTCCGTCGGCCCCGACCCGGGGTTTCAACCCGAAGGAGCCCAGAACTTCAGCGAAGGTACACACCCTTTCCACCGCAGGAACCCCTGCAATTTTGATGAGCGCTTACTCCCGTGGCACAAGAACCACCAGACAGCGCCCCTCGGAAATCAACATGACGGCAATCATGTTCTCGGGAATGGATGTGATGGGTTTGGCGTTGGGCCAACCGTTGGAGAGCATTGCGTTGGCGTCTTTGACGCAGAGGGCGAGCGTGAAGGCTGGATACGCTCCAGTGTCCTTGATCGCATCCCGCTTCTCCGCGCAGTTGGTTTGGAAATGCGAGGCGATTTCAAATCCAACTGGATCCTCCAGATCGAGGATTACAAACACTGGATGCTTCGGGTTTGTCGCGAAGGTGGCAAGGTCGCTGTGATATTCAAGAATGGCGGTTTGGCGCGGGGTCATGGGTATTTGATTCCGAAGATACCCAAGACGGATTGGAGATGCTCCTCGGCTTTTCTCTTATCCACGTTGGCAACTGTGGAAAGTTGGTAGAAATTCTCGACTTGGGAATCCAAGAAATGCGCTAACTCGGCGGTTGAAAAACCTAGAATCTTTTTATCAGAGCGTGATCTGTGGACCCGGGAGGATCTCAGAACACTGCAAGCAACGACTTGAAGCCAGTTGCTTTCCGGCACCGCAAAATAGAGCCAACAGGGTGCCGCTTTGTTCACCCTTCGGATAAATCGAACAAATTTCGGGATTTGATAAAGCTCGCGCTGATCGTCATCGTAACCATTCACAGAAAAGACGATGCTGCCCGGGCCCGCTATGACAAGTGGGTTTTTGGGATCAACTCGCAAATCGTGAGCGAGTCGCGATGTGAGGCGGTTTTCAATCTCGTGGTGCGAGATTTCGTATTGGATGGTCGCGCCTTGAAAGTCAGCCCATGCGATGGGCGTTGTGACGTTCTCTGTGTCAGTGAATCTCGATATGATGGAAGTTTTCATAATGTGTTTGGTTGGGGTTGTTTTGGATTACCGCAGCAGAAACTGAACGGAGAGTTGGGGGAATCAATGGGATTCCGGGAATGCCGTCTGCCATAGGGTTTCCAAGGCTTCCAAAATGAAGGAGAGTCCCCACAGCCCAAGGCCAAGACATCCGGCCAAGAGACCGCCGATGATTTCGAACAGGCCGATCGTGATTTCGAAGACGGCCTTGAGAATCCAGATTCCGAGAATTGTAAATATGAGTATTTTCATGTGAATTGAGTTAAAACAAAGACCTCCCGGTTTTTGATCGTGATCCGCGTCGCAAACGCGACGCCGAACCACGTTTGCTCTGATCCGCCGGTTTAACTTGTGAATGAGAGGCCCAAATACGCCGCCGATGCACTCAGCAACGCGCAGCCC
Organism: Terrimicrobiaceae bacterium; assembly: GCA_041738805.1. Taxonomy (GTDB): domain Bacteria; phylum Verrucomicrobiota; class Verrucomicrobiia; order Chthoniobacterales; family Terrimicrobiaceae; genus JAJTZA01. Next base: position 96,278 of record JBGSPC010000050.1, on the reverse strand, counting down.
TTCTCTTTTGGGATGCCGGCCCGTTTGTGAAGCTTTGCAGCCGCAGGCAGAGACTGGTGCAGAAACGCCTGCATCTCTTCTTCCTGCCATTCGACGTGAAGGTGGCCATCACGTCGGCAGCAGGTGATCGTTGGCAGGCTCGCGAGCACGACCGCGAAAAGATCCGGAGTGAAAATGGTTCCGGCAAAAAGCCATGGCGACCAGATCTTGTTCTGCCTTTGGAAAAAATCGCGGACCTCGGGAATCTCGTAGATTTCTTCCTCGCAATCGTCGAATTCCGCCAAGGTGATGATCGTTGAACCGGCCATTTCCTGCAGATTTTCCGGTGGTGACTGCGGCCCGAGCTGCCTCATGATTTCCGAGCGCATGGAGCCGGCGAGGTCCTGCCCGCGCAGGACAAGCATTCCGGATACGGGCGCGCCGCCAGCGATGAGTTGTTCAGTTTTCGGAAGTACGATTTCGGCTTTTCCGGCCCCGGGGGGCATTTTGCGTGTGTGCAGTTTTTTGTTGTTCATGGTTTTTTACATTTTTGGTTTTTTTGGTTCAGGGTTGAGAAATTTCGATCTCCACGGCTTCTTTGATAACGGCCATTTTTGAAGCCACGCTGGCAAGTTGCTGGTGGATTGCGCTCGGCGAGACCCCCATTCTTTTTGCCACTTCTCGCGGGCTCAGACCCTCGTTCAGGATCAGCTTGGCGACTTGAACATTTTTTTCGGAAAGTTTGATTTCTTCCACTGCCAGTTGAATGGCGGAGAGGGCGAGAGCCCGCTTTTCCTCGTAACCGAGGTCGGCGTAGGTTCTGCAACGCGGATGATTGACGGTGCCGAACTGGGATTCGTCGGCTGCTGAGATTTGTTGTGAATTGGTCCTTTGACGGGCAATCCGTGCGATTGCATATCTGGTGCAAATTTTTATCGACTGATCCAGATGATGTTCTATAGCTCGCATGTCCTGCTCACCAATGAGGTGCGGGTTATCGATGAGGAATTTTCCAAGAAGGATCAGGCAGGTTTCCTGTTGGACCTCATTTTCCGCGCCTTCCATGATCCCATTTAAGCGCCCAGGTGGAACCTGACGGCAGCATTCCGTGTTGAGGACTGAGGCAAACGCCTCAAAGTCCTCCCATGTTTGAGTTGTTGTTGCGGCGAGCCATGCGGCTGCCAGTTCTTTTTGATTTGGGTATGTAGTTTTCATTCCACTTTCCCCTTGTCTTTCCCTTGCCGGAGGACCGCGAAAGCGCGTCGTCCGATTAGAATCTGCCTTCCCTATTGGCACGGTTTTTCAAAATCGCCGTGGTTAATCCAAAAAAAGCGAAATGGATGCCTTAACAAAGCCCCCATCAATTCGTTTCATGAGTATGAGAACAACTCCGCACACACAACAAATCCTCTGGCTGACCGACCTCCACCTCGACCGTACTACATCTGAGCGCCGCGAGTCTCTCTACGAGGAGATCCGACACTCTGTCGCAGATACGATCCTGATCACCGGCGACATATCGGTGGCCAGGCATCTGCCTCTGCACCTACGAGAGTTGGCCGCCGCAGCCGCGTGGAGACAAGTCTTCTTCGTCCTCGGAAACCACGATTTCCATGGGTCCACTTTGGCCCAAGTCGATAGCTGTGTGGCCGGCATTTGCCGCTCGCACCGCAACCTCCGCCACTTGGGCCACGGCGAAATCGTGCGCTTGGATGGCGGGACCGCCCTCGTCGGCCATCGTGGCTGGGGGGATGGCAAGATGGGCTGGGGTGCGCGCTCCTTCGCGCGCAACCCGGATTTCCACGCTATCGGCGATTTTCGCGGGCTCGACCGCAAGGCCGCCTTCAAATTGCTGGGGCGCCTCGGGTCCGAGTCGGCCCTGTATTTGCGCGGGATCATGCCCTACGCCCTGACCTGTTACGACCACATCCTCGTCGCGACCCATGTCCCGCCCATGACGCAGGCGGCCCTCTACGACCAGAGGCCTTGCGACTGGCTACGGCAGCCATTTTTTTGCAATATCGCGGCGGGAGCTTTCCTGCACGCCATCTCCTCGGTGTTCGCGAAAAAAACGATCACCGTGCTTTGTGGCCACACGCATTCGGCCGCCCGCCTGCAGGCGACCCCGAATCTCGAAATCTGGGTCGGGGGTGCCCGTCCGGGTCGCCCGTGCGCACAGGGGGTGTTTGAGATTTCCGCCGGGGGCCTCGTCGAGAAGGAGCATGCGTAAGTGCCAGGAGGCTCTCACCAATACCCGGGGGCACGGGTCTGAGGGGATCCCAGGCGCCATCGCGAGGGGGTTTCATTTTTTAGGGTTGGCTGCGTGGTTGGCTCCGGCTGATCCTCCGCAAGCACATCGGCCACCAACTCTTCCAGAAACCGCACGCCTTGCTTGTTGTTGATAGCTCTTGGAATCCGCCGCTCGCCCATCAACAAAAACCGCTCCTGCAGGTGGGGTGGCATTTTTTCGGCGCTCGCCAGCAGCATCGACTCGTAAGCAGCAACGCCAAGCGGTTCGAGGATCACCAAATCTGACCGGAATCTGTTAATGAGTTCTCGGGCCAAGTGGCGGCTCAGTAATTCTTGGGAAGGGGATTCTGTTGGTCGCTCGCCCCCGAAGCCGCCGATCTGTTTTCCCCCTTCGTCCCAGAGGCTCTGAAAGGCCCCGGCCGCAATGATAAAAGTCCGGCGTTTCAAGAATTCCTCCACTTCATTGAAGGTGGTGCGGGAATGCCGGTTGTCATCCCCGTCAATGAGATCCGGTGGAACACTCAGGTCCAGGAGTCGAAAAACTTCTACCCGTAAATGCTGCACCCAGTCCGAACTGCCGGTAAGCTTATCAACTTCGTCCAAAAAAATGACGGCGCCTTTTTTGGAGTGATTCTTCAGGAGGAAGTCAAAAATTGCGTTCCACGTTCGCTGTGCCCCTTTTGAACCGCTTCCAATGAGCATCCACTCTGCCACGGTGAGCGATTTGCATTCCAGCCCGAAGGATTCGGCCACCGCGCGCGCAAGGTAGGACTTCCCCGAGCCACTGGGGCCGATGAGGAGACTGTTGGTGCGTGGCTGCATGGGCAGATTGCTCCTCATTGAGGAAAAGCAGACGCTTCCCGCACGGCGCAGTTTCTGGAATGCTCTCTGTTGGTGATCGAAAATAAGCGGCACTTTTCCGCTTGGTTGTGTAGTGACTTGCATTGGTTAATTGTGTGGTGGCGCAGGGGTATTTCCTGCCGGGGTTGCTTGAGCGTTTCATCTGCAGAAGCTCTTTCGCGATTGGATCAGCGTTCACTAATCCTTACTGCCATCCTTGATCTCTTCTTCCATTGGAGGCAGCGTCGCGACAGCGAGGCTCCTCCTGGCCATAGGGACTCACTTGCGATTCAACCTCAGGAATCTGCAGACAGTCGCCGACAAAAATAATTATGGTGACCTGGCTTAATTTGGTTTCCACCGCTTTCTGGCATCCATCCGCCGGACCTCCACCTCCACGCGCCAACAAAGATATCGTGCCGTTGAAGGGATTTCGCACATTGGGGTTGGCGGAGTCCGAGGGGTGTCGCTGGCGCAGATCTCAGCCAAGTATCGTAAACGGCAACGATGGTGGGTTTTCAGTTCCGCTCGCCATGACACCCGCCAATTCCTTGCTGACGCAAGGAACGATTGTCGAAATGATCGCCCTCGCGGACCGATACGATAAACGCAGTCGAAGCGTTCTATTTCGGCGGGAGTTAGACCGTAGATTCGGATGGCCAATTTTATGTCAGCATCTTTTCGGAGTTTCAAATGGACCGGTTGTCCAAGCTTTAGGCGTGTATTCATAAATGTTTGTTTGGTCGTGTCTTTTCTATTTGCGGTGCTGGATGCTTCGTGGTTCAGGCATTATTGAAAATCTGGAGTGCCTTGTGAGGAGACCGCTCTTCAATGTCCGTCAGATCGGCCATTTGGAAGGCGCCCCGGTTCGCGCTTAAAAAGTCACAATCCATCGGCGGCATCTTTTCCCCACTGGGCAAGCCACTCAAAAGACGGTTCTCACACCCCCCTGAACTAGCCAGGATGGGAGGGGGATGGTGCGAGGCAAGGGGGAGGGAAGGACGGCAATGAGGCCTTTCCTCCCCCTTCCAGCCAAAGACAGGTTCAGAGACTGGAAACTGACCATGCAGTCGCCTTTCCCCAATAACCCACGATCCCAAGAAACTTCCCTCCCTCACGGAAGCCTTATATGCCCCCGCCCAGGTGCATCTTCGAGAACCTCACTCACCTCTGAGGGAATTCCGAAATCCAGCGAAACCGCCGGACTCCGGAAATCAAACTCCAACTGTTCGTCCCGGCAGGGTTGCATAAACTTCCTTTCCAGTAGAATCGCATCCAAGATCAGTTCCTCCAGGAATCGCACCCCCTGCTGTTGTCTTGCCGCCTCGGCCACCCGCTCGCGGCCCAATTCCATAAACCGCTGCCGCAGGCAGGAGGGAATGTGTTCGAGGGTTGATTCCAGCATACGGGAATAGTCCGCAACCACCAACGCCGGCAGCGTGATGATCCGTGAGCGAAAGCGATTTACTAATTCGCGGGGGAGCGCCTTGGCAAGACGCCCCAGACTGATATCCGGAGCCGTAGCCTGCTGCATAAATCCAATCCCGGGTCCGGAGGATTCCCAGATCTCTTGAAAGGCTCCGGCGCCAATGAGAAAAGTCCGTTTTCGCAGAACTTCCTGCGCCCTCGCGTGCTCACTCGAATCCAGTTTTTCTGAAAACTCATCAGTCAGTTCCTTGGTGATACTCAAATCCAGAAGGCGAAAGACTTCAACTTTTACATAGGTATCCCAAGAACTCACCCCCAGCTTGCAGAGTTCATCCACAAAAAGAACCACCCCGGGCTTCTGATGGTTTCGAAGTAGAAAATTGGAAACGGAAGGCCATGTACAAGCCGCCCCCCGATTGGAAGATCCGAGAGGCATCCACTCACTCACGGAAATCCCCATGAAATCTACGCCGAGAGATTCGGCGACAAGGCGGGCAAGGTAAGTTTTGCCAGTGCCCGTCGGACCAACAATGAGCGTGTTCGTGCGGGGTGCAACAGGCAGGTTTTCCCTCGAAATAGCAAAGCAGGCTGAGCCCACCTCGAGGAGGGAATGGAACGCGGCTAGTTGATGTGGAAGAATGGCAGGTGGTGTCGGCATGAGTGGGGGAAGAACGGAAGCGGGAGCCCTTGTTTCCGCAGGCTCCCGCCCCCGCTTTGTTTTTCTCCTTACTGGCTTAACCTGATTTGTTCCACGGTTGATGGAGCCATCACCTTGGCGAGGCACTGCCATTCCTCGTCAGGCGTGAGCACCCGGATCGTTTCCTCAAGAGGCACGAGGGCCGATACCTCAGCTTCATCCATCTTCGCAATAGCCTCATCCGCGGGTGCGCTCTGGCGTCCGAGCTGTAGGCGGTAGCTGGGGTACTTCGCTCCCTTGGCCTGCGATTTTTCAACTCCCACGAGCACTCCGTTTCTCGGGTGCGCCAGATCGGCGATGAGGTTGCCCTGCTCGTCCTTCTGCTGGCTCATCTGGAAGATCTGCCAGCCCAGGCCCGGCACTCCACCACGGCTTCCATCGTAGGCGCTTCCGTAGAACAGCCGCGCCACAGTGCGTCCTTCCTCCTCCACCGCGGCCCAGAAGGCCGCGAACGGGTTGCTCAGAAGCCGCACGCCTTCGCGATTGGCTTTGGAGTAGAGCGACTCAGGTGTGTTCGCCTTTGCCCATCCGTAGGCATGATCGAACGCACACTTGGCGTTCTTTTTGAGCGTCCGGGGGTGAGCAAAGCGCCCTCCATTGAACTCAAGGGCGTAGATGCCAAGGAGCGAGCCGTTGACGCTTCCACGAAGCGGCGGGAGGATTCTCATCCATGTCTGGCCAATCGGAAAGCGCAGCCGCCTTGCGGCATATTCCGGCTTGAATACCAGGTCCTGGTAGCGGCTCTCGCGCTCCCTGATCCATGGGGTGCTGGTTGATGTTGTGGTTTTGGTTTGTTCCGCAGTCTCTGCTGCGAATTCGATGCGTTTGTGTTGCATACTGTTCTTTCTTGTTAATAGGGGCGGCGCTTGCCTCCCCTGGGTTTCTGTCCTCTGATGCCTCAAAAACCGAAAAAATCGGAATCGAGAATCAAAAGACAAAAAATCCCTTTCTTCACCGTTCGAGACCCGGCCCGCGAAAGCGGGCCGAAGTCTTGCGTCCCCTCAGGGAAAAAGGGTGGGGCCGCTATCAGGAACCTAAGGTGCTCAGCAGAGACAATTAATTCTTCGATCTGGAAGACAAAAGAACGGATCGAAAACCGAGCAGGTTTGTAGCATTCCTTGGATCAACAACGGAGCCAGCGTTCTTCAAGCAGTCATTCGAACTCAAGATCAAAGGCGACCTGATTCCGGAAGCCGCCGAAGAGATCATCGGTGAACTCCAAGCCCTGTTCGCTCGCCACAATGCCGGGGCTGCGCTCAGCGCGAAGGCGGTGTTCAAGCCGACTAAGGAATTTCACACTGCCCGCCACACGCTTTAATCGGCGGATGAGAACATGGAGATCGAAAAGGTGGTGCCGGTGGCGGCCAGCGTGAAGACGAAGCTCGTGAGGGGGGGAACGGGGGAGGAATAACGCCCGCCGGCCCAAAGGTCGACGGGCGCCAGCGGAACTACGCCTGCGGGTCGAGGCCGGCACAAGTCAAGTGATGCCTCAGCGCTTTCTTTCGGCGGAGGGCTGGTGTCCACGGTAATCTCTGAAGACGGTGGCGAAGTGCTGGCTGCTGGTGAATCCGCAGCGGATGGCGATCTCGGTGACACTGAGATTTGTTTTCCTAAGCAGGGCTGCGGCGCTTTCGGTGCGCATGCGAACGAGTTTGCGCATCGGGCTGTCGGCGTAAAGTTCTTTGGTCTTGGTCGCGAAGGCGGTACGTCCGAGCCCGCAGGTATACGCCATGCCATCAAGAGTCCAGGACCGCTCGACCTGCCGGCCCAACTCAACCTCCCAGAAATGTCGGACAGCGGAGAGTCCGGCATCCTGCTCCAGCTTCCGCGCGTGGTTTGCTTTCTGCTCCAGAGCCAGAACGACTTCGCCCAGCAGGAGGAGGAGGTAACCCCGCGCGGTCATGTCGAGGCGATTGCCGTTCGTATGGATTTGCCCAACCAATTGAGCGATGTGCCGCCCGGCGCGGCGGCCGACGGCGATGACCGGAGGCGACTGGCGCAGGAGTTGGATCAATCGGCGGCCTTCCGCAGGGCCCAGGCCGAGTCCAGCCGGCAGGCGCGGGATCTCGTCCCGTGTTGGCGCATCAGCCAACGGCATCAGAATCCAGTAAAGCTCGACGGAGGGGAGGCGGGTGTCTCTCGCTCCGTGAATCTGCCATGGCCAAGTGAATGATAGGTGATGCGCGGGGACGTAGACCTCACGGCCATCGTAGTCCCACCGCACCGCACCACTCGCCACATAGACCAATTCCAAGCCGGCATTGGTATGCGGAGGAAGAGGCTTTCCCGTCTTGGAAGACTTCCAATGTCCAAAACTCAGGATCGATGCCATGTTCGGAATTTACCGTAGGAAATTTGTGGAAGCAATACATCACGGTAAATGAGTAATGTTCGCTAAATCATTCACCCCCATACCCAACATTCTATGAATATCGGATGCTTTGCCCTGAACACCCCCTTCGCGGTTCTGGAGACCCAACTGGCTGAATTGTCCCGCCTGGGATTTCATCACGCGGATGTGACCGACAATACAGACGGGGCCTGCCTCGGCGCAGAATTTGGTTTTACCGCCGTCGCCAGTCTCGACGCCAATCCATATGACATCAAACGACTTTTCGATCGTTACGGGATTCGCATCACCAGCTATTGTGCGCACGCCAACCTGCTTGATCCTGCGGCTCCGTGGCGCTATGGAAGCGCACAAATCATCAAGGCGATTCGGGCCGCTGCCGCCATCGGTGTGCCTCATGTGATCACGACCGAGGGCGAGCCCTCAACAGCGTTCGGAGAGTCGCTCAACGAATCGGAACAGATCTTCACGGTGGCAGAAAAACTCTACGAACCGCTGCGGGTGGCGGCAGATCATGGGGTCAAGGTGCTTTTTGAGCCGCACGGGCCTCTCAGCACTTCCTTCGAAAGTACCGCGCGACTGCTGGAGCGATGCAATAGCGATGCGCTGGGTCTGAACCTGGATACCGGCAATCTCTGGCTTGGTGGCGGAGACCCTGTCGCGTATGTGAAACGCTTCGGGACAAAGATCGAGCACGTCCACTGGAAAGACATGCCTGTCGAAATGGAAGTCAAACGAGGAACGCTTTTTGGTTGCGGGATGGCGACCATTGCCTTGGGCGAAGGGGTGGTTGGCATCGACGCTGTCTATGCTGAATTGTGTAAAGCGGGTTTTGACGGCGACACCACGCTCGAGGTCGCCGGGGAGGCCGCCGTCATAAAGAGCCGGGAATATCTCAAGAGTCTGCTTTAAGGACACTAAACGAAAAACAACCATGAAAGAGGCAAACCAGATGAAAACCGCAGCCGTGATCGGGTGCGGAAAACGGGGCGAGGGCCAGGTCGGCTGGGCGATCGGACACATGCACGGGTTCGGCTACAAGCATGCCAAACAACAGGTCAAGCTGCTAGGGGTCGATCTCTCGCGTGAAAACCTGAGCGCCTTCGGCTCGGCCTTTGCTCTCCCGGATGAACAGATTTTTGATTCCACCGAAGCCCTCTATTCAGCAGGAATTCCGGACATCGTGAGCATTTGCACATGGCCTGGTCTTCACGCCCCCATGGCGATTGAGGCCATGGACAAGGGGGTCAAAGGTCTCGTCATCGAGAAGCCGCTGGCACTCGACATGGACCAGGTGCATACCATTCGCACGAAGGCGACCGACACAGGAGCAATCGTCGTAGTGGCGCACCAACGGCGGTATGGCGCTTATTTCCAAACACTCAAGCGGGTGGTGGACGAAAACCGCTTGGGTGACGCGCTGCGGGTCGAAGCCCGGGTCGGTGACGGATGGGATATTCTTTCCTGGACCACGCATTGGTTCGACATGGCAAATTTCCTGCTCGGCACCCCTCCGTTGTATGTTTTGGCCAGTGCCCAAGTGACCGACAAGCGCATCTACGGGCACGCTGCCGAAGATGCCTCGATCGTTTTTGCCGAATACCCGGGTGGCCGCTCGGCAACATTTTGCACAGGCCCCCTGAGTGGTTTTGATTTGCGGCTGATTGGAAACGATGGAAGCGCCTTCAGCAAAGATGGGTCAGTGGTCATCGCGACGGCCGACGGTGTGGATCGGATCCCCTTCGAAGAACGCCCCTACGACAAAAGTTTCGTGCCGCTGATGGATGACATCTTGGCGGCTCTCGATGGAGGCGGTGTGCCTCTCTGCTCTCTGGAGTCCTGCGCCTCCGCCACGGAGATGGCCTACGCGGCTCACGAATCAGCGCGGCTCCGCCGCAAGGTGAATCTCCCGATGGCCACTCGGTTTGCCCCCCTTGAGGTTCTGCAACACCCCATGCGTCCCGTGCTCAAAGGCCGGCACCTACTCCTTTATGCGGACAGCCATTTTGGATCGGGCGGAGCCGATGGCATTGCGGATGCTTTGATTGCCCTGACCGGCGAGAAGCCACGGCCGGTTGATGCCGAAACCACCGGGCTAAAGCCAGAACATCTTGCCGGAATCGATGCCATCATTATCTACCACACACAAAAGGATGCCGACGAAGTGACCCGCCAATTGCTGGAGGACTGGGTCCGCTCTGGCAAGCCCATCTGCATCACCCACGCCGGTCTTGGCGCCTGGCCGGAATGGCCCGTCTATCAAGCATGGTGCGGGTATATCTGGGAGTGGGGGGTGTCAACGCATCCTCACGTCCCCGCGACATTGCGCCCTGAGGCCACCAGGGCTGTTGATTTTGGTTTCGCCGAGGCATGGCTACCACGGGACGAGGTCTTTATCCGCCTGAAGGAGACATCCCCGGTGGTTCGCACCCTGACCGCCGAGATCAGCGGTGACGGCATCTATCCGGCTGCATGGCACTTGAAAGACCATCCAAATGTTGCCGCTTGGATGCCGGGGCACCGGCGAGACAGTTGGGAAGTCCCCGCCATGCGTCAGGGCTTCGAAGCCGTCTTGAAGCGGCTCTTTATTCCATGATTATGCAATCCACTCCGTCCTCAGAACCCCAAGTATCCTCCCAAGACCGCGAAATCCTCCGCTCGCTTGCCGGGCGGGTGCGAGAACTCGCCGAATTGCCCGAGCAAGCCACCCGCAAGCGCTGCCTGGCCAACCACAGTGCCCTCCAGCCGTAGCGCCCCATCATCCTTGCTTTCCCGGAGGGTGCGGTGGAGTTGCTGCCGAACTCCGCAATGCAGTGCGAAGACCAAACCTTGCGTGGCTGGGAAAAAGAGCTCCAGCAAAAGATCTATTGGTGGGATCATCTGCGCCGCCTCCAGTGCTTGGTGTGCGTTAAAACGCAAAAAATCACTCCGTCATGGGCGTGAAGGAAGGGAAGCGCCCTCAGCCAATGCCTGTGCCGGGAAAAAATCCAATAGTCTTGGGCTTCGGTCCGGTTCCCCGGCTCTGCAAACTCAAGAAGTGATCGCGGAACCAAAAAATCACAGAACGGTGGCTGTTGTCGCTCCTTTTTTCAGTCCGACAGGCTTCTAGGATGCCTTGGGCCAGATCTTTAATGGCAATTTTTGTGCCGGTAAGGATGCAAAAGGTCCCGCAGCAAGTGTTAATCGAAGGACTCCGAAATAGTCCCGATCCAAAACGAGAGGAGACCCATCTGGCAATTCAGACTTCAAGCCGGTAATGGCATGACATCCAAGCCGATCACTATCAACAACAGAGGAGGACCGGCTTTCCTGGGCCACATTTGCGGTGAAGAACACCTGGTCTGCAGTCACTTCGACGCAGATTGAAGACGTAGGAAACTCTTCCTGACAGAATGAATTGACCTCATAAGTCGAGGGCATCGCTTTCCCCAGAAATTCGTTTCCCTCCATGCGAACTGCTTCGGTGGCATTGTTGTAGGCGGCAAGACCTGCAGGGTCCGCGAAGATATTATTGAGAAACATATCATTCCCAAGTGAGATATTTTTCCAGCCTGCAATCTGCGTCGAATGCGCATAATGAAAAGGCGTTACTCTACCCTTCTCAGCACAGGCATCGATCCGACCTCGGAAAAAATTGTGCGCGTAAGTCCCGCCTTCTGACCACGAATTGAGGGCTAGGGATGACATGAACAGGTTATTGTCCACAAGAAATGGACCGTGGCTCACCTCGATAAAAAGGTCATGCTCCGGGCCGTTGTCATAAAACAGATTCCCCGAAACGCGCGTGCCCTGCGTCATCCAATCCAGCCACATCCCACGAAAACAACGAAAGATACGATTGCCGGTGATTTGACAGTCAATCGGCGCGTGAAACTTGATTCCTGCCTGCTCGCAACCCGAGAAAAGCTGCCTCACATGGATGTCGTGGATGGTGTTACCTTCAATCACGCTCCGAACTGCTCCCAGACTCCCGCAAATTCCCGCCATTTCGCAATGCGAAACCGTATTATTCCTGACGATATGATTGCCGACGGAATCCAATGTCCAACCATGCTCGAGAGCGCGTCGAATAGTGCCATGGTAGGTATCCTCCCCCGCAGTACCCTCCACAATATCGGATTCCGGAAAATCCAACGGATCATGGTATTTCCCAAGCGTGAGGCCCGCCGCGATCGCATACTTAATGACATTATTTTCGATGATCCAGCCTTTGGACCAGTTGGTCCCGATCAGGCCAATTTGCTCGGTTGTCGGAGGAGACCATGGCGTTGCGCCGTGTTGCAAAACCAGCCCACGGACCACGATAAAATCGCAGCCGCTTTGAGAGGGATAAAATACAGTGGGTCTGACATTGACTTCCACACATTCCTCATTGGGATTGACCCCAAAAAATTCGGCCTGAATCGTGGTGATCTCTTCCTCGACCTCGGCGATCCAGAGGGGATCTCCCCCATGCTCGCTTCCCAGTTGCCCCGCCTCGGACGCCTCTGCGAGCCAGTGACCATTCAGATAAACCGCACCCCGATGGTGTTTCCGTTCCTTGTCAAAAAACCAATGCCCACGGAGAAGCGCAGCAAAGGGATTGAAGGCACCGAAAAACGCGTTCGGTATGTGCACCCTCCAGACATCGCCGGATACACATTCCCAGTCCTTGATAACCTCCGACCCTCGGATCTCTGCGCTGCCAGACTCAACCGCTTGATATGTAACAGGGCACGATATGGAAGTTCCTCCTCTCGGCGGGTCCACCCGTTCCCGATAAATGCCGGGATGGATCAAAATCGTATCCCCTGGCATCGCCCGGCGGGCTGCCTCGGAAATCGATCTGAGGGGATCTTTTAAAGCCCCGGAGTTCTGATCGCAGCCAGAAACAGCAACATGAAATAATTCTTTCACCGAAGCCGGCTTAAATCGGGGGCAACCTAAACCGAAGATTTTCTTTTTCTTCTAAGGCCCGCAGCAGAAAGGAAAGCTGCCATGCCAATCAAAGCGAGCGAGGATGGCTCGGGAATGGCTGTCACGATGATGCCGTTGAGAATTGCATTGTTGCCGGAGAAGTCGATATCCAAATTGCTGTCTCCTGCAGTGAAAGTTGAGGTCCAAAGAAAGGCATTGGTCGAGGAAGGTCCCGCCAAGTCAACGATGGTCTCCAAGTTCGTGACCGCCGCGTTGCCTTCTACAGAAAAGCTTTGGGTGCGACCGGTGCCGGGCGAAGAGTAGAAGTTTTCCCAGATTAGCAGCTGAAGTTTGTAGGTTTGGCCGGGGGTTACAGTCAGATCAAAGGACATATCCGTGAAGTAGCGATTTGACTGAAGCAGGGTTTGAACGGCAGCGGCGTCGACCCCGGAGGCGGTGAAGGAGCCATTGGTGAAGACGAGACCACTGGTGTTATAGCCGGTGATTGTGCCGGGTGTATAAGGACTACCATCACCTCCTGAAGCATCGCCAGCAAAGTTAACCCCACCAATGCTAAGGGCGTTATTCCCGACCCCGATCGCGTAGGTGATCGTGCCAGTCAAGTCGAGCTGGTTTGAATTGTTGAAGTTATTGATGAGAGTGCCCGAATTTACTATCACGGCCGCGCCGGACGTGCCGACACAGATGTATGAAAGAAAAAGAGCGACTACGCAGGCGCTTGCTCGGGGAATTTGGATAGATGTCTGAAGGATTGTTTTCACAAAAATCAATCTTGCCGATATTCGAAAAACTGACAAGGTATTAACTATGTAATCATATATGCCCGGCAATTTCTCATGGCACGAAAACCTGTAATCCGAAATCTCCCCGCACTTTCCGGTGTGTTGCCCGCTTTCAAAGGGTTTTCACCTGAGGATCATCGGGGAAAAATCATCCAAGAGGACCTCAGGCGAGCCATCGCCAACCTCCAAGCTAGGGACCACAAAGTTTTCTACGGCGCCAGGGAGGTCGCGGAATTCTACGGGGTCTGTATCCGAACTGTGACGGTCTGCTACAAGCAGCTTGAATCGGAGGGTTTGCTATCGTGCAAGAGAGGTGCTTTCACGCGGATTCTCGGAGATCAACACTCCACCAGCGTTCGAGGCATCGTGGCTATCCCGGTGTTTCTGAAGGGTTTTCTCGAGTTCCCCGAATGGCGGGAATTTTTCATCGATCTGGAGGAGCGAATTCGGCGCATCAATTTTGTGGCTGTCTTTCTGTTTTTCAAAGGCGGAGACCTGGCCCACGATGACCTCTGGCACCGGATTCGAGACCACCGCGCAGATGTTGTAGTGTGGCTGAGCCCGCCCTCCAGCGCCTCTGACATCCTGCTCCGGGTCAAAGACCAGGGAATCCGCCTCATGGTCGTGGGAATGAAACACGAGAGGCTGCCGGGACAATGCTACCAGCTCGATTTCCATCCCTCGCTGGACGCTGCTCAGAGTGATCTGATGGCCGAAGGGATCAAACGCTTTCTGGTTCTGGACTTTAACGAGAGCGATCGACACCTCAATCAATGGATCAAAACGAGCAAAATGGAGATGCAACGAATTCGTCTGGAACCCACTGCCGGACCGGAATGTCTTGATCGAATAGGCACCGACTACGATCAGGCGGCAATCTTCATTTCCTCTCCGGTCGTCATGTATCATCTGAGCCAGAAAATGCCCGAAGCCCTGCTGGATTTGGCGTGCAGATGCCGACTTATCGTCGCGTTCCGCGTGGAAAGCAATTTCCCTGGGTTCGATCAAGCGAGGGTGGGCGTTCTGGACGCAAATTGGACAGGAATCAGCGCGGGGATCGCCAATAGACTCCATTGTCCAGAAACTTTTGATATCACGGGGCCACAGAAATGGATAGCAAAGTGGATTCGCGATATGCCTTTGAAATATGGGAGATCAGAAAACGCCACATTCTCACCGCGGGCGGTTCATGATGCCCCGTCATGACGGTTGAAAGTCGATTGCATCGTGCGGGAGTGTGCTCGAAGCTTGCACCCCGCACGGTGCGGGCACGGATGTCGTAGCTGCAGACACGATTGTGAAGGGACCCCGCTTTCTGAACAGTCTCGGATGGGAGTCTTCGGTGGGGTTGGTTTTATTAGTTTAAGGTTGGATTGCCAGCGGGAACTGGAGTACTGAGTGTAGCCTGGAGCGTAAGTTCCCGCTTCGCGGCGTCTGCCGGGGTTCTGTAACCCAAGCTTCCGTGTGGTCGTTTAATGTTATATTCGAACACTCTTGTCGAAAATTGGATAAGCGGTTCTGCGGCGCAAGGTGAACCGGAAATCAATCGAATCACATTCGCTTTTGCAAGAGGACAACGAAGTGGTTTACCGACGACGGCTAAGGATTCTCCAAGTCAACACTATCCGACGGATCCATCGGCTGGCTATCAGCGGAAATCTTTCCCGTCCGGCGCCATTGCGAGGGGGAAACAGCCATTACCTTGCGAAAAACACGGGAAAAATAGTATTCGTTTGGAAAGCCGGCCTCGTCGGCGACACTCTTGATCGGATCTTTACTCGTGTGCAGCAACCGTGCGGCCAGTTCGATGCGTCGGCGGATCACGTAGGCCGTGATCGATTCTCCGAACTCTTTTCGGAACAACTGGCGGAGATATTCCGGGCTCACATAGACTCGGCGAGCCAGTTCCTGAAGAGAGAGAGGGGCCGTCAGCCCGTTTTCGATGATGTCGCGGGCCTGCTGGGCACGGTTGCGCGGGGGCAGGCGCATCGAGGTTTGCAAGGACAACAACTCGCACACCACCATGCCGGAGAGAAGATCGAGCCGCATGGCCTGCAGTCGATCTGCGCTCGCCAAAGCGCCGCGAATGTCGCTGAAGCATCGGTGCAGCATTGGCGTTGCTGCCCAAACCCCCTCGGGCAGAAGTTCAGACTGGCAGCCGACCACGCCGATGCAGATCTGCTCGCCCTCAAGGCGGTTTTCAATCCAGTGTAGCGCACTGGGCTGATAGACAAAGACGGAATGATGTTCGTAGGCAAGATCCCGGCCTCCTTGATTCAAGACGCCCGCAGTATTATCGGAAAAAACAATCTCCGTGCAGGGATGGTCGTGCGGGGGACATCGATACCCGGCTTGCACTGCCAGCACCCAAGAAAAAACGCAGGAGATCTGAGACATGGAGACTTCGATTTGGACAAGATTTTTCCCCGTTCCGTGCATTCCCGGAGAGGAGGTTTTCTCATACTTTGGCAACAATGAACCAACTCGCAACACCAATGTCCTCGCTGGCTCCCACGTTTCTGACCCTTAACCTTGTTACGCGGAAGGAGTGTATGCTTGAGGCTAGTGCCTTGCAGGAAGCATTTCATCGCTCCGGGGTTTTGGTTTTTCCCCGCTTTTACACCGCAGACGAACTGAACCCGACCCGCACGGAGATGGACACCTATTATGCCGGGATTCTCGCCAAGGCGAAAAGCATGATGGTTTCCAGGCGCTCCGGTCAGGAAGACTTTGCGTGCGATGTCGTTCCTTGGCATCCTATCGAGGAAGATAATCAGGCTTTTCTGGAGTTCGTGCGGCATCGACGTTTGGCGCAAGTCACTGAGATTGTCTTGGGGCCGGGATACGTCGACGGGGCCAGCCTCGTGATGTTTTCCGTGGGAGGAGGTCAAGGTCAGGCATGGCATCAGGACTGCCCGCCGGAGACCCTGAAAGATTTCAATCTGAACCGGCTGGTTTACCCCGCGGATGTTTTGCTGGAAGACGGTGCCATTGTTGTGGTGCCCGGCAGTCATAAGAAAGGAAGAATCCCCGCGGGCGGCCATCAGGATTTCATGGACGGCGAGGTTGTGCTGACCCCCGACGCCGGAACGCTCGTGTTTTTGAGCGGGCACGTCTTTCATCGGGTCACTCCCAACCTGACTCCGCGGCCCCGGGTCTCGGTCAACTTCCGGGCTTTCCCGGCAGGCACCTCTCCCGACGTGACTTGCATCGGGATCTACCGCAACGGGACCGTCAATTTTTGCGACAAAGCCAAAATGCACGATGGCACTCCGGCCGTGGCAGCCGAGGCCATGCAGAGAAAATGAACGCCATGACCCACGAAGCCATCAATCGCTGAGACCAGTCGTCTTCTGAGAAAGCTGAAAAGCCCCCCTCAAGAGTTCGACTGCCAGCCTCTCGCTTCCGCGGAAGGCATCTCCGATATCGAAAACCATGCCTGGCCTGATCCCGAGTTGTTTGCCTACGAGGAACTAGCCCGGCAAATCCGGGCGTCTGATCCGGAGCATCACGATAAAGAACTATACTTTGGTGGCTAACGTAAGACCACGCCACTGTAGGAGGTTCAGAGCCTGTAACCTCTATTCTATTGTTCTAAAAGACTCGGAGGAACACTTCCCTTGACCGTGTAGGTGTGCATAGGTTCAAGATTATAGGCTGCTGATGCTGGCAACTCCTCTCCCTTTGTCACGTCGAACACAACCCCAGACAGGCTGACCGTCTGTTCCACAAAACTCCATATTACAGCCGTGTCTTGTTTTTCATTGTGCCAGACGATGGCCCTGCCGTTCTCCTGCAAGTAGCGGCGTTTCATCAGGGGCCGGACGATATGATAATCAGCCAACGCCCGTTTATGCGCCTCGGTCCAAAGCTCATCCACCCGCTTGCCATCCTTATGAAGGGCAATTGGGGGAACGGTTTTGTGGGCCAAGATAAAGTGGAGAACTTCTGCGCTATCCGTCCGGGCATCTTCGTGCCGCGCAAGTCCTGTCGGCACCGTGGTGTAATCATCACCCACTCCGATTTCATAACAAACCCAACAGCGGTCGATACTGTAGGTGCGCGGGCATCCATGTTGAACTTGGCCGAAGGGACCGAAAGACTCGATCAGGAAGTGCACATCCGCATCTTGAAGTTCCTTAAAGGCTTCCAGAAGTTTGCGCCACATTGTCCTCGGCTTGCCGTTGGCATAGCTGACCGGCATGAACCCCAAATTATAAAAACTGTCGAAGAGATAGCCGTTCAGGCCGGTTTCCTTGCGAATTCTTATCAGGCAATCAATCCAATTCCTGCGGGCGTCATCACTATTAAAATCCCAGATGGAGAAAACATTGGTGTAGGCACCACCATATTTCAGGCGGGTATCCTCCATTTTAACATACCATCCCGCCTCATCCCTCTCACTCGCATTGAGTGGACTGGTGTAAGCCTGATCGTTGTTTGTCCAGCTCATGATCTGAATGCCCGAAGCATCGGATCGCTCAACAAGCTCCTTGAGCTTGGAGGTTCCCCCCAATAGGGGAGCCGGCTCGTATTCGTGCCCACAACACATGTTTCCAACACCACCGGATTCCGTCATGGCGCTTTTATTGACGTTGTCGATAAATACTTGCCTAATACCTATTTCCTTGGCTGCCGGGATGAGATCCTTAAAGTAGCTGTCGAAATTAAAATTCGACCAGTAGTTCACTGCTAACCGCGGTAAAGTCGGTTCCTGCACGAGACCGAACTCCGACCTTGCCCTGTCATGCACCTCTTCAATGATCCAGGTCCAGAGGTTCTGCATTGCAGTTTCAGAAGCGATCCCCTCCACTAATAGAATCATTTTTGCGGTTGTCACAACTCGCTCAGACTCATCAAAAATGTGTTTGTCAAACACCTTGAGTTCCGCAGCCCCGGATTCTCGTTTGACCAAAGTTCGAATCAAATCAACCCGTTCGAACACACCGAGTAAAGCCCGCCCGCTTTTCCATTGAAAATCAAAAGCCTGATGGCTAGCCCAGCGCGGGAGGTTATGGGTCATCACCGGATTTGCAATGTCCGGAACCCAATGAATTATTCCCTCCGTGGACCATGCCGTATCCTCTTCGAACTTCACAACGGGGTCCGAGCAGGCGCTTTGCGAGACGGCAGTTCCCATGGTGATGTCCCCGTCAAGCTCCCAACTTGCTTTATCCATTAGATAAAAAATTCCGACCCGGCTTCCCCGATATTCGTAATGATAAGCAAAGCCCTCGCCTTTGACCCCGTTGAAAGAATCCTCTGCTAACTTCAACACAAGATCCAACTCCCCGCCATTCTCCAGCTTCACCGCATCCCAATCGTTGCTATCGTGAATCGGATCGAACGAATGATCCCTCATCAGCTGGATTGGAACAGGGGCATACCAAGGACGCAGATGGATTCGGATCTCCGACTGGGATTCGGAAACGTCGAGCAACTCCAGATGGTCGAATTGGAGGCCGGAAAAAGTGATGGTTTCAACCGAAAGGGGAAGGCGTCCGGAGCGCACACGCGTTCCATTAATGGAAATTTTCCCCAGTCCTAAAAACCGTCCTCTATCAACGAGAAGTTCGAACTGGATAGCCCCGAGGGAGAGTAGTGAATTCATTGTCGATAGAGAATGGTTGATTAGGGAACAAGCTGTGTTTGAGCCGGCCTTTTGTTAATACTTTAACGTACCTCGATCTCGCTGAGCCGGAAGTTGTCAAAGTATCCGGTCAGCGGGACATAGCGGATTTTTTCGACCCCTTTGAGGGACAGCGGAAATGTTCTCACGGGACCCTGGAGGAAGTTTCCGACCGAGGCGGTTTCCCATTTTTGAATGGCAGGATTCCAGGATTGGACGACGGCGAGTTCTGGATGGCTGTCCGGACGGCTCGGATCTTCATAAAGAGTCAAGGAGGAGACATCGGTGGGGGTGGCGAACGCGATTTCCGCCCAGACCGGGCGGTTTGCGAGCGCATTCCAATGGATATGCTTGAGATCCATCCAGTCACCAGCAGACTTGGTGACATCGCCATCGCGGAGCGTATCGGCGGAAGCCAGCACCGTCCCACTTGACATCCATCCGGGAATACCTCCCAATTTGAGGGTGGCATTGTCCGTTCGGAGAAGGTTCTCCCCGCTGGGAACCTGATCGGAGATTGTCGAGGGAAGTGTGACCTCATGGATACTGAGGCCGCGCTCTTTCACGGGCATAGCGGCAAGTTTGAACGGAACTTCCTCGGCCAGATCTTTGCTAAGATCGATGTTCCAGACGATCCGGCCGGAGGCGTCGATTGCGGCGAGGCGGCCGTCCCAACGTGCGGCGTAGAGGCGCCCGGAGGCTCCAGAAAACAGGCTGGCCGCCGTGGGCAGATTGAGGCTCCACGTCACCTCCCCGGTTGGTTTTAACGAGACAATCCGCCCAGTGGCATCGGCCAGGACCAAGGAGCCTGAGACCGGCGCAGCCAAGCTTTCAACTTGCACGTTCCAGAGGTCGCTCCAGAGAACCCCGGAGGTTGCGGCTTCGCGAATTTCGACATTCCGATCAGAGTAGGCCACGCCGTAGGGCTCCTGACCGCGTGCGGCGAAACCCACCACCAGCGAGGAACTGGTCCAAGACGGGGAGACCTTTCCGGAGGCATCGACCCGGTAGTTCACGAAGTTGATCGACGTGGTTGATCCTTTGCGAACCTGAATCAGGAACGACTGGCGGTCTTCGGACGGCCAGGCCGTTGGAGTGAGAAGATCACCCGAGAGGGGAACGTTCCACTTCCACTTTTCCGCACCCGTTTTTGAGTCGAAGGCCCCAAACCACGCTCCGCCGACGAGTCCCTTGTCCGTCCAGCCATTATACGAAAACTCACTCATGAGGAGAAAAGTGGTGGCGCCATCGGCCGACATCCAGGCTTCGAACTTTGGACTCCGAAACCCGTTGTTACCGACCGGCCAATCAAGCTTGGTGAACTCTTTCCAATAGTCGATACGCCAGGCATTTTTCCAGTTTCCTGCAGCGCCCCGGACCCAGCCCGCGGCACCGTCGCTGCCCACGCTCACCACCACGTCGCCCTTCGGTGAGGCCGCAAATTCGTAGCCCCGGTTCTGCATGTCGCCGAAGGCTGCAAAAACGTTTCCGCCCTCGCCCTCTTTGGGGAAAAGGAAAAACCCATCTCCAAACCGATCGAGCACGCGACTGGAGGCACCGAACTGATCCCCAGATTCGCTCACGTAGTTACTCCGCACGAGCGAGGCCGTGCCGACGCGAGCCGTCCGCACCACCCGACCCGAGGAGCCGGTGTCTTCCACCAAAGCCAGGTTCTTTTGGTAGCCAATCGCCGGAACCGAAAGGAAGGTGCCCGCAGCATTGGCCCGACCGGCCTGCAGTCGCGCCCCGAACATTTCCGAAACACGGCGCGGCAGATCGCTCCCCAGACCCGGCTGGCCTTGGATGGGCGAAGCCGTGGTGGCATCTTCGGCCTTCGGAGGCAGCGGAGCCCCCGCAGCGCGTTTGACTAATTGGCCAAGCCCTTGTTCGATTCCCGCACTGTCCCCGCCAACTAGGCAGAGGAGACGATCATGCAAGCCATTCAGTCCCACCACTGGACAGAGGAAGGCCCGCCCCAGACCCGGAAGTCTGGCGGAGAGCTGCATCGGAAAATATCCACGCGTTCGCGCCTTTTCGAGAACCTCGCCGAATTGCTCGGAACCGGGAGCTCCCGCAATGAGGAGAGAAAATCCCTGTCTCACCGGGCCCAGAGGCGCTCCGCCTGGAACCGTCACTTCAAATCCCGCAGCTTGCAGATCAGCAACCAGCTTGGTGCGCACCTCGGAGCTCACCAGATTTTCACGCGAGAAATAGACGGACACTTTCTTTTCCGCCAGCCACCGTGCCAGCAAATCCGACCGCGAGACATCCACCGCTTGCCGGGGTTGGATCAATGCCTGCGCTGACGTCCCGGCCTCGAGTGGAATCGCCACAATGCTGGATTTGCCTGTGAGCATTTCCGTGACCTCCGCCGTGAGCGATCCCGAACCGACCGGTGTGGGCACTTCAAGCTCCAGATTTCCATCGTTGCTGGTGAGCGGCGACTGACGCAGAACTTCCCGATCCCCAGCCATCACACGGATGAACAGAGGAATTCCTGCTGCCATGGGTTTTCCGGATTCATCCTTTGCCTGCACGCGAAGTTTCGCCATGCCGGATCCTAATATCGCAGACACTTGGGGGGGGCCGGGAACGGCAGGAAGAATCGCATAGAGTTTCGCGGGGAAGTAGCGCAGATCAGCCATGACGGCTTCCTGGTTGGCCGCGACATTGCGACCGACCACTGCTCGTTCATAGACATCGATCAGAACCGGCGCTGGCTGGCTGAGTTGGAGCTTTGTCATGCGCGGCAGCCACGTCTCGCCATAAACACGCGTCTCTTTGGTGTTCAGCGAGAACGCCTGCGGGGCGATCCAGGGGAACGGACCGGTCTCGGACGCCAGGGACACGTATTTGGCGGCTCCCGCCTGAAAATAGTTTTTCGCGACATAGCGTTCCGAGGTTTCCGCCCAGAATGCGGCCAGTGGTCGAACCTGTGTAGTCATCGCCTGGGAAATTTCGTCCAGCACAGGAAAGAGAACCGGTTGGATCGCATCGCAGTCGCTCCCGCTGATAATTGCCTCACCGAATTTCTCCAAATGCAGGGAAACCACTTTGGCATCGGGGAGGGAGGGATGAGTCTGTGTGGTCAGGACCTGGCCCCCAGCGGCGCGATACGCTTGGATCGCTGCCATGACTGGCTCCGAAAATATTGCGCGGCTGCCAGGAACCAGGAGCATTGGAAACCGCGGGCGACCATCCTGCAAGAGCCAGCCGGCCTCCAAGTCTTCTTCATAAGTGATACTCATCGGCACGCCACTCATCAGACCCGCTGAGTAAGCCGCAAAGACCTCCTCCCAGTGTGGGGTTCCCCAATGGTGCCGCTTCTGCGTGATGTCCTCCGACTTGGAGTAGAGAACGGCCGCTTGGTTCCAGGGGCTTGCTTTGGCAAACAGGTCGCCATAAGCAACAATCACCTCATTCGTGGCAGCAAACTGGGACAGATGCGAAGGATACTGCAGCGGGGTGTTGTGGGTAATCCCCACGCCTTGCACGCCGCGCGACACCACGAGCATGCTGTTCTTCAAATAACCTTCCCAACCTTTGGCCTCGGAGATCAGGGCCGCTCCGGCAATTCCATCAAAAACCCCGCGTGCAGGTAGACCCGGACGCTTGAGGATATCAATCGAATGCGGTGCATAAAACGGCGGATGGTGCCCCTCCGAGAGATAATGGCTGTACGATTCCGTCATGCCCGATCCGTAAATGACAGGAGCGTAGCTGCCCTCAACGTAGGGGAACTGCCACATCGGCGTCGCGGTGCGCGAGATGGAAGGATTCACCGCGATCACCGCGCCATTCACCCGATGGTAGAACTCCGCGAGCACGTCCAAAGTGATGGGGGCCCACCCGGAATCCCGTTTGGGGGTGCGATACTTTCTCTGTGCCGCCCATTCCTTGACCTTGCCGCCAAACATCTCGTCGTTGTAGTTAAACCCAAAGAAGGCGGGGAAATTCTCCAAGCGTTGCGCGATCATCTGGGTGGCAGCCTCCACCGGAGCGATCTCCTCTTCGGTGGTTGGAAGCGGGGCGCAGTGGCCCATCTGCTGAAAATCATAGACCAGACCGAATTCGGCACCACGATCCAGGTATTCCTGCAGATAGGCCCCTTCCCCCGACCGGACGAAGAGGTTTTCAGCCACGGGCCCGGAGGCGGGATCTGCTTGCACCGGGGAGTTTTGAATGTTGGCAGCCCCCCCAGGGTTCAGTCCATCCAACCGGGCACCTTGTCGGTCGGTTTCCCGGTCAAATCCGGCGAATCGCAAGGCCGCCAGATAGTCAATCTGACCTCGGATATTTTCCGCATACCCGCTGGCCCCCACAAGCCCGATCGTGATGGGTTGATTATTAAATTCTTGGTAAAGGATTCTCTGCATCGAAGTGAGCGGCGCGGCCGAAACGAGAGAGAACTCAAACCCGTAAGAATAGAGTCCGGCAGCGGATGCAGTCACCGTGTAGCGTCCTGGCAAAAGTCTCCGGCTTGCTTCGGAGGGGATTTCGACAGAGGTGACATTTTCTCCCAACCCACCGGACCAAACCGTCCCGGATGCATCCGAGACAGTCACCTGATAACCTCCCGACTCGGGAGGGGCTTTCGAGGGATTCGCAATTTGGAACGCGATCGCTTCGCCCTGACGGTACACTCTGCGCATTTGCGTCGGGTAAATCGAAAGTCCAAGCAGGGCGTCCGGCGACTGAATGAAATAGGATTTGGAGATCAGCAGCTCTGCCGCCGTCGCATTGGCCCGCGGCATGCCCTCCCCCAAATAAACAGCCACTTCCACCGACTTTTCTTTCAGCTCCGGCGGAACCACAAAACTCAATGTCCCGTCGGGTTGGAGCGACGAAGACAGGGGCTGCCACGGACCACCTTGAGAAAAACTCCGCCAGAGAACTTTTGGAATCCACCGGTCCCCGCCGGGCAATTGCACATCGGATTTGAAGGGAACCGTAACCGTCTGCCCGGCTCTCAACGTGGCCGATGGAAGATCTGCCGTCAGTTTCGCGAAGGGATGGGCGACCTGAACGGGGGTTTGCCAGTCGGAGGAATAGATTTCAAAAATAGATTCCGGTCGTCCATTGGCAACAAAAAGGTCGCCGCGAGCGTCAAACGCCAAGTCGAGAGTCCGATCGCTCGTTTGCGTCTGGATGGCCACTTCACGAACCGGGACAAACTTCTCATCGTAAAGAAGCAACTTTTTTAAATCGGGCGAAAACGTGGCCAATTCGCCCTTGGCATTAAAGGCAACCCCGCCAGCGCCGGGAAGATCCGTCAGACGCGTTCCCTCGTAATCCCAGACTCTAACGATGCCACTTTGACGCGAAGCCGCAGCGACCCTTTTGCGAGCCGGATCTACGGCAACGTTCTCAAAGTTGACATTGTCGGAAGGATCGCTTTTGGGCTCCGTTGAAAGAAAGAGTCCGATTTGCTGAACGACCTGACCTTGGAAGTCGACCACGAGGATGCGTTTGGCATCCGGCACGTCACCACCCCACCAATTTTTTCCGCCTTGGACCCGGTCGATGAGGTAGATCCTCTGGGCCGCCTCATCGACGGCTGCGGAAACCGGAGTTGTCCAGCCGGTCACATCCGGAAAAAGTCCCTTCAAGGTGTCTTCGAAGGTCGCAGCCCGGCTGATGAGGACCGACTGACGGCTGCCGTCTGGACGGAACAATGCGACCAACCCACCCGTATAGGTGTCGAGGCCGATAAACCGGCCGTCCTTCAGCTGGAAGGCCTTGGCCGCCATCCCGCCCACGGGAATCCGTCTCTTCACCTTCCCGTCTCGTGACAGAACCACGAACTCCGTTACCGCCGCAACAACCACCTCAGGTTGATCGCCGCCAGTGACAGTAAGCCTCCCGGTTCCCCCAGGGATGGAAAAATCGGGTTGAACAAAAACCTTCTCCTCCGCTTGGAGGGCCGAGAGAAGAGAGCAGAGTGCAAGGCAAACAGGCAGGCGTGACATGATAGGGATCAAAGGGGTAGTGATAGGCTGAGTGAGAGCTGGACGACGCCAACTAACAACGGAGAAGGTGGGTCTCTACTCGATATCGAACTTTTTACTGAGATAGTCGCTAAGTTTTCTGACCTCCTGGGGCGTCAGCGCTTTTGAAAAAAGAGCGAAGGCGAAAAGATCCGATTTTGCAAATGATTCATCTGCGTACCCGAGGCTCGCCCCAGGTAGCAGGACACCGTTGCTATTCTGCGGACGAGCAAATCGCACTCCCACAAAAGGTTCCATTGAGACACTGGCATCACGAGCCTGTTGCTTAGACTGCCCGGTCATTTCCCCATCAACATACGTGGTTAATGTGGCCAAGCCGTCCGCCTCCCGGGAAATCACCACCACTAGGACAACTGGCGCGTCTAGGGCAAAGCCCTCCATCGGCTTTTCTACCGCTGCGCCGCAGGTCTCGTCTCCAAATTGAATAAACCCGAGATGTCGAGCGAAGGGATTGAGTCCCTGATTGGTGCCGAACAAACCAGCGCTAGCCAATCCACTGCCCGCAAAAACAAATGTGACCTCGCTAAGCAACTGTCCCGCCTCATGCACCTCCGGAAAATTGAGATACTCTCCGAGCTTGAAATCCACAGGGGCCGACTCCGCCCGCTCCGGTGGGGTGAAACGCACTGCGGCCGTGCCCATGCCAGTCTCAGACTTATCCACCAAGGTGGGCCCAACATTCTCATCAACTGTGAAGGGCTCCCCTACCACTCCTGGCCAGGAAGTGACGTGCTCTCCCGCTTTGACGGTTTTCAATAGGTCATTGGCCTCGTAATAGCCAATCAGGGAATCTTTAATCGGAAAATCTTGTGCTCGCACTGGGAGATCAAAAACGGTCAGCGCAACAGTAAGACAGGTCGTTGATAAAAAAATGTTCATGGGGATGTGTTCAAATTGCTTAATCTTACAGGCATACAATGCACCGCTGCGGCACAGGAGCAAAGAGAAACACTTTACCTTCACAAAGGGCAGTGATCAATCAACTCCCGAGCAGGCAGAAGGTATCCGCATCGATGACGTCCCTAGTCACTTTTTCAGAGATTCCAGAACGGGGACTACCGCGCCCGCGACGAGACATTGTCCGGCAGCGTTAAGATGAACGCCATCGACAAAATACGTCTTATTCCCCTCGGCTCCGGGAGCTCCAATCTCAGGGATCGCCGCCAAATCGACCAGCGCATCGATGGAAAAACTCGCGGGCTTCGCACTCAGGAGACGATTCAATTCCTGACGTTGCGACTCAAACCCCGGGCCAGCCTCCCGAGGCAGGACATTTAAAACCACCACATTGTCCCAGCCTGCCTTTTTACGAGCTGCACAAAATTCACCCACCCTTGTTGCGGCGTCCGCAGCGGAAGCTTGATTCACGACGAGGTCGTTCGTTCCCTCCCAGAAAACCAAGGTGCTCTTCCCCGTCCGGAGGGCCAAGAGGGGATCGACATTCGTTCCTGCCATTTCGTTCAACTGCTGGGTCGTCACCCCACCTTTGCTGATGTTATACCAACTCCGGGCACCAGGCGTTTTGTCGGACGCTTGACGGCTCCAAGTCTTGCCATTACCGCAGAACATCCCGGTGGTAATCGAGTTCCCAACAAAGACGAGCAAATCGCCGGCCGGATCGGGCAAGAGTTTGTTCCACTTTTCCCTCATGCCCGCACAGGTTTTGTCAATATCCGGCTCCGATTGTGCGATGGTGTAAACCAGTAGTTCCGCCAGCTCTCCACGAAATGTGGCCGCGCCGGGGTATTCAAAAAGCAGCAGGTCATTGAGCAATGTTGGAGCCGAGCCGGCGGTTGATTCGCCAGCCAGCACCCCGTCCACATAAAATCGACGCAGCACCCCCTGGCGCCAGAATGTCAAGAGATGCCATTGACCGTCTTCCACTTCCGCCGAGGCCTGAGCATGGCCTGAGGCAGACAGAAAGCCAGGGGCCGCCCCCGTGGTCCATCCTGCGACACAGGCATCGGGACCGGCCGAGTCGGAGAAAGCCAGAATCGGGGCATTCCCAGGCTCCGTCTTGGCAACAGCGTAAACGGTCAATGCATCAGAAACCTGATTGACTCCCGCGCTAACGAGAACACCTCCGGATACAAAACCGCTGGCATCCTCAGAATGAAGAGTTGGCCCAGCCACGGCTGCTTTCTTTTTTAAGTCAAAGCCATGGCTACTTTTGTCGCCCCAGACCACGACCTCTTGGCCCTGAATTTCCATCGAGTTGGCATCCGAGGCATCATACCATGCAAGCAACCCGTCCGTGGAAGGAAAGACACTTACCTCCTCCGCCGAACAAACGTGCGCCATGAGCGCCACTCCAACCAGCCCCGGCAGAATCAAGAGGGGCTTTCGAACGTTCAAACTGAAGAAACGGCTCATTGGTGCAATCATCCTTGAGAACTTATCCCCTCCAAGAGGATTCAGTAGGAGAGATTTCTCTGATTGATCACCCGGAGCTTATAGAATGGGCCCAGCGGATCGGTATCCGCGCCCGTCAGCGAGGCATTCGGATCGATATAGCGCTCGAACGTATAGGAGGCCTGAAATTCTCCCTCCACGATGTCTTTCCCCTCAGTAAAGGTGGCAGGCGCGGCGTTTAGGGTGCTTGGCACCTGCTTCAGGGCCTGCGCGTTGACATAAACCGTGAAGACATTCGACTGGGTGGTGACCCGGGGATAAATCGCGTTGTAGGGACGTTCGCGGACGTTGTCTCCGGTAAGTTTGTGGCTCGCCCAGAATGACTTAACATTCGCTTCGGTCTGCCCTTCTGGAACGAGAAATATCTCGCAGATCTGACTGGCAGAACGAAAGACGTCACCACTCTTAAATCTTGATGTGAATTGTTTAAGCGTCTCCGGGATGTCGATATTGAAACGGGTTTTTAGAGCGGCGGGATTTGTATCCGGATACCAGACCTTATAACGGTTGATGCTACTGTCGGGAATGGCCGTAACCTTTTCATTCTTGAGGAGTGCGTGGATTCCGGTGTTTCGCTCGATGTAAGAAAAAGGCAGGATTTGTGTATTAAGATTGATTTTCCCCGCGGTCGAAAATGGATCACTGATTGCGTAGGGCTCTGTCACCGGCATCCAAAAAAGATCGAGGAGCAGGTGGTCGGGTTGAAGAGCGAAACCAGGATGGTCAGCAGCCGTAAATCCTGCGGCCGGGTTGGGACAAAAGAGGAGCGTCTGCCAGGGATGATTTCTAGCCGCCCCGGTAGGGAGTGAGCCAAACATGACTGGCGAGGCCATCTGCCGCGACGGAGAAAAATAAAGTTCCGTCTGATTTGTGCTGGCCCCTGCAGGCGACAGGTAGGATATAGCCAGATAGGATCCGCCCTGCTCCAGATAGTCGCCACCTTCGTCGGGTTTGTTGATGAATGGGCCGTCTGGAATGCTCCCGAGGCCAGTATCCCAATCGCCGACTTTTCCCAGAACGTTAGCCGCTTGCGTGTTAGCGCTCGAGATCTTGGGTCGAAAGCCAAGGTTTCCCGAGAACCCTCGATAATTATTCAACCCAGGAACATAAAGGCCAAAGTCCTCGGGACGACTAGGTCCAGCGTAAAGCGGATTGTAGAGACGCAGTAAATGAGACTGTCGCTTGGAGGCATCTCCATAGTTCGGGTGAGGAACGAAATCGTTCGTGGGATCGCTGGCTACCCCTCCCTTGACCGTTGACTTTGTTGCGACCAGCCGAATGTCTCCGTGGCGCACCTCCATTCCTTTCACAACGTCGGCATTTTGAATAAAATTGTTAACCGTAAAAGTGTCTCCGGGAGTGGTGCGAGCCGCCATCGAATTCACAGGCATGTCCTTCGCAGGTGGCGCAACGTAGTCGGGATTCGCTAAGCCCAGAATCGGCGGAAAGGTAATGGTGAACGTCTGGGGCGACGCATCGGGTGCATCTGTGATTCCAACCGTAAAAGTTATGGTTCCGCCCAGAAAATCAAAAGTGGGATCAAGGTTATCGGCAGTATTCCCCTGAATATTCCCCTGCGTGAAAGGGGTGAAATTTGTATTCTCCTTCGCGTAGAGCAGCGAGCTTGGATAATAGCTCGCCATAAATCCGCCTACCGATTGGTTGAAATAACCTGCTTTGCTGTAAAGCGTTACCACATCATTTGTCCACATGTCTTCGGTAACCACTCCGGCGACCGGCTTCCGATATCTCCACTGAAACGATTTTAGCCCACTGACTTTGACGCAATAATCCGGCTGACTCAGCTTGGAACCTGGTGACGTCAAAAGCATCTCAATGATGATTGCAGGCCAGATTTTCGTGAACTGATCCGCCGCGGGCAATGCAGTATCCTTGGGGGCCTCGCAACCAACAAGCAGCGCTACTTCGCTTGGGGTGGCATAACGTCCGAATCCGCGAGATCCATCGGCCATGACCGTGGGGTAAACGGTCCCCATGTAGCCGACATTTTCGCCAACCGCAGCAGCCGGACGATCGGTATAGGCTCGCTTTGCCGGGTTGAGAGCGTTTCGCAGACTTACCGTTGAGCGACAGAAATCAAAGATTTGCAAAAGAATCTGATCACGGTCCGCGCCCCATTTACTCGATAAAGTCGTTGTGCCGAAACCTGGGATTGGCTTTTCGGTCAAATTTTTAAGGTAGGTCAGAATCTCCCCATTTCTTCCGTTGCGCCCCGTATCCGCCAGATCGACGGTCGGGCTTCGTGGGTTTGATCTTGTAAAAAAGAACTCTCGCCCGGCTGCCCCGCGCGTAGTGCTGGCGAACGCAATCAGATCCTCCGCTACCGAACGCTCGCTCGGCGTGACTTTGGTATGCAAGGGCCAGATCGAAACTCGCGGGGTGTTAAATAGCGTTAGTTCCGGGGCGCGACTTTGGGCCGTCAGGAAAAAACGGCGCTGTTCAATTTCCTCGGCAGTCAAATTAAAATACGACCTGCTGGGATCAAAGATGGCTTCATCGACGGAATCGTAGAGCCTTGCGCTATCCAACTGCATCGCGATCTTTGCAACGGAAGACGCCCAAGCTCCGGGCGGAAGGGCTGCACGTGTTCCCTCGAGCGATCCTCCCTGCTCGATGCGGGGCGCAATCTGGTAAAAAGATGTATTTGCAGACCCTGCAGTAGATCCTTTCAATCCTGGAAAAACCGCGCTCAATGAAGTTGTTGATGGATGCCCGGGATAGCGCTGAAATTCGGCCTGAACGGGTGGATAGTAATCCAGCTGGTAGTCATCCGGGCTGAAGACGAACGGATCGTCCCAATAAGATCCTTCGGCGGCCGTGTTGACATTCACCTTGGTGGACTCATCATCCGTCCAGAAGGCCACGCGCCCGATGATGGGATTGATTTTCGAGGCCCCGTTCACTATTGCAGTTGTTCCATTGGCCGAGGAGGCAGCAACGAAAGAGCCATCCTTCAAAACGTAAAGCCACTGCACCGGCATAGGAAGGCGGGCATTCGCGTCAGAGTCCGATGTCGCCAAGGTGACGCCGTTGATGCTGTTGGTGTAAGAAAATCCCGCCACCGCATTGGCTCCGGCCGAGGCTCGGGGATCAACAATGGGAAAGCGCATTTGTCCCCCGACCTCGGCCGGCTCGTTGAGATCGGTGTAAAGAGAAGGCTCGGCATCCCAGTCCTGGGGAGGAAGTTCTAAGGCCGGATCAAAGGCGGCGGCGTCCGATCCTGTGAGAGTCATCTGCGAGCTCGAATATAACTTGTAAAGAGCCACGGCATTGGTGCTGCTCGCGTCAAAATTTCGGATCATGCCCGGCTGGGAGGCCCACGAGATCGTGTTTTGGTTTGCCTTTGCGCCCATGGCAACCTGCCCCATGGCAAGGTTTAACGCGCTGGAAGCGAGATTTTGGGTTTGGGCGGAGACCGAGTATTGTTTACTGGCAGCCAATTCGGTGGTGGCTCCCGACATAAAGGAAATGATGAGAATGGCGAGCAGCGCGATACAGACCAGGACGATGATCAGCACCATCCCATTCTCGCGTGGCTTCAAAACGTGCTTATGTTGGGAGAATGATCGATTTGTGCCGTTATCTGGGGAGGGTTCCGTGCGCATGGCTCTGATTTACAATATCCATACACCAGCTTTTGTTTGAATCCACCTCACACAGAATGACAACAGAAATTTTGCGGCCCTTCGAAATCAGGGCGCATAGGTTGACTCGGGTTCACGCCAGGGTTTGCCCTGGGCGCCAAGAAGAACAAAGTCCGGAAGATCCGTCAGATCCACCCCCCCCAGGAATGCGAGCCATCGGGCCAGCAAATGGCCCAGCCGCTGTCGCCGGACTGGACAAGCGAGGGAGCGCAGGCGATGGCTGCGGGGTTCTCGTCTGGATCTGGCGACTGGTAAATGGCGACGGCCAAAACGTCTTCGCTCGCCGTGACCCGGCAGCGAAGAAGGGGGGACCATCGCGTAGCGCGAGTAGAGATTGACATTGGGGAAAATCCCACCCGCCTCGGACCCCCATGGGTCCGGGAAAGCGCCAAATTGGGGACCTTTCAATCCGGTGGGCTTCTACTGGAAAAGCTTTCGAATGGGTGATGGGATTCCAGGCAGGATTTTCAGCCGGGATGGCGAGGACATGAAAGCCATTCGAGCCCAAAGCGCTGTCGGCCGCGATATATGGTTCGCGCAGCAAGGGTTGGTGGTACGTGAACCCCAAATCCGCGACCTCATCCCCCGGAGATCTTGGCCACCGCCACCAGAATGGCGTGTGTTTAGCAGATTGAACTCCAAAATATTAGGGTATAGACGCCCGAGAAAGAAATTTTCCCTCGGGCGCCATTTCCCCCCGGAAATGAAAAGAGCCTTCCGTCTATTGTGTGTTAGGAGAATCAGTAGCCTGTCTAAGATTTACGGTCAAAAGACACACAATAACAACACTATCGAAAGAGATTTGCGGCGAAAAGGTCCCTTACTGTTACCAATCTGTAACATCTATCCAGTCCATCGATTTTTCACCACACTGAAAAATGATGAAAGAGATAATGACAGAAGCTGCCGCGAGTAGGACAGGCAGCAAGAACGACGAGCTCTTCACGACCTCAGAAGATCTGCTCTCCGCGCACTACATCTCCGGCACGCATTGGGACCGGGAATGGTATCGGCCGTTCCAGGAATACCGCCTCCTCCTCGTCAAACTTCTGGATGATTTGCTGGACATGATGGAAGGCGACTCGGAGTTCCGCTTTTTTCAGCTCGATGGACAAACCTGCCTCATCGAAGATTATCTCGAAATTCGTCCAGAAAACCGGGAGCGTTTGAGAAAACAAATCGTCGCCGGTCGCATTCTGATCGGCCCATGGTTTACCATGCCCGACTTGTTCTGTGTCGGGGACGAGACGATTATTCGCAACCTTCTTCTCGGCCGGAAAATCGCCCGCGAATGGGGCGTCGAACCAATGCCCGTCGGCTTCATTTGCGACATGTTTGGCCATCCCTCGCAAATCCCGCAAATCTTCCAAGGTTTCGGGTATACCGACTGCGTTCTGGGACGGGGAACCAATGAAAGCACGACGCCTCCGTTCTTCCGCTGGCAATCCCCGGATGGTTCCGAGGTCTTTACTTTCAAATTGCAGGACAACCAGGGCTACGGGGCCTTCGCCGTCCCGCGAGCAACTTTGGAAAAAGAGGATTCCTTCGTCCACGCCACGATGCAGGATTTTTGCCGGGAGCTGGCCGCGGCGGGAGCGGACAACGACAAACAGTTGGAAGTCCGCGAAAAACACTTCCAGATTGAACTGGCCAAATATGTAAACCACGAGATTCAGCGCAGCAAAGGGAATGGCCCGCTCTGCCTGATGGATTCGATGGACCACATCCCTCCTGCCACGGATGTGGTGGGGTATTTGCGGCTGATCCGGTCAGCCTGCCCGGAGGTCGCACCCAAACATTCCAATCTGCCAGCGTTCTTTGCCGAAGCACGAAAAACCGCTACACCCAACGCGGTCAAAACCGGCGAACTGCGCGAACCCAGCCGCACCCAAAACCCTTATCTTTGGCTGATTCCGAATTGTCCGTCGGCCCGCGTCGGAATCAAGATGGCCAACGACGAGTGCCGCACCCTGCTCGAACGCTGGGCGGATCCTTTTCTGGCGGTTGCGAACCTTCAGGGCGCCGACATCCCCACCGCTCACCTCGGCGTAGCCTGGAAATATCTCCTCCTCAATCACGCTCACGACTCCATCTGCGGTTGCTCTATCGATCAGGTGCACCGCGACATGATGTATCGCTTTGATCAGACACGGGTTCTCGGGGATCAACTGCGCATGCAATCTGTCGGTTTTCTCACCCAATCCTGCGCGGACCTTGCACGAGAGAAGGACGAGTTCACTCTCACCGTGGTCAACCCGGTCCCCGAAGCCCGAAACGAAGTGGTCATTTTTCCTGTGGACCTTCCGCCGGATTACCCAACTGAATTCCGGGAATCCTTCTTTTCTCAAGCTCTCAAATCGTTCATTCTGGAGGACGCCAATGGGACCTCTGTCCCATACCAGCGACTCTCCTTCGTGCCGGAAATGAACGAACGCTCGCGTTTTGCCAAATTCTGTTTCCAGAGCGATGGCCCCTTCTCGCGCTACATGGTTGCGGCGCGGGTTCCTCTGCCCGGCTTGGGTTTCGCCTCTCTGCGGGTTCGCCCTTCCACCATGCCCGTGCGTGCTGCAGGCTCGCTGCGCACCGCGCCAGCTTCCGCTGCCAATGAGTTTCTGAGCATCGAGATCCAATCCAATGGAGCCCTCTCGATCACCAACAAGGCTACTGGCGAGATTTATCGCGACCTGCTGACGTTTGAGCACCGCAGCGAAGTGGCCGACGGGTGGTTTCATGCCCACTCCCTAAACGATGAGCAGATTTTGTCTTGCGCGTCGCCCGCCCAAGTGTCCGTTGTTCATGACGGCCCGGAGATCGTCACGTTTCGTATGACAATCCTTTTGACCGTCCCCGCACGCCACGACGCAGGGGCTCAACGGCCCTCCACGGAACAGGTCATCCTGCCGATCACCAACCTGATCAGCCTCCGGCGTGGAGCAAAGGTCATCGAGGTGGAAACGTCCGTGAATAACACGGCAGAAGATCATCGCCTGCGTCTTCTGTTGCCTACTGATTGCGGAGAGGCCTTGACCTACATTTCTCATCAATCTTTTGATTTCGTGGAAAGGCCCATCGCCATCGATCACGCAACAGCAGATTGGCAGGAGATGGAACAGGTGGAGAAACCCTTCATGGGCATTCAAGCAGTCAGTTCCTCCAACCGGGGATTGGCCATTCTCTCCTGTGCCGGCCCGCATGAGGGCGGTGTGGCTGATGATGCACGGCGCACGATGCTCATCACGCTGCTGCGGTCATTCCGCCGCACCATCGTTACCACGGGCGAAACCGACGGGCTGGAAAAGGGCGAAATCACCTATAGGTTCGCACTAATGCCATTTACCGATGAACTTCCACGCGCCCAGGCGCTTTCAGAACTCGCGCGACTGCAAGGCGGATTGATCACACGTCAAACCGGAAAACGCCCGTCTGGCTTTCCCCCGATGTCCGGTCAGCAATCCTCTTCACAAGGCTTCATGGAGTGCCAGACCGGAAATCTCGTCATTTCGGCAATAAAATGCCCGGAGACGGGACAGGGCCTGGTGGTTCGCCTTTGGAATCCGACCGGACAGCCTCAGACGGAACGAATCCAGTTCTGGCGGCACTTAGTGTTTGCGCAAAAATTGGACCTAAATGAAGAACCCACGCTCTCGCCGGGCACAGTCACGTGGGACGGCAATAACCTTGAGGTGAGTGCGGATGCTCACAAGATCGTCACCGTGCGGGTCGTTTTCTCAGGCACAAGTGATTCCGCCTCGGACCGCATGTGATTCGGAACACCGCCCGACGTTCCTCCCTGCTTTGATGAGAATGCCGTCTTTCGAGTTTCGTCTTCCCCGCTCCCTCTGCTCTATTTGGAGGATTGCCGTTTTTCTTATGGCCGCCCCTGTTCTATCCGCCGCACTTTCTCCCTCGGCTTTGTTCTCCGATCACATGATTTTGCAACGGGATCGCCCGGTTCCCGTGTGGGGCACGGCTACTCCCGGCGAGAAAATTGCGGTTTATTTCGGTGGCCAATTCCATCGAGTCAAAACCGACCCGCAAGGCAATTGGCAAGTCAGACTCAAACCCATGCCACCAAGTTTTGAGCCCAGGGAGCTCGTGATCAAAAACCTCACCACCCCCGGAGAAAAGATCACGATCCGGGACGTTCTCGTCGGAGAGGTCTGGATCGCGGCGGGTCAGTCCAATATGGCTTACGGTGTGAGTTCCGCCTCGAAAGCGGATGCGGAGATCGCCGCCGCCAATTACCCAGCCATCCGCGTCTTCCAAATGGAAACCCGCGTCGCTGGAGAACCTCAACGAACTGTGACGGGCCTCTGGAAGGTTTGCTCCCCGAAATCCGTTGGAGATTTTTCTGCCACGGGCTACTTCTTCGCCCGGGATTTGTATCAAGCGCTAAATGTGCCCGTCGGCCTCCTCCAAAATGCCGAAAGCGGCACCCTTGCCGAGGCTTGGATGAGCAAGGAAGCCCTCGAGTCGGATGCCGATTTTCAGCCCATCCTGGACCGCTATCAAAATGAAGTTACCGCATACCAAGCATTGGTCGCGAGTGGGGATGCGAGCAAAACGAACTCACCCGACTCCACCGATCCCAACACTCGGATCACACGACCATCGGGCCTCTATAACGGAAAGCTCAATCCGCTGATTCCCTATGCCATCCGAGGTGTGATTTGGTGGCAAGGGGAATACAACTCCGAACGCGGCGAACAATACCGCAAGCTGTTCCCCGCGCTGATCCGCGACTGGCGCGCACGCTGGAAATCCCCCAACCTCCCCTTTCTTTTCGTCCAACTGCAAAATCTCGATATCCAGCCCCAGCCCAACCCGGCCCACTACGATGAACTCCGCGAGGCTCAGTTGATGACGCACCGCTCCGTCCCGCATACCGGAATGGCTGTGGCCTGCGACGTAGGCGACCCCAAGGACATTCATCCTCCCAACAAACAGCCGGTCGGCCAGCGCTTGGCTCTCCTCGCACGAAATTTGGTATATGGTGAAAAGGACCTCGTCAGTTCGGGCCCGCTCTTCCGAAAATTTAAGATCACTAACTCAAACATCGAAATCACCTTTGACCATACAGGCAGCGGTCTAGTTCTCAAAACTGGCACGGCGCTATCCGGCTTTGAAATTGCGGGCAAGGATCGAGTATTCAATCGAGCTTTGGTCGAGCTCAAAAAAAACAAGCTGATTGTCTCCAGCCCCAAAGTGCCGAAACCAATCGCCGTTCGCTATGCTTGGTTGGACAATCCGCTCTGCACGCTTTTCAACGTCGAGGGTCTCCCGGCTTCACCATTCCGAACCGACGACTGGCCAGTCCACTCGACAGGCAAGCGATAACTCGTCTGACGAACTGTGCGCAGCTTTCCAAAGCGCGGTCGGTTGGCCGCCTCAATGCCTCCTTGTCCACTGCATTTCCTGGACGACAAGGCCGGATCTGCTGTCCGGTGGCAATTCTTGAAACCGGTCGCCTATATCATTGGCTGCCAAATTCCCGGATCAGCAAAACAACCGGCATCCTCCCCGTTGCAACGGTCTGTGCACCTCGAAGTCTTTGAGTCGCAATTGCACTGCGCCCGGAGATGATGCCACTTGGCGCGATGACGCACGAGCGGCACCCCCAATTCCTCCACCCGCCCAGCCCCACCGACCACGACGATGAATCGAAAGGCCTGGCCTCAACTCCGAGCAGCCTGGATCCCAGCGCCGGAGTTTGCCGTTTCACCGCTCAGGGAGTCGGCAAATCATAACTCGTGCAGGGCACTCTCTTTGACGAGATTACCATCTCCGGAGAGCTGGAAAGCTAGCTCACGATCCAAGAATAGAGATTGAGCGCAGAAGAGTAAAACGCCATCGGCCAATCAAATTAACTCGCTTGGATTCGGGAACACATTAGCCACAAACTTTTCATCCCCGGATGATTTACGCAGTTCCCGCAGGGTTTCCATACTCACGAGCGCCATCTCACAATTATGACGTCATTGTGTTTCCTTTGTCGGCAGAGTCGAAAAATGGCAAGTCCAGTTTGCCATTTCAGGTTTTCCCTGGGATCTAATCATCAGTCCAAACGAATCAATCGAGACGCTTCACCGAGACCAAACTCCAGACCACGCCGATTTTAGAACGACTTTTACCCCTATCTCTGAATGATGAAACAAGCCTCTTTACCATTTCGTATGGCGCAATGCCGTCACACCTCACTTGTTGCGTTTGACGATTCTTACTTCCTGTTTCTCCGCGAAATGGGGTGCGGTGCGTTGTATTTGCAGAACGCGCCATTCGATCCGATGCGTACGGGAAACAGAGGACAGTTCTTTCGCAATTTCCACCACATCAGCCTTTTCGACATCTCCAGGTCTCATCGGCGCGAGGATTATCAGCAGTATATTAACGAGGTGTGCCGAAGAGCGGCCCGACACGGCATTGAGGTCTGGTTTGACTGCTGGGAACCGCGACTCCCTGCCTATGCCCAGTCGCTCCTACCGGTAGACTGGCGCGGACGCGGCGGCTGGGGGTGGCATGGAAATAAGGAGATCGCGTTTTGCTGGGAAATGCCGGAAGCCGTAGCCTACTGGAAGGCTATGGCCCGCGATGCCATCGCTGCCCTGCCGGGCCTTGCTGGAGTCATCGTGAGCATGATCGACAACGAAGCGAGTTTTTGTGATGAGACATGCCCCCGCTGCAAAGGAAGATCGCTCAATTTGGGGATCTCCGATGTCTATTCGACCTTCATGGAAATGGCCGCACAGCGCGAAGGTGGGCTCAAATTGGCTATGTATGACTGGTGGCTGCCTCCAGCACTCACCGACTCCTTAATGGAGCGCCTGCCCACCGGCTCCCTCGTGATTGGCCGCTCAGCACGCGGCATTCGCTGGTCAGCACCGGACGGTTCCTATTCCGGCGATGTTTCCGATATCAGCAACGTTGCCGACGGGCTTTCCGACGATTTCAAACTGCATTGCACCAAAGCGCGAAACCGGGGTCACGTTCCCATTGACATGGTTTCGTGGAGCCGGGGCACGGAAAATTTTTGGTTGCCCGCCCCCCCTGACCCCCTCTTTGCGATTCGCAAGTGCAAGGCTCTCAGCGACGCTGGCGCGGAAGGTTGGATGGACTACGATTGTGGATGCATTGAACCGGGAAGCCTCTCGGGAGCAATGCGCGAATGGACCGCCGCGCCCGGCGACGATGAGGAAAATCTACTCCGCCGCACTCTTGAGGGAATCTGGGGCGAGGCAGCGGATGAGGCACGGTCGGCTTATGGGTTTTACCGAAACGCCCGTGCATGGATGCCATTTGGAATCCAGAGCCGCGACGTGGTCAACATGGATGCAAGGTGCTGTGGCTTCGGATTCTGCCTTTTTGGGCCTTATCACCTCGACGATCTCCGCTTTTCTGACACGGACCACGCTTGGAATTACTTTGCCCCTTACAATCTCCTCGCAGGCGACACCATCCCCGTCGTGCTCCACGCCACAACCGAAATCGTCATGGAGCTCAAGAAAGCATGGCAGGCCGCTGCATCGCTCCAGGCAAAAACACCCGCAGCTCAGTGGGAAGTAGCGGTATTTGAGATTTACTGGTGCTCTTTCCGCGCCATCCGAAACTATGCAAGCTTGGCTCATGCCAAGTGGGAGCACGGTCACGGCAATCTGACAGATGCGGCGTTCCGCGTCGCCGTCGCTGAGATCGCTTCGGATGAACTGGAGAATCTCGACGCTACGGAACTCTGGCACAATGCTCACGAGGGAGTGCTGGGTAATCCATGCGGCCGCCTCGTGGGCCACATGATGGAATCTTGGCCGGATGCTGACTTCGGCACCGGGATTTTCATCCCGAAACGCAAATCGCTGGTCTTCCTGCGTGATCAGTTCGATCCAGCAAACCTTATACCATCCCACGTGATTCAATGTATAGCCAGCGACGCCTGCCCCATTTGATTTTTCGTTGAACAGAACCACAATCCAGCGAACCGCGGACTTCGAAATGAACAGCTGCGGCAATACCAAGAAATGGGAGCGGGCGGAATGGCTCGCTCTCGCCCCCATCAAGCCCGGCACCGCCCATCAAACGCGGGCCAAGGCTCTTTACTCAGACATAGGCATGTATTTCCTCGTCGGGTGTGAGGACCGCCGCCTCACCTGCACCATCACGGAAGATCTTGGCGATCTTTTTAACGAGGATGTTGTCGAGGTTTTCATCCAACCGAGCGAAGCGCATCCGGTTTACTTCGAATACGAGATCTTGCCCCTAGGTTTCGAGATGCCCAATTCAACAGTCGAAATCGAGATACAAGTCATTCATATTGATACATTTGATCAAGGGTACGATATTCATTAAATGCCGCGAGCCTTGAGGATTGAATACGATGGCGCGATTTATCATGTGATGAATCGAGGGAAGCGGCGGGGAAATATTTTTGGGGGAGACGAGGATCGGCGGTTGTTTTTGAAGACGTTGGAGGAGGCGTGCGGGAAGAGCCATTGGCAGGTGCACGCGTATTGCCTGATGAGCAATAATTTTCATTTGGTATTGGAAACCCCGATGCCGACGCTGGTAGCAGGGATGAAATGGATACTAGGAACTTACACGCAGCGATTTAACGCGCGTCACCGCATGCGAGGGCACCTATTTGCCGGACGCTACACAACACGGCACTATTGGTGGATGAAACGGATGGATTTTATCTTCGGACCGTTTGCAATTATGTGCATCTGAATCAGGCGATAGCCAGATTGATCGCAGAAGAGAAAAGCCTCGGGACGTATGCGTGGAGCAGCTACCCCGCATACTTGCATACACCTCGAAAGCGGCCTGAATGGCTGAGAAAGGACAGATTGCGCGGGGAGCACGGTGTCGAGTGTGACAATGCGTAGGGACAGCGCGAGTTTTCCCGGCGGATGGAGCAGCGGAGGGCCAACGAGAATGAGGACGGCGTCTATGCCGGAATACGGAGAGGATGTCGATTCGGCGCAGAGGATTTCATAGCCCGACTGGAAGACCGGATCGAAGTGGCCGTGCGCGAACGACACGATGCATCGCAGGTCAGAGAGCGTTTCGGAGCGCGGAAATAGGCAGGATTCCATCTCATGGTGAGGCCTCTGAAAGGGAATAATTTCCATCAAAGTCGTTGATGTTTCTGCCCCATACAAAACAGGAGGTCTCGTCGCGCAGCAGGGAAAGGGAAAAGCGCCCGATAGTCAAGCCGACCCAGGAAATCTGTTCTTAGGAGGCCTACCAAAGATATTCGAAAAAGTCTATTCGACGAGCAGAATGGAACCGCTGTAGCGGATATTCTGGAAAAGGTCGGCAAACTCGAATAGCACGCTCTTCCCATTCCAGACATCCTCCGCGTAAACGAGGTGCCGAACATTGTCCGGCGTGAAAGCCGAGAGCCCCATGAATCCGTCCACCCAGCCCATATCTCCCGTAATGACGGGGTCCGGCTTGGCGATGGCCAGGCAAAGCCCCTCGGAGTTCCAGGCCCGAATCTCGGGATTTGCTCCCTCGTTCTGTGCTGTGTAGAAGATGCCATTGTCAATAGGATCAAAGGCAAATGTGACGATTGTCTTTCGATCTGGAACACTAAAGGTGGAGACCAGATTCCCGGACGAAGTATATCGGCGAATTTCTTTGCCGCCCATCCAGAGCCAAGGATCACCACCTGTGTAGTTTGAGAAACCCAAGGCAAAAAGATCCCCGGAACTTGCCGTCTTAAGATTGTTGGCCCGGAATTCCTCTGGAGTCGTATCGCGCGGAACGATCGTTTGGCGCAGGGTGACGTCGTAGATCGGATTATTAGCAGAGTCAAATCCTAGCAGGGGAACCTTAACAATCGCCTCCCCTAAGCGAGCAAACCAGAGGTTGCCCGCACTGTCGATCCACGATCCAGGGGATCTCAGCTCCCAACCGGCCGCGACGCCCCCAGTTCCCGGAGCTTCAACGAAGGCGCCCTCCTGACCCGTGCCTGACTGGCCAGGGTTCCAATCCATAAGACCATTTCCGTTCAAATCCCGCCATGACCAAAGCGCAACTTGCGAAGCCAGGCCCTCATCCAAACCCTTCCAACGAGTCCCAAAAACAAACGATCTCCGCATTCGGCCTTGGGAGATTTCGTAAAATGCGACACCGGCACTGCCATGCGACATATAGACGATGTAGTCCCGCCCATTCGGCAGCGTCACACGGATCGCCTGCTGCGAACTGAAAAACAGGCCATCCGAAGGTTCCCAATTTGCGGCTAACTTCCAGAGTCCCCCATCATACCAGCGAGGTCCGGAGTGGGGAGTTCCACTCAAATCAACCTCATACTCCCATGTCCCACTCAAAAGACGGTGCTGCTCGCCGGAGGCTTGGAAAACGATGGGCTGGGGTTGGAATTCGCTGAAATTCGTCGACAGCAAAACTCCGCTGGAATCGTAATCCCAGAGCATACGATTACCCGAATCGCCGACCGTCAATCGATTGCTGGGATCCAGCGCCACCGCCCAGCGAACATTTGGACGGAAGTCGCCGTCATTGATGATACCCGGAGTGGCTCGTTGTCCAATCGTGCGAACGAGCGTTGCGGCCCCGCTGGAGGCTATGTTATAGAGCTTCACCTTCCCTTCCACGACATCCCCTACTCCAAGCTGACCGGCAGAAGAAAGCGTGAGAGCCTGAGGACGCGTTCCGGTCGCAATATTGAAGGGGGTGCGAGCCGCAAAGGTAGACGTCAAATTATAGGTAAAAGACTTCACCAAATCTTCGGATGCAACCCATAACTCACCACCCTGCGCAGAGGGCCGTATCGCCAGTCCCAGAGGTTTGGCCACTAGGAGGCCGCCAAGCTTGGCCCCTGTGTTTCGGTCAAAAACTTCCACCTCGTTTTTTAGATAGTTACTGACAAACAAGCGCTGGGCATCTACAGCCAAGCCATTGATCGCCTCGAACCCATAGTTCGCCTCTAAGTCGTTGCGACTTCCGGTCAGGCTGGAGGGACGGCCAGAATTAATCACAAGATAGTTTTTCCCGTCGGGGAACGGCACGAAGCTCCCGTCCGTGGCACTCAGACGGTAAACTCGATCTTCTCCGGTTCCGTAAGGAGAAACGGAAACAAAAACAGAGAAGGAATCGGCGGCGAGGACCAGAGAACCGACCAAGCTGGTGTTCCATAGAATCTGGCCTGTCGATGACGTTTTCCTTACCTCCAGATGCTTTTCCACCCACCAAGTGCACTGGTATAGGGATCCGGAACTATCATAAGCCAATCCCGATGCGCCGCCCAATGCCTCCGTGGTTCCATGCGGGGGGGTGCCGCTATCGCCCACGGCAGCAATATTCTGACCGATCCCATTATTAACCAAGGCACGCCACTCATATTCTCCAACCGGCATGACTTGCCCGTACGTATCCGTACCATCCCAGTAGATTGGAATTGGCTGACCATTAGCTTCCCTGCCGGCCTCCAGCGTCTTTACCAAACGTCCGTTTGAATCGTATACTCCCGCGCTCATCATCTGTCCCGCCTGCGCGGGTATTTGGGCCAAGGGTGAAACAGAACTCAAGGACTGAACAGGTGAGAAAAACTCGATGTTTCCCATGCGATCCGCATTGACGCCGGCTTGCGCACTGCCGATGCTCACTAAGCGAACGCGCCGCACCTGACGAAGATTCTCGGGAACTATAACTGCTGTATCACCCA
This sequence comes from Terrimicrobiaceae bacterium, assembly GCA_041738805.1. Classification (GTDB taxonomy): domain Bacteria; phylum Verrucomicrobiota; class Verrucomicrobiia; order Chthoniobacterales; family Terrimicrobiaceae; genus JAJTZA01. The sequence continues at coordinate 53,641 of JBGSPC010000050.1, read as the reverse complement.
CCACGGGACCACTTGAACTCCAAATTGGAACAAAACTCCCCGTGATGCTTGAGGAAACTTCCAAGCGGGAACCCTTCGCCCAAACACTGGCCTGGAGGCCGCCGCCCAGCTTGATTAGTGATACAACATGATTGCCCGCAAGATCAAAATCCACGATGGAATCCTGATTCCAACCCGGATTGGGCCTCACATACGAACTGGGATTCACCGCGCCTCCCCAGATCAAGTAAGGCTCTAGCCATGCCTGAGACGTATTCTGAAAGCTTTGGGTAACTCCCTGCATGAATCCTAAAGAATACCCTTCAACAGATGCCGGCGGACTGGTGTTTTTTGACTGGAATACACAAATCTCGCCGAGAGCCACCTCGGTGCCCTGTGCATTTGCAATACCATTCCCGACGATACGAACAAACCGCGCTTGGCGGTCGGAGAACCGCAAATTCCAATAGGCATCTTCGCCCCCGACGGTATCGGCAGCAAATACTGTCTGATCAGGTGAAAAATTTTGGCCGTCAATTGATGTCGATACAGTCCATCGCTCTGCACGTCTCGATGAGTGATACCAAGATATCCTTGTTTTATTGATCAGATAGGTTTCCCCCAGATCGACTGTGGCCGTAAACTGAAAAGTGGCTTGCTGGGCCGCATCCACCTTCCAAGAGAAGGAACAGTCATCACTGCCATCGATCAAATTTCCGGGAGCGTTTGTATACCACGGGTAGGAACCCGAAGATTGCGAGGTCACGGTGACACTGCTCTTCAAGGAGCCATCGGGGTTGATTCTCCGGCAGAGATTGGGCGCATAACTTCCGTCCACAACTGGAAAACGAGGCACAGCTGTCACCACGGATTGCGCAGGCGAGAAAAATTCGATGTTGCCCAATCGATCCACATTGCCCCCGTTTTGCGAACTGCCAATGCTGACCAATCGGACACGCCTGACCTGACGGAGATTCGCGGGGACAACCACCGAGACATCACCCTGCAAAGCGCCGCTTGAGCTCCAAATGGGAACAAAGGTTCCCGTCGCGGTGGAGGAGACCTCCAAGCGAGTTCCCTTTGGCCAACAACTCGCTTGTAGGCCGCTGCCCAATTTCATCAGCGAAACCTCATGGGTGCCGCCCAGATCGAAATCCACGATGGAATCCTGATTCCAACCAGACTTGGGGCTTACATATGCACAGGGGTTGACCGCCCCTCCCCAAATCGCGTTGGGTTCGTTCCAGGCATTCGACATATTCTGAAAGCTCTGTGTCACCCCCTGCAAAAATCCGAGCGAATACCCGTCCGTCGACGACGGCGGACTGGCATATCTTGATTGGAAGACACAGATTTCGCCGAGCGTGACCTCTGGATGGACTGGATCTGAAACACCGCTGCCGACGATCCGCACATATCGCGCCTGACGGTCAGCAAAGCGCAAGTTCCAGTAAGCATCGTCTCCTGGCGTACAATCCGCCGCATAGACCGTCTGAACAGGCGAGAAGGTCTGACCGTCAATGGATGTCGATATGGTCCAACGCTGGGCTCGCCGCCAATGCGCATACCAACAGATCCTTGTTTTATTGATCAAATACGTTTCCCCCAAGTCCACTGTGGCTGTAAATTGGAAGGTGGCCTGCTGCCCGGGATCAACCCACCAAATGTAGGAGCAGTCATCACTGCCATCAATCAGGTTTCCCGGCGCATTCCTGTAATACGACAAGGAGCTAGAGGATTGAGAGGTCACCGTGACACTGCTCTTCAAGGAGCCATCGGGGTTGATTCTTCGGCAAAGATTGGGCGCATAACTTCCGTCCACGACTGGAAAACGAACCGAAGCTGTTCCTTGTGTGCCATCAGCGAGTAGAGCATTGAAGCAAGGAACTAACAGAATGAAAGGCAGGAAGAGACACTTGATGTTCATGGGGGGGAGGGCAAAAGCTAGACTTGCGTCAAACTTAGGGAACCTTAATGCCTAATTCGTGAACATCTGTCTAGAAATACACAAAAGAAACAATATCGCTTAAGTATTGGAAACCTCGTTAAACGGAAAACGACGATAGACGGGGATGAAATGGCGCCAGATACCGGCCGAAAAGGCATGCGAAAGCGCGAGGTGTATCCTTCGTGTTACGGTGATCGGTGCCAGATGCCCGTTGCGGCCGGGAGATTGCGACAGATCGCCCAGATCTACAGCCGTTTTCGGGTTTACTTCATGACAGCCAAACCGCCGCGGCCGAGTTCAGGCGCCGCCGATGTGCTTCTCAGGATAAGCGGGGTGGAATGGCTAATTCCCAACTTGGGCTGGCAGGATCTTCACCTGCGAAGGCAGACCATATTCGACGAGGGCTTGGATCCCGGCCACAGCTTCGTAGAACGAGCCGACCGCCTCGTTCATCCCTGCGGCGTCATAGGCAATGAGTGTCACAGACTCCTGCCCCGCGCCGATGGCGTCCCGCTGCCATGCTACTGTGCCCCGACCTCTGCCTGGGAACAGGCCCTCCTTGGGTGAAAACGGCAGGAATCTCTCCGTCAAGAGCGTTCCAATCATGGGATGATCCTCCGGCGTTCCAAGGAGAATGGCAGCACCCGGCAGAGCGAATCCACTTTGGACAGGAGAATTGTCTGCACCCGGCTTGATCGTACCGCTGGAGGCATGGTTCAGCCCGATCCACGTTTTCGCCTCATCTTCTGTGAGGCTGCGAGGACGGGACGCCTGCTCGACATCCATGACTGTCGCGCGAATGCCCCAAGGTGCCAGAATTTCAACGAGGCGCTTGGTGGCCGCAACATAGTCCCCTTTGCCAGGTATGATCGTGACTTCGCGGTGGGTGCGGCCGAAACGGAACAGATTTGCCTCCTCACCATCCAAAAGAATGGCACGACGGACCCTCCCCAGCACATGGCCGTTCCGCGAGGATGGCGCATAAGAGAAGGTCGCCGAGCCCGAGGTGTTTTTCAGCAACTCCGTGATTTTGACGGTCCATGTTCCGGCTGGGTCATTGGCCGCAAGAGGCAGCGCAAGCTTCAGCAGGCCCTGCGTGGTGGCACGAAAAAGATCGTGCGTCACAACACCCTGCGGATCGCTAATCTCCACGCGTAGCGGAGCAGAGCCCGCCAGCAGGCCGCCTTTGTCATCCATCAAGGTGGCGGCTATGTTCAGTGTGATGGGCGAGTCCTTCCGGGTGAAATCACTGGAGGTCTCCGGCTGCCCGACTCGAATCCCGCCAATTGGACGCGGAGTCCGGGCAAAAACGCGCATCTCGCCCGAGCCAAAAGGGAATTCTCCGGTTGCGCGTTTCCCAAGTTCCTTCACCAACCCGCCGGTCATTGCATCGTAAACGGATTTCCCATCATCCGGCAGCGAAAGTTTGGCGGTCACGGGCACGCAGCCCATTGGAGCCCCTTCCTTCCGGTCGCTCGTGGTATTGATGGCAAAAAGATACTCGATCTCACCACCCACATGGCGCTGGCCGACAACCTCCGGCTGGTCACTTTCAAAAATTGGCTCCGCTTTGTGCCGTGCCAACTCATTCCGCAAAGCCTCCGCAAGTGGTTTCGCGCCATCGATGGCCTTGTTCACGTTGGCGTAAGGCTTCAGCCGGGACCAGTCTCGCTTCGGAGCCGCCAAAATTTCCTTCTGCAGCTGATCGATCACTTTCTGATCGGGAAATTCCGGCGTGACACCCAGCTCGACCGCACCCCGGATCTGCACCTTGGAGTCGGCTGTTTTCATGACCACCCCGCCCTGCTCGATGAATGTTTCGAGAACGGCGACGACCTCCGGGTCGAGAAAATCGATCGAGGTGAGGAGGAGGAACCGATAGCGGTCGCTCAGCGTCCCATCGAGAATATCCTCTTCGACAACCGTATCCGTTGGCAGCCGGGAGAGAAGCCCCGCTAGGTATCCGAACGCCAGGCTCCGGCCATGCCGGGTTTCGTGAACATAAGCGATGTCACGATCCTGAACCTGTTCGTGCAGAACATTGGAAAGCGAATACAGCATTGCAACCGGGCGTGGGGTGGCCGGCATCGTATCGAAGATCGTCCCCAGCCGGCCCATGACCTTGTTCGTTTCGATGATCGCCGCGCGGCCCGAGGGAGTCGGCCCCGTCGGCTCGATCCAGGGCGGTGTCATGATCCCCTGAATTCCCACCGAAAAGCTCAGGTAGTTTTCCACCCGCATCAGGTCGTCGGTGATGCTCCGGTACCAGGTGGGAAGATACCAGTTCGGGCGGACACGATCTCGCGCCCGGGACATTTCGAGGAAATACGACGGGTTGAAATAGCCAATCACCGCGTTGTCGTAGCCACCGTGGCCGCTGGCAACGGGAAGGCTGCGTGTGACGTTGAAATAATATCCGTCGGTGAACCCACTCCAGCCGTATTGGCTTTGGGTATTGGAGATCAGATCGCTACGAACCTGCGAGACCCCATACGCCGCCTCCCTCCAGGCGGCATCCATGAACCCTAGCTTCCACCCCGCCCATTTCATCCACGCCTGCACGTCTTCCGCTTTCGCCGGATCAACCTGGAGGGAATCCGGAGCCGCCTCGCCCCAAGAATTTTCATACGACCGTACCTGCCACGGGATCCCGTGCGGGGTGCGTTTTCCGGTCGCAGGATCAACCCGCCAGGTCAACCCCGGCTCGTCATAAAAATTGATCCCAATGAAGTTTGGGAACGTCCGATATTGCAGAGCCGCCCGGGAAACCCGCCGGGTGCCTCCACGAGTCACATAGGGATCGCTCCAGTCACACTCGCCGCGCAAATCCATCTGGTGGGCCCCACTCATCACATTCACCGGGATCACATCAACACCCGCCCGGATGTATTCAGTCAGATCCACCGGTTTGTCATACATCAGGTTATAGCCCAATTTTCCCTGCATCCGCTGGTTCTCGGCACCTTCAGGCGAACCCCAGTTGATTAGGCGATAAGTGGATGGACGAACGTGAGAATAGACTTCCAGCGGGGACGTGGCCGAAACCCCATCGACCGTAACTTTCAGGTCATATTTCCCGGGGCGCACAAGCCTGCCGTCGAGAACAAAGTGCTCCGTCGTGCGGGCCGACGGCCCATCCACCGCCCCCACGGGAAAAGAGAAGGACATCCGACTGCCCGTCGTGTCCGTTAACTCCGCCGAGAGGCTTCCCGAAGCCAGTGCGCTCTCGCTGGATCGCACAACCGCCAGTGGCAGCCGCTCATTTGTCTGCATGACACTCCGGGCAAGTGGAAACTCGATCGCGACATCTGCTGCAGCAAAAGGGGCGTTAAGGGTCAGCGCGATAAAGAACGTTCTGGCAAGGAAATTGGGGAGATTCATGGATATGCTAAAAAAAGACACGGGGAGGCATGAACGATCACGACCGATCACGTATTCGAAAGAGAAAGTCAAACGACACACTTAGCATACAAATAGTGCTGGTGCGGGTGATCGGCGTCGAGGAATTCGTTCACGAGGCAGGTCGATGCCCGAAGCTTTTTCCCTGCCCAGTGGCCACCGGCATTTCCCGGCGGGGACGGCGCGTCTCGTTTAAGGGGGTTAGTCGATCAGGCAGCGGGCCTCGAGGCAAGCGGTGTCTTTGTGGCCTTTCTTCATTTATCGCCTAATGCCATCTGGAACTAACGATTCCCTGACCGGTTTCTTCTCCACAAATATAAACCCGCTGCACACACCAACAAGGCGGCCGCAGACGGCTCGGGAACAGCCGTGAAATTCAGCGAAACCGTCTTGCCGGATTGCGTGAGAGAAAAACTGCCATCCGGTAAGAAATTCGTGTGATCAATCAGGAACTTATCAGCGGAGAACCCCAAAATGATTGGATCATCGGGCGCAGCACGTGTCCCAGTTGTCAGGAAGGCCCAACTCACCGTTTCATTAGGCTGCAACCCCAGAGTGATATCCCCCAAGCTGTCCAATTTCAGGACAAATGGATTTGCCTGCGTCGCCGTGATGTTCATGTTGTAAAAGAAAGATTCGATGCTATCAAAAACGATTGGCCCAGTGCCTCCGTCGCGGGCGATTTGAAGCTCAAAGATTCCGCCTTCAGCAAGATTAAACCCGGCGGCGCGAAATTTCCCGATTGCAGTAGGCTCGTCACCGGGACGAACTGTGCGCCCGCTGTCCAAAACAACTGTTTGAGCGTATCTTCCGGTTCCTCCGATGCCTGATCCAGCCTGTAGAAATAATTCATTACCAAAAGACGAGCCCTGTCCAATGATGATCGTGCCTGTGGATTCGACGACTAACTGGCCTGAACCCAATGAATTTTGACCGGTTGTCTTGAGCGTTCCGCTATGGATGTAAGTGGTCCCGGTGTAGGTGTTGTCGCTACCGGATACAGTAAGCGTTCCTGTGCCTTCCTTGGCCAGCGACCCTCCGACCCCGGAGATCGTTCCACTCAACGTTGAGTTGTGGGGCCCATCAACAATGAGCAGCTTCCCATTCGTGTTTATGTTTCCACTCACTCGCAAGTCTCCCGCTCGTGCAATCCACCATTGGTCATCGGCCAATGTTACCTGGCTAGCGATATTTTGCGTTCGGGTGCTGTAGTTGATCATCCCCCCCCGGCCCAAGGTCAGATCGCCACCGCTAAGGGTGAACCCGACATCACCCGCGCTGGTCGGTGAGAAAACCAACCCACGCGCTTGTGAGCCTGCCGCGAGAGTCACGGCCTGAGAAGTTGCTTGGGACTTATCAAATCCGACATAGCTGTAGTCATCCGGAGCAACCCCGCCGGTCCAAGTCGCATTTTGCGTGAAATTTGTCCCGTTTCCCCCAACCCAATACCGCGAGGCATCTCCAACCATCTGCACGGCATATCCTTTCGACCGGGTGAGATTGTTCATAGCGGACAGCGCCTGATCTGACCCAAAAAAATTATCAAGATTAGCGCTGGAGCCACCTACAGACCAGTGCGTTCCCGCAACGGTGAGAATTTTTGCCCCGGAGGGATCTGTCCAAGGGATATATGTCGGCCCCGAGGAATCACCGCCAATATACTGAACAGTGCCGCCCGCTGAGGGGCCCTTGATTGCCAAGATGCCCATAGGAAACGTATCAGACACACTCACCTGCACATAATCTATGGTGGTTAATGCCATCCGCGGACTTTTGAAATCTCCTGAATAAAAATCAGGCCCTCCATTTCGTCCGGAAACAAGGGCTGGCTGACCCGCCCAGTTATCATAGTTGGTTTGGCCGTTCACTTTAGTCGCCAAATCCAACACCGGTGCCCAACTGACACCGGACGAGCTGTCAATCCTTGTTGCTAGGATTCCTATCGCGGGATCGCCAGTATTCCACAAACTGGCCGAACCCGAAAAGTTGACCGATGTTAATTGCCCCCCAGTGCCGAAGAAGGTGACGGGGCCAGATACGCCCGTGTGGGCAGTGCTGAGAACAGATACCGGTGTAATCAGGGCATAGCCCCCCAGATATCGGCCATTGAATGGTACCGGGTTAAAACTTAGCGAGCTAAGATCATAACCCGCTGCAACAAAATTCGCATTCGGATTGGGTGAAAGGGTGCTTGGGAACGTCGCAGGATCAAACCGGTCATTCACAGCTGGGTCATACCCCACGATGTCAATCGCCATGGCGGAGGGGAGAAGGAGCATTCCAAGAGCGCCGGAGAGGAGGACGCGGCGGTGTTGCTGCGCCTGCTGCCGGAGGAGGGGCGACACTTGAAGATGCCACCATTTTAGAATAGGGCCGGGGATGGAGACCGAAGGGGAAGTGCATGTAATCATCGGCCACAAGATCCCCGAAATGATCGATTCCTTCAATTGAGAAACAAAGGAAACACTTAGCAACGCGACAGGGGATGGCCCGCCGCAATGTCCGAACCGCTCCTGTCGCAAACAGATATCCCTAAACCGCCGTTGGGAGCTTGCCCCCCGAGATGACATACGTGTGCTGGGGCAAGAGAGTGTAAGTCTTGGAGGGCTTGAGCTTTTTCCCTGTTGTGAGATCCAGCACCTTCCCCGGCAGCGCCCTAGACCGTTTCTTAAAGTTGAAGATCGTCGCCTTTTTGCCGCTGGCATCATGCCAGAGTATTGACTGACCGTCGCCCTGCAGATACCTCCGCGAGAGGTTAGGAAGGACGGCATGGTAGTCCGCGAGAGCCTGCTTGTAGTCGTCCCCCCAAACGTGGTCCACGCGAACATCATCAATGAAAAGCGAAACCCCTGGCCCAGCCATGTGCGCCAATTGATAGTAATAGGCATCCGCTCCCTGCGGATTGATATCTTTAAGCGCCTCCCCGGTTGGCACGGTGCTGTAGCCATTGCCCATTCCAACTTTGTAGCAAGCAAATATGTTATCCATGTCATATCCGGCATGGTGGCCATGCATGGCTTTACCGAAGGGTCCGAACATCTCCAGAAACCAATGGATGCCGGCTTCTTGGGTTTCCTTGATCATTTGCAACATCCCTCGCCACATCGTGCGAGGGCTCATATTCTGGAAGCTTACCGGCATGAATCCCAGGTTGTAGCCGCTATCAAAGAAGAAGTGGGAGCCTGTTTCTTTATGGATCTTGATATGAGAATCGATGAAATAGCGCAGCGCACCCGGTGACGCAAAATCCATGGTGCTCATGACCGACAGGTAGGCTCCCCCGTGCTTCTGCCGGCAATCTTCCAGGAGGACATACCAGAAGTCCTCTCCGACCGGTGCGCGCTCAACACTGTTGATCGGGCTTGAAAGCGCCTGGTCGTTATTTGTCCAGCTCATCACCTGAATGTCATGCTTGCCACATTCGTCGATGAAATCCTTAACCCGGGACGTGCCGCCCAGCTTGTCTGAGATCTCGTATTCGTGACCGCAGCACATATTCCATGCAAAAACTCCGGGTAGCGGGGACTGCTCGGTGTAGGAGGACTTTTTTAGATTATCCACATAGATCTGCTTCACGCCTAAGTTCACCGCTGCCGGGAGCAGGTCTTTGTAGTATGAATCGACAGTGAAGTTCTTCCAGAAGTTCAAGCTTATATGGGGAATGGGGGGCTCCTCCTTGATGCCGAACTCCGCGCGGGCGCGGTGATCCACTTCATCCGAAATCCATGTCCAGAGGTTCTGTTGGTCCACCACCGATTTTTTCCCGGAATGCAGGAGAATTTTTTTGGGGGCGGTGGAATACTTCAAGGCCTGGTCGAAGATGTGCTTATCAAAGGTCTTGAGCTCGGCTTTGCCCGGCTCACGCTGCAGGACCGAGCGAATAAGGTCCACGCGACCAAAAACCCCAATAAGTGTTTGGTCGCCTTTGAACTGAAAATCAAACGACCCATGCGAAGCCCATCGAGGCAAGTTATGGGTCATGACCGGGTTTTGATTCCCCTCGTCCACTAGAAAGAAGAGGATACCCTCCGTGGTCCAGGCCGTGTCCTTGTCAAATTTTGCAACCGGCGTTGAGCAGGCCGATTGGGAGTAGGCGGTCGCGCCGGTGATGTCGCCTCCCAACTCCCAAGAAGCCATGTCCATAATCCAGTAGATGGGAATTGCCCGGCTACTGTATTCCCAATGATAGGAAAAGCCACCGAAGACGACGCCATTGAATACGTCCTGGGCCGGTTGGATGACGAGATCCAGGCGCGCAGATCCGACGCACACCTCTTTGTCCCAATCGGATAATGTGTGCATAGGATCGAAGCTGTGGTCACGAATCGCCTTGATGGGCAGTTCACGAAACGAGACATCCAAACGCAGACGGAGTTCATTTTCCTTTTCGACCACCTTCGCCAATCGGAGGGTGGAGAACTCCAGGCTGTCCTTAAAGGTTTGCGAATACGGGTGCAGGGGCAGCCGCCCCGAACGCACCAGCGTCTCATGAATCCAGATTTTACCCACCCCCCGAAAGTCATCGCCGTCACAAAGGATTTCAAAGCGGCATTCGTTAAGTTTGAGCGTTTTAATATTCATAATCGGAGAGGAAAAGAACTCAGGATCAGGGTGATTAAGCGTTCGGAAATTGGACTGGAATATTTATCGCCGGGCCAATCCATGCTGACAAACAAGACAGATTAAATACGGAATAATACTGCACGAGTGTTAACTTACCCCCGGTTTGTCCCCTCCTCGACATGCCTAACAATCTGAGCAACGCCTTGCAAACCCATATCTCCGGAGGGGCCGGAGCGAAGGATGAGAGTGAGAACGCGCAGGTTACTCGAAGGAGGCAACACAAACTCGAACTCGCCAGCCGCCGACGGGACCGGCACCTGCCCGCCATCGAGCCACGCTTCTTCGAGCCCAACGACCTTCTTGATCATGACTCTCCCCCCTTCCCTTTGAAGGTTTTTCCATGGCAGGAACCTGGTTCGGTAGATGGCCCAAGCCCCGGGAGGCACGTTCTGAAGAGTGCCGGTGTTGACGGATGGCCAGGTATTCATGTCAGCTTCCGCCATCTCCTGCGTCGGGTTGGGCCGATGATTCTGCGGGGGGGACATTCGCCATTCCTTTAGGAAAAAGACCGGCTGGATTGCGGGAACCGTCGGTCGGGGACGAACATTTTTGACATCGAGGGTCAGGACTCCGAGATCGAGCCCGGGGCAGCTGGCTTCTACTACTAACGCTCCGCAGCCGCCCGCCTCGGATTGAACGATTACCTGCGCCAGGCCGTGAAAAAGCCGCCGCTGGTTCCCCTGCTCCGGATCGTGACAATTGTGATCCCCATTGCCATGACCAAGGATTTTCCCAGCCCCCTGGAGGGTGAAAGTCACCAAGGGATTCGAGCGGGGAACAATCCGGCCCGCAGCGTCCACGGCCTGGATGGTCAAAGCGGCCGCATCGCATCCATCTCCCCGCAGCGGTCTTCCGTCCCATTCCCAGTGCAGCGCGACAGCCTCGCCGGTTGTCTCCATGGTGGCACGAGCCACCTCTTCGCCGTTCTTCCTGGCAACAGCCAAAAGTTTTCCGGGCTCATAGGGAACTATCCAATCCGCATAATCGAAAACAGGAACCCCTTTTTCTCCCAGGGACTGGCCATTCAAGAAGAGCTCAACCACCTCCGCATTTGTCATCACGATGACCCGCACGGGTTGTCCCTCTTTTCCCGGCCAGTTCCAATGCGGGGCAATGGCGAGGACGGGCCGATCCTTTATCCAATGGGACTGGTGAATATAAAATGCCGTCTTGGGAAACCCACAGGTATCCATGATCCCAAAAACCGACGACACCGAAGGCCATTCGAGGCGCTGGGGCTCTCCGCGGTAGTCGAATCCGGTCCAAACAAACCCGCCCGCAACAAACGGCCGCTCCGCAATGAGCTGCCACGCCTTTCGGTGGGTCTGCCCCCAGTTCGCCACCTCGGTGTCATAGGAAGAAACAACATTACGCGAGGGATCGTTTTCAAATTCCCCGCGCGTCATGAACGCGCTGGTGTCCTCGGCGCTCGTGATCGGAATCGTCGGGTGCTTTTGGTGAAAGGCGTCGTACGCGTAATCCGTGTAATTAAACCCCATGACATCGATGACCTCGAAGACGCCGGTGTCGTTCAAGAACCCTCCGTTGACGGCGGCTGTCACAGGGCGCGACGGATCCCATTTGCGAACCTCTGCGACCATGCGGCGAACCATTTCGCGGCCCTGCTCGGTTTCCTGCATAGGTTCCTCGTTGAAGACCGACCAAAGGATAACGCTGGGATGATTGCGGTCCCTCCTCACCAAGTGGGCAAGCTGGCCGAGGTATTCAGGCGTGTGGTTAAAATTTCGATTCTCGTTCATGACCAGCATTCCCAGGCGGTCACAGGCATCGAGGAATTCTGGTGCCGGCGGGTTATGGGCCGCACGGTAAGCATTGCAGCCCATTTCCTGAAGACGGCGGATTCGAAATTCCCAGAGGGCATCCGGCACCGCAACCCCGACGCCGGCGTGATCCTGATGGTTGCAGGTGCCTTGGAGCTTCAGCGGTCTGTCGTTGAGGAAGAAACCCAGAGCCGGATCAAAGCGGATGGATCGGAACCCGCAGGGGACTTGGGCCGAGTCGATGGGCGCGTCATCCCGCCAAACCATGACGTCCACTGTGTAAAGAGACGGCGAATCTGGTGACCACAGCTGCGGGTCCGTAACCTCCAGGGCCAGGGGAACGAGGACCGTGCCCAAGCTGGGAACTGAAGCCTGCGAGCGTCCGACCACCACCAGGTGGCCGTCAGGATCGCGAAGTTCGGCCGTCACAGAAACCGCTGCCGCCAAGCGCTCAATGTTCCCGAGAGTCACCTCGACAGGCACGGACCAGCAACCGCCTCCGTTGGAAATCGGGCTGGCAAAAAGGCCATAGGTGGAAATGAAAACGGGAGATCGCTTGACCAGCCAGGTATGGCGGTAGAGCCCGCCTCCTTCATACCACCACCCCTCTCTGGCTTCTGCATCCACCCGGATCGCCACCGAATTCAACTGCTCCCCGTAGGTCGCGAGCGGGGTGATGTCGATCTGGAAGGGCGTATATCCGCAGAAATTTCTATGAACCAAAAGCCCGTTGACCCAAACGGTGGCATGGGTGGCAATCCCGTCAAACTGCAGCTCTAAAAATTTGCCGTTGTCGTCCTCGTCGAGTCGGAACGCTTTGCGGTACCACGCGATGCCCGTGGGACGATAGCCTTGGGAGACATTTGCCTCCTGCAGAAACGGTCCTTCGACGACCCAATCGTGCGGCACATCAAGGATACGCCAGTCGCTGTCATCAAACCCCGGGGCGGCGGCGCCCCAGGCTTTACCGGCCTTGGCATTTTCGTAGGACGGCAGGTATCCGGTGATTTCCGGCATGGGAATATCGCCCCGATGAAACCGCCAGCCCAGGTCGAGCGAAAGGCGTTGCGACAGGGCAGGAGCATATTTATTCATAAGCGAATTCGGTGGGCAGCAGCTTGACGCCGTAGGGGCCGAGGGAATGGTCTGTAACGATGGGCGCAGGCCCCAAAGGCAAGCCCTTCGTCACCAATGATCCCTGCGGCGCCCTGCATTAACTGACTGTTACTCGAAGGTGGCCAGGGCACCAGCTTCTTTCACGCTGAACGTTCCATAGGTTGCAGGCCAATTTAAACACTTTTGCACATCCCCTCCGGGCTGGTCATTGTCATTGATAAGAAATCCGACCCAGAAAGATCCTCCCGGACCTACAGTTTCGACCAGCTTCGGGTCTCCATCCAGGGCGACTTCAGGAGTCAGGGGCAATTCAAATTCCGTAATGATCACATTGGAATTAGAGAGATCCACTCCATAGATCGACTCAATGAAGTGGCGTTCCTCAACATCCTTGGCATTTTCGAGCGACGTGATGGATCGCGGAGCCTGCTCGGGTGTGAAGATCCGTTCCGCACTTTGAACAACAAACTTATTGCGATGCACAACCGGGCCTTTGTCGGTTGCGACACTCACGTTAAATTTGAAGCCCTGCATGAAACCATTCAACCCCATCTCAATGCCATCCTGCTGGTACAGCTTCTCGAAAAGCTGGTGCATGGTCACCTTGTCATCAAAGACGATTGTCTGAATAAAGAGCGAAGTTCCATGGTAGGCCATACGAACGATGGCGCTGCAATCCTGCGGGCCAACAATGTTGGCCGTACCGGTCTCCGGCGTGACAATGGCGACCGGCGCAATCCCTGCATCCCGCCATTTCTGAATGCTGCCGTCCACGGAAAAGGGCTTCTCCAAACGACGGACCGTGATCTGGGTCTTCGGCAGTTCGACGTTTTTGATCGGTTGCAAATCCGCCGATTTGTCAAAGTCCTCCGACGTCTGAGTGCTAATTTTCACTGGCACCGACTGGCGTTTCGTTTTTTCCATGCCCGTGATGGCAAACCAGTGAAACCCGTTTGCAGCATAATCGCCGAGGATATAATAAGGTTGGCCATCGTTGCCGAGCCAAGCCTGCTGCTGCTGGGCATGGTCCGACCACATGCCATGCCAATGCGACTCCTTAGGCATGGAGAGGACACCCAGGCCAAGGCCGTCGTTGTCCATGACGACATAATCACACTGGGTGCTCGTCATGCCCATGATGAGATTTTGTTCTGGCACGGATTGAACTCCTTCCGTTCCCTGCACTTGATTAAAGCGAAAGAGCCAGCGGAAAAGCCCGTCCTTGCTGAAGCCAGCGATGTCGGTTCCTGCGCCGTTGGCCAGCCCCGTTCCGCCGGAAGTGGTCAGCGAGATCGCCGAGGCGTAACCTCCGTCCTTCATCTTGGCCAACTGGACAGTTCGGTTCAGGACTTCGGGAGTTTTGTAATCATAGAGCGACGGCATCGCCGACGTCTTCCCGTCGAACGTGCAGGGCACGATCTCACGATCCACCCAGCCGTAAACCGGATACGACCCAGTCGCATCAAGCCCGGTCATCGGAATGATCTGCGCGGTGGAGCCGTCTCCCACGGGACTGGCGAAAACCATGTCGCCGCTCGCATCCCACGGCAGTCCGTCGTAGCGATCCCAAGGGATTCCGACTGCCGATCCATCCGGCTTGCGGATCTCGGTCACGGCGTCGCTTCCGTCAATCATACCATCTTTGGTGTCATCATGTTGTTCCACTAAAGTCCCCTTCGCGGAATCGGCATAGTAGAGGGTGACGGGAACAGCATCGCGTTCCTCCATGCGGACGACGAGAAGGCCCTTGGTGGCCTGCTCGGGAGCGATAGTCCCGCTGACCTGCAGTTTTCCATCCGCCGTTTTGCCCGGGTCGCCCAAGGTCACTCCATAAACCCCAAAGTTTTTTCCACCCGTGGAGAAGAAGTTGCGGGGTGCTCGGTCTACATATTTATACGGCGGCAGGTCCCAGCGTGTATCGGGCTGCCAGTCCTTCCCTTTGCTGTTCATTTTGATCGAGTAGCGACCGTCGATTCCCCAGATCCGCACGTCGGTATCACCGGCAAACCGGCCGAGGTAGTTGTGCTGCCCCCAAAATCCCAGGCCTTGTTTTTTGAGTGCTCCATCTGTGCCCCAGAACGAGATTCGGTTATCGTCGACCACCGCGACATCGCCCTTGCTATTGATCGCGACATGCATCTTCGAAGCGGGAAGGTCAGATTCCTGAAACCAAAACCGACCTGGTTTCTGAGGACCGAATGGTCCATCCCCCGATCCGATGGTCTGGACCAGTTTGAGTGTAGTAGGGTCGCTGGCATCAAATACCTGCACTTTCCCGGTTTTGGGGGAGAGCACGGCTAGGCGACCATTGTTGGCAGAAATCCGTGTGATACCGGGCATCAATTTGGTCGTGGCCTTGATCGCCCCGTTGGACGGATCGAGAGCCAATACGTTATCATCCATCCCGATGGCCCACAGCACTCCGGATTTTGTATCGAAGGTAACGCTCTGAGCCCCAGGCACAGAAAAAGCCTCTGTGAAATTCGGGTCGTTCGCGTCGCCCACGTAGATTTTCCCCTGCTCGGGATCGCTGATGTAGAGCTTGCCATTGGCGATGGTCATTCCGTAGGCCTTCTCGGAAAACAGCTTGTCAAAAATCCGGTTGCTTTTGCCCGGGGCAATGGGCTCGATCTCCCCTGTTTCCAGATTGATTTTGCGCAGGTTATACCCGGTTCCAGCCTTCTCCAGTTTCTGGAGGTAATAGAGGTGGGTCGCATCGACTGCGGCGCCAACATTTCCGGCACCGCCCGGCATAATCCAACGTGGAGTTTCATACGCGGCATCAAAGGCCCGGATACCCATGCCGTTTTCAAAGGCATTCTGAAGGATGTAGAGGCGATCTTGGGCATCGAAAGCAAACATCTCCTCCGGCCAGGAGCAGCTGTCGGCCATCTTGCTTGTCGGGTTAAACGTTCCCGCAAGACCGAGATACGGGTTGGTCAACTGGCTTTCCACCAGACGCACTTCATATTGACCGGCGGTCAACGGGCGGTTCCAGCTATCCCGCGTGGGCACCCAGAAGTTGTGCTTGCCAACCGGCAGGGGAAGATTCTGGAACAGCGTCGCCACCTGAACGTTGTCAGCATTGTAAAGAGCAGCACTTTTTACTCCATCCGCAGCGGTGATCGTGAAGGTTCCGTCGGGTTGACGAGTTTGAGGGAACGTCACTTCAAACGCGCCTAAATCGGTGGCGGCATTTCGCTTCACGCCCAGAATGTCACTGGTCGGCGCAGAAAATTTCTCCAGCTTCGCGGCTCCCCAGCCGGACGTTGTGGCGAGGTCCGGCGACCAAGGCAGCGTGCTGGTCGGGCGAAAGTCCTCTTTGCCTGCATCGGCAAACTGGACCGGCATGTGGATGGAGTGCGCGTCAAATCCGGTGAGGCGCTGCCACCCGGCTAGAGTGGTCCGCGCGACCTCCCCTTCCATCTTGCCGATGAAGCTCGCAAAATACAGATTGTGATCCAAGAGGATGCCTTCGTTGTTTGCGGAAACCATCACGGCAGTCGGTGAATTGACAAAAATATTGTTAAAAACGGCGACGTCCTTGTTTCCCGAAATGCTGAGTGCGACCGCCGTATTGTTGACAAAGCTGCAGTTCACCAAGCCAGTGGATAGGCTCGTCGAGAGGATCGCTCCGGTCCGGTTTGCTGAGACGATGAGGTTTTCCACGCTGCCTCCTTCTGCTTTTTCGATCAGCAGTCCGGTGAGATTTCCGACAAGCCGCAAGCGGGAGAGGCTGGTTTGGGAGGCTCCTTTGACAAGAATCCCACTCTCGATCGCGTTACGGACCGTGAGGTCAGAAACAGCGCTCTTGGTCCCACCGAGAATACTCAGACCGGTCTTTGATCCTTTGGCATCAATGGTGGTTTTATCAAAACCCGCGCCGCGCAGCGTGACTCCTTCAGGCACGATGATGTCACCAGCCTGATAGGTCCGTGCCTCGAGGGTCACGATATCCCCTGCTTTGGCAGCGGACAATTTCGCCTGCAGATCCGCCCGGTCATCTCCTGAAGCTTCCAGGCGAGGCAGCGTAGCCAATAAAATTGACATGCCGACTAACCCCGTGCGTAGCACTGGACGATGAAAAAAACTAGACGGCGCAATCAACCTTTTAATGAAGATGGAGAACAGAGGAGCCGGGGAATGAGGGGACGGTTTGGAGGAGGAGCGATTCATTGAGAGTGCCAAGATGTAACGCGCAAAGATCGCCCGCCGCAAGGCAGTCACATTGGCAACACATAACTTACCGTGTGGAAGGCACTTCAGGTCGAGGTCTTCGTCAGGCGAGCAGAAGAATACGGATGCAGATTTCGTAGCCATTGTGTTTTTCTGGGTATGTTGACGCGATTCTGAAAATCTATCCGCTCGGCTCAATCATCCACCTCAATGTCTAAAGATTCCTTTGTCAGCGTCACGCCCAGCGGCCAATTTTCCCTCGACGGAGAACGCTGGTATTGCAACTCCACCATTTATTTTGGGCATCGTCCGGGCGCCATGCAGGACTGGTTTGAGGACAGCGTGTGGCGTTTTAATCAGCCGCTTTTGGGGCGGGATTTTGCCCGCATGGCGGATCTGGGCCTCAACCACGCCGCATTATTTCTCAGCAGTCCGATGTTTTTTGAAGCAGGCAATTTGGTGGATCAGGGCTTCGAACGCTTGGATGAAGTGGTTGCTACAGCCAAAAAAAACGACATCCGGATCACGCTCTTTTGCGGACCATTCATCGACAACACCGAGGAATATTTTCGCATTACCGGGCGTAAGTGGGAGCACGATAACCGCTGGCTGCCCTCCTACAACGACGACCTCTTCGACGCCTATGTGCAGCAGGCGCGGCCACTGGCCGAGCGCTATCGCAACGAGCCAACCGTGCTCGGTTACGGCGATCGTATCGATCGGTTCCACAAAGGTTTCGACAACACCACCATTCCCCACAATCTCAAGGCCGAGTGGGCGGCATGGCTTGAGCACCGCTACGGCACCTTCTCCACGCTGATTGACGCCGTGGGAGGGCCGGACGTTTTGGAAAACCACCCTTCTGACTTTGCGGATGTCTTGCTGCCGCAGGAAAGCAAATTTAATGCCTCGTTAAAAAACCCGATGGCATACGACTACATCCTATGGCAGAAAAAAACGATTGGGGAGACCCAGGCGCGCTGGGACGCCGAGATGGAAAAGATTGCGCCGAAACAGGTTTTTTGGACCCCGTTTGAAGGCAACACAAATACCTGGGCGATGCTGGACGGGTTCAATCCGGAAACCAAGCGTCTCCGGGCGATCTGGATGGAATATTACTCCTTCGAAGTCAACCGGGTTGGTCCTGTCCAGCCGTTTGAAGAGTGGGCACACACTCCGGAAATCATTCACCGCCGTCAGGCCCACGAAGTCCCCGTCACCCACAACGCGGCCTACATGATGACCCGCTACCTGAAGCTTTCCGTTCAGCAACCGGTCGTGATCTGTCACGGGGTTCAACTCAACCACCCCACGAACGGCTCGGAAACCGTGGAGCAACAGACCGCGTTGATGGACCGCGTGAATGCGGCCTGCCTGGCGGCCGACGGAGACGGCTGGCATTACTGGCAATGGACCGATGATTGGCAATCCCAGCAGGCCCATCTGGCCGCGCAGAAAGAAACCCCGACCGACTTCTACTGGCCGGGGGAAAGCATGGGGCTTTACGACTATGACGCTCATCCGCGGCCGGTGACGGCGCTGGTGGCCCAGTATTCCGGTGAGCTCAAGCGCCGCGCCGCCCAGGACAAGCCGCCCAAATTGTCCGAGTGCCTGCTCTTGAGCAGCGCGCCACGAAATTACAATCTCTTCCGCCGCTTGGCGTATCCGACAGCGGCCGCGATGACCGGAGCCCTCCTTCGCTGCGGCATGGAAGCGGACTATCTTTGGTCAGCCCAAAACGACGTGCATATCATCCAAGACTGGCTCAATCGTTACCGGCTCATCGTGATCGCTGACAACATGTATGAGCGGGATTATCGCGACATGCCCGCGAAGCTTCTCTCCTATGTCGAGCAAGGCGGGACGCTGGTCCTACCTCTTGACCGCTGGAACTCCCTCCGCGATGAGCATGGCGTCGAGTTTGCCAGTCCCGAAATTCAGCGCCTGTCTGGAGTCGATCCGAACGGCAAGAAAGACTGGCCGGGAGCCGCGAGGCCTTGCCAGAACTGGCCATTCCCAACCGATGCCGCGCATGAGCCAAATCTGGATGCCCAGGCATTTCCACGGCTCATTTGGGGAATTTGTCCGCAGTTCCGCCATCTCTCGCCGATTGCCTTCAAAACCGCTTTCCTGGGATTCCGCTCGATGGATTGCGATACATTTACCGTCGTGCCAGGTCTCGTCGAAACTGCCGAAGTTATTGCCGTAGGGAAATTTCCCGCGGGTTCCGTGCCATTCCTCTACCGCCACCGCGTGGGCAAAGGTTGGGTCTATGTGAATGCTTGGTCGTCCAATGTCTATCGCGATCAGGAAAGCAGGATCGATTACGGCGGCTGGGAATACGATTTCTTCCTCTCGATGGCGGCCGACACCGCCAACGTCCAAGATCGCAACCTGATCGGCGGAGCATCGCTCTGGCTGCGGAATACCTGGGGCTATTTCTGGAAGGAAATGTAAGGTTCCTGCCTCAGGCGCTCGCTCGGCTCTGGAATGCTGGCCCTGATTGTCGGGATCAGCCTCGCAGGCTGCGCATGCCCTGCGCAGGCCGAAGAGTGGAGCTGGAAGGGTGTGGATATGAGAGGGTGTGGCACACAGGGAGCGAGTTCTTGGAAAGATGGCGTTTTGGAAATTAATGGGGCTGGCAAAGGGCAAGAACGGGACAAGGACCAACTGCACTTTGTCTCGATCTCCCACCCGGGGGGAGACGTGGAAGTGATCGCTCGACTGGTCACCTTTGAAGGTGGCCCATCTTCACGGAAAACAGCGCCTACAACGCGAAGTGCAACCTTTATCGCTGGAAGCCGGATTCCAAACCGAATACTCCTTAGTCCCGGGGTTTTCCACTTAAAAATATTCCACCAATCTTCCCAATGCTAAAAACAATCTATCTCATCCATCACAGCCACACCGACCTTGGATTCACGCACCCGCAGCCCGTTGTCCGTCACCTCCATTGCCGCTACATCGACAGTGTTCTGAAGGAAATTGATCGAACCCGTAACTTCCCCGCCGAAGCCCGCATGAAGTGGACCTGCGAGACGCTGTATCCCGTCTTCGACTGGCTTCGGCAGGCGTCCGACGCCGACCGGGAACATTTTTGCCAATTGGAGCACGAGGGGTTCATTGAGGTGACCGGCTGCTGGGAGATCGTCACCCAATCTTCGCCCCCGCGGGGTTGGCGGTGGATGCTCGATCGGGTGGAAGAGGCGCGCACCACGTATGGATTCACCATCCGCTCGGCCATGCTTAGCGACATCAACGGAGTCCCTTGGGCGCTGCCGGATCTCCTGACCCAGCACGGCATCCACAATTTTTCCATGGCCATCAATGAGCACTTTGGCAAGTCGATCTTCCCCCGGCTCAAGCCGTTCCGATGGAAAGGACCACAGGGAGGACTGCTGAATGTGTTCAATGGGCTGCACTACAACAGCAACCAATACTTTGGCATTCCTTATGATTTCGAAGGAGCCCAGCGGGGAGTCCAAGAGTTGCAGGACTTCCTGTCAAACTATCCGGGTTTTGACCTCGACTTTGCCTTCTTCCAAGTCACCCGACCCGACTTCAACGACAACGGGGGCCCGGACCCCCGCCTGCCGGATTTTGTCCGCGTATGGAACGAGGCGGGCATCACTCCCCGGATGAAGATTGTCACCCTCTCGGAATTTTTCGACGCCTTGGGAAATCGCGTTTTCAGCAAAACCCCCGAACATTCGGGCGAATGGACGGATTTCTGGAATTTTGGTTCCGCCTCGACACCGTATGAAACGGCCTTGAATCGGCGGGCTTACCGGGTCATCGAGGAGGTCGAATCATTGATCCAAGCAGGAGCCAAATCCCCGGAACTTCCGAAGCTGGTGGAATCCGCCCTCGAAAATGCCGTTTTTCACGACGAGCACACGTGGGGATCGGACTCGTCCGTCTTGATGCCAGACTGCGATGCCTCCCGGGCTGGACTTCATTACAAAAACGACTTTGCCTTCCGTGCCCATGACCTCGCCTTGCTGGCGCGGGCGGAGGCCCTCTCCGAACTGATCCAGAGCGCAACTCCCTCCGATGCCGGGCAGCATCTTTTGGTGGCCAACCCCGGCAGCTATCCCATCAACGCGGCGGTGGAGATCCCCGTGACCTGGCTTCTTTCGGATATCTGCGCGACACCCACCCACATTCACCGCATGCAGCACATCCCGATGAATATGGTCTCTTCCACCGTTCCCTTGCCTGCCCGCGCATTGCCAGAGGCGTTCGAAGGGGCCTCCCATGTGCGTTTCCACCAGGATCTCGCAGCGCAGGAAGCACGCCACCTTTCGGCGGACCATATCTTCGCGATTGGAACTCCCAGCACTCCAACATCCCAGGAGTGCTCGCTTAGCGACGCTTTGGTTGAAAACGACCGCTTTTCCGTCAAGTTGGATCCGGCCACGGGCGGATTGATTTCCTTGCGAGAAAAATCCACCGGCTGGGATCTGGTCACGCCTGCCGAAATCACGTCCGGTGTCCCTCTTTGGGAGACCCCGGCTGGCGGAAATCGAAGCGATATCCATCCCACTCCGGATTGGACAAAATTCATGGGCTACAAAGGCTGGAGCGTGGATTGGAATGCCCAACGGGAGTTCCCGGTCCCCTCCCCGGCCACCACGCTGAAAACTTCGCCGGGCCGCATCTCTTTGCATCAAAAGTTTTCCTCCCCGCATGCCCGGTCCATTGCCGTGAGCGTGATCCTCGATGAAACCATCGATGCGGTGGGTTTTGAGGTTTCGGTGGACTTCCAGAGGACAAGCGCGCCGTGCGCTTGGTACTGGCCGCTCAACTTTGCCATCGAACAGCCTGTTTTTGATTATGACAATTGCGGCATCCCGGTTCAACTCGGCCGCGATCAGCTTCCGGGAGCCAATATGGACTACCACACGGTTCATCGCTGGATTCGCGTTTCGGATCACTCACGCTCGGTTCTCCTCTTTCCATTGGACACTCCCATAGTTTGCTTGGGCAGCTTGAATTTTGGGCGAATGACGACCATCGACACGCCAAGAAAGGCAATGGTCGCTCCCATGTTGCATTCCAACTACTGGGACGTTAACTATGCGGGCTTCTGCGATGGCACGGTCACGTTTCGATTCTTCATCGCCCCCGGCGAATATGCCAAATCTTCTACTCACGCCAATGCGCTCTCCGATCGCTTGGCACATCCGGTCCTGGCCGTGCCATTCGCGAACCCTAGCTGATTGACTCAAGGGCCTAACCACATATGGAGATTACAATGCCTGGCTGTGGGCAAAAAATCGTGTTGTCCGAAAAATTTTGAGGAATTTCTCGACTGGTTTTTAACAGAAGACGCTTGCTTGGGTTATTTGGAGAAAATCCAATGGCCCAAGGGATTCCGATGTCCGTCATGTTAATGTGAGTCGGCAGGGCGAACGGAAAGGAAGTTGTGGCACTGCCGGGGCTGTGGTCACGAATCCTCCGTGACTGCTGATACGGTATTTGAAGATAGCCGGAAATCGCTCCGCCTATGGTTCCATGTGATGTGGTTGATGATGGCTCACAAAACCGGTTTGAGTGCACAGGGATTATGTGACGTCTATGAATTCAGCAGCTATTAGACAGCGTGGGAGTCACAACCTTCTCAGCGAAACCCAACAAGTGGCCGCCCTCGTCGCCCAAACCCGACTGGAAGCCGCCGGCGCCACGTGAACCGAAGTCTGCGCATCAGCTTAGGCAAGACCCGTGTGCCCGTCCACTCCCTCTGGCTGACAATGGCCGCCGGGGACGGCACGATCAGCAAGAAACAGGCGGCGGCATTAGCCCGCCGCCTGCTCGACTTTCTCTCCGCCACTCTTCTTCCTTCCGGGCGACAACCCTCCTGCCCACGCAAGATCTGTCAACCCGTCAGCAGTTGGCCCAGACTCACCGAAAACTCTGACTCCCTTGGCTCTTCAGATTACAAAATCACACCAATCTTTGCCTTATTCCCGAACGGCATTGCCCTTATCGGCGCGCACGGCGGGAGCGCATCATCAGCACACCTCCAAGGCCCACGATCACCAATGCCACGGATGTCGGCTCAGGAATCACTTGAACCGATAGGTTGTCCAAATAAAACCCTTGTCCAGGACCAGTTGCGGTCAGACCCAATCCGTTTGTATTACCATCAGGATTGAATCCAGTTACTGCCGCTGGATCCCAAAATGTCGTGTTTGTGTTCAAATCGGTAACAAGTGCGTCGATGGACGCGGTGCTAAAGTTAATATCCAAGGTGACGCGATACCAATTATTCGCAGTCGGGGTCGTTGAAGTGATGAAGTTAAAACTATTATAAACAAGCCGAAACTCATTCTGTAAAATGTCTCCACCGGGATTGCTCAGTCCTTTGTAGACGAAATAAAAGTTTTGATTTGCTAAAGGACCGCGAACCAGGACTTCACTTTGCATACTGACATTGGGTCCCACAACAGTCGATTGCAGTCTGAAATCAAATTGAACAACCTGATTCGCGGATGCAAGGTTGGTATCGAAAACACCCGGCCTATATGTGGCGTCGCCCGCCAAAGCAACCTGCAGAGCCTGACCACTCACAGCAACCGTATTTTGCACTACGCCTGGACCGGACCAAGAATCGCTGGGCGCGAGCGGACCGCTGTCGGTCTGGCCGGCGATATTTCCAAGCACGAGAGTGTCAAAATTCTGGGAATAATAAACGGCGGCTGAGGCGTTGAGACTTCCGAGCGCAAGAAAGCTGAGAGCAATGAGTTGGGAGGTGTATTTCATAATTTTTATTGAAGATGGGGTTGTCATCTCAAAAAAAATTAGCAAACTCCAAAGAAATAGCCATTGCTTTTCCGCCAGAAAAACCTAGAAGATCTGCCATGTCGCGCGCCTATGACATTTCCCCATTGGCTTCCCAGGTATGCGGTGCACCGTACCTCCTCACGGGTAAGCGAAGAGCAAGCCGTCCGCATGGAACGCCTGACTGGATCTTGGTTTACACGCTCAGGGGAGGGGGTCTTTATCAGTCCACAGACAAAACGCTCCCGCCGTTTGTGAGCCACCCCGGGTTGATCGTCCTATTCCCTCCAGGGACAGGCCATACCATGGAGGCGGATGGCGGATTCTTTGATCACCTCTGGCTCCACTTCCTGGCCCGTGCGCACTGGTTGGACATGATGGATTGGCAACCCCATCCGATTGGGCTGCGGGTGCGATTTCTTCCCGCCGGGCCGATCCGTCGGAAAATCGTGAGCCTGTTCCGGGAGGTTATCGCTTGCACCATGGACTCGGCATCCGACAGAGAACATTTTGCCATGAATGCGCTCGAAAAACTGCTGCTCTGGTGCGCTCGGGTGAAGGATGCCGCAGTCCCTCACCAGAACGACCGGCCTACAGAAATCTGCATGAACTACCTCGCCGCCAATGCGACTCAGAAAATGACATTGGACTCATTAGCCCACATCAGCGGGCAATCGGTTTCCCGGCTCACGATGATGTTTCGGCGGCAGACCGGATTGTCCCCGATCCAATATTTGGAGCAAATCCGACTGGAGCGTGCGATGGAGCTTTTGACCCGCACAACCATACAAATCGCACGTATTGCCGAGCAGGTCGGCTTTGAGGATCCATTTTATTTCAGCCAGAGATTCCGCAAACACACCGGCTACAGCCCGCGGGAATTCCGCAACAAAACCAACGTGCCCACGAGCATCCTTCGGAGACCAAATCTCGTCCTGAACCCCAATGACTCGAGCCTGCTCCACCACGATAGTTCCGCTAAAGGCTAATCCCGCAAATCACCGCAGGTCCTCCCCGACCGCCAATTGAGGTGATGCAACGGATGGAATGGATACCTCCTGATTTCCTCATGGGAGGTTTTCGCATGTAAATCTCCGATGATGTGTTTGCATTCTGAATTCCATGGTTAAATACTTGGCTCTCGATCTAAAGTCAGGGATGCGATCCCTACCAGCCGGACTCTTGGTGAAAATGACAAACACCCAACGCAGGACAAGGAATCATTCGGGCTTTCAAGGAAATCGCGTTCGATGGCTTCCGTAAATCCTGAGACCGCCCCTAGGCTGGACAGCCCGTTGCCGAGTGAGATTCCCACTCTGAGATTGGACTGCGTTTCTGACTTTCCCATCACGGGGCGAGGAGACCATTCGTTCTGGAACCGGGCTCCGCACGTTTCCCTTGCGCCGGTACAGCCGGACTTTGCTTATCGCACGGTATCAAAAGCGCTCTGGTCCGAAACCGGCCTCTATTTTTTTGTCGAATGCGAAGACAGAGTGTTGAGGAACTCCTTCACGGAGGATTTCGCCGATCTCTTCTTGGAAGACGTGGTGGAAATTTTCCTCCAGCCCGATCCAGGAAACTCGGGCTACTTTGAGTATGAAGTGTCACCGCTCGGCCATGAACTCCCGCTTTTAGTCAGCCAGGTGGACGGAAATTTTCACGGCTGGCTGCCATGGAAATACACGGGGCCAAGAAAATGCCTGGTTCAGACGGTTATCTGCGGTGGAGACAAGGCCCCCGGAGCCGAATGCGTTGGCTGGTCGGTGGAATGTTTTATTCCCTTCGCTCTATTGACAGGCCTCACCCACCCCCCAACCTCGGGCAGCACATGGGGCGCCAATTTTTGTCGGCTGGACTATGACACAGGAGGGGCGCGGCACTCTACGTGGAACCCGGCAGTCGGCACCAATTTTCACGATGTGGCAAATTATGGAAGAATCGTCTTTCTCTAAGATGAGGGGAAGGCATCCAATCAGATTGGACGCGCGTCGGTTCCTACGCCTTGGATGAAATAGGATGGGACCATTTCGTCAGGATCAAAATGATCCCGGAGAAAGAGGAGTGACCGGCGCTTTGGCTCCAGCCAGTCCCCGGAGAAGTCTGCATCGGGCCAAGCCTCGGAAAAGTGCCCCAGAAGCCGATGGCAGGGATTTCCGAGCACTCCGGGATGGGCGGCGTGCCAGGAGACGGCGGCTTCCAGATTTTCGAGTTCATCCGATGCGATCTCTTTGACGAGGGCTTGATATTCCGGGTTTGTGAGTTTCCCCTGGCCATGATTCCACTTGGTGGCAGCCAGGCGGGAGTAATTGGAGACGGCCCGGAAGGAACGGTAATGGATTTCGAAGACTGCTTTTTCCCAGAGGGTGGATGGCTCTGTTGAGGCAATGGAGGCGAGGTGAAGGCAGGCTTCCTCGAGGAGCCGTGTCACTTGAGAGGCACTTCGCAAAAGGAGAGGAATCGTATCCTCCGTAAGGAGGTTAAACGGCGCGAAGTAATTCCGGGCATGGCCGGTGTCGTAAAATCCAAAGTCGTCCAGATGAAAGGGGCCGAACAGGCAGTAGCCGAGTCCGCAGCAGCGGGAATCCAGCCCGGGCACTTGTTTGCTTGGAATTCCTGTCGGCATCCAAGTCTTGGCCTCAAGGTAGAAATCGTAAGCTTTGCGGGCACTCACGGCGTGGGCTCCCCAGATTCCTTCAAGCGTGCGATGGAACAAAATCTCGTCCGATGATTCCGGAGATGCATCCCATTCCCGTAGGCCAGCTGCAAGCGAGCCCTCTTCGATGCAGCCACAATCGTAGTCGATCCACCCGCCGGCACCGACCTCGGCCAGCGAGCGACTTTTTTGGATTCCAAACAGGGGGTCAGGCGGAGCTGGCAGGAAAAAGTTCTCCATTCCCCGGCTCCAAGAAACCATATCAATGGGGATGAGGCCCCGTTGCCGCGACCTCTCGCATTGCCCGGGGAAGTCTTCGGACAGGGAGTTGGTGATATTGCTGATGTCCTGAACATGTCCCGACCACGACCCGTCCGCAGCGGTGAATAGAGTGCCTCGGGCGGAGCGTCCAATGGTGAGAGACCCTTGGGGGAGCTTAGTGAGGATCTTGTCCACGAGTGTGACTGGCATCCACCAATCGTAAAGCGCGATCCGGAGCGGATTCGGCCTTGTGATCGCTATGTCGGAAAACGTGGAGTAGATATCTACAATTCCTTTCTCCATCGAGCGGCCCTCGCACCTAGGGCAACTCGCGTCGCAGAGGCTGGCCTCATTGTCAATCGTGCTAACAATAACGCCATCAAGCTCTGGAAGTGCGGCGATGGCAGCGCGGGCGAACGATTTCCAATACGCCACGGCCTCTGGATGTTCCCAGCAAAATGCGATGTGTTTGCTCTCATGCCATCCCCAGCCCCCACGACCACGCCATTCGACTGGCAGCAAGTTCTGGCCATAAGCAGGGAGGCGCGGCTCCCAGCAATCGAGCCAAACCTCTAAGCCATGCTTCGCGGCACGCGAGCAAATCTCGTTGACATAATCCTGGTATTCATTCCGGCGGTGTGAGCGCGCGATGTCAAAAAGACTGATCAGATGGAAATGATGAAAGAACTGGCCAACGTTACCGGTCCGCGTCGAATCGAAGGGCGAATTTTGAAGATAAATCCCCGAGCATCCCTGCTTGGTCAGAAAATCAAAATAGGAATCGGTAAAGGCTGGCAGCGCAGAATGGCGGCATTGCGCAATTCGAATGGAGAATGGAATCGGCATGGGTAGGAGATGTGGTTAGCTTATTGTCGGCGATTTTGGGAGATGGGTTAGACGGAAATAAAGATTTTGAGGAGTGCCCTAGAATCCATTAGATTGATGCGGGCAACCTCAAATTCCCGTGTATCCCTTGGATTTTAGAAGGGGAAGAATGGGGGCTGACTCCTCGGCAGTTGTGTGGCGGGGTAGTGCGGCCAGAGCGTGGTCGAAAAAGTTCATGAAATCACCAACCAGGTTAATCCTTGGCTCGTGACCAAGCCATGGAAATACATAGGCGTCACAATCCAATTGAGTGTTTTGGCTGAGGAATCAGTGAGCATAGGCTGTCTGCGGTTTACACTTCGCACGACAGCCGTTCGAGGCAACGCAGCTTGGAGGGCTTCTGAAGTCCGTGTTTGCATTGTGTTTCGCTTGCTACAATTGTTGTGCAGATCAAGCTTAAAGCCTTTTATGAACGTTGATCCTCCCCCCCCCCCGTCACCTGCTGATGCCGGGCAAAAGGTCTTCAAAGTGGGAACGTTGGTATATACTCGCGCGGGGCTCTTCACACTTTTCGCCTGGTTGCTTTGGGCGGACGTATGTTTTGTGCTTCACGATGCCGTGATGGGCCTGACTCCCCTAAAATATAAAGCGTTAGAAGCTCCGAACTGGTTAATGGCTCTGCTGATGTCCACGATTCCGATGGCGCTCAATGCCACGATCTGCCCATGGGTGAGTTTCACGAGCGACCGCCACCGTGGCAAGCTTGGACGGCGTATACCATTCATCCTCTACACCGCGCCCTTCCTGACTTTGGCGATGCTTGCGATCGGCTACTCCAAACCGCTCGGACATTTTTTGCACGGGGTGCTGGCTGCGGCGAATGTCACCATTTCTACGAACGCGTCGGAGCTCATCATTCTTGGAGTCTTCGGCGTTCTTTTTGCCTTCTTCAACATGTTTGTCGGCTCGGTCTTTTGGTATCTTTTTAATGATCTGGTTCCAGAGGAAGTCCTGTCGCGTTTCCTTTCCGTCATGCGCATGGTCAGCACCGGAACCGGGGCTTTCTACAGCTTCTTTATTTTCAGATATGCGGAAACCCACATGGAATGGATATTCCTAGGAGGCGCGATCCTCTACTTTGTGACCTTTACGCTGCTCTGCCTGAATGTGAAGGAGGGGAATTATCCGCCCCCTCCTCCCAATGCGGACGGCAAGACAGGTCTCTTTTCTGGGATAAAAACCTACGGGCAGGAGTGTTATTCCCACGGGTTCTACTGGACATACTATCTCTACGTTGGTTTTGCCTGCATCGCAGCTTCAATTGGCATGTTCAATCTCTTTTTTCAGATGAATATGGGGTTGACCTTAGAACAAATTGGCAAGCTGGCCGGAATCGGTCTTCTCTGGCCACTTGCACTTTATTATTTCGGCGGAGCTCTGGCTGATCGCTTTCATCCACTCCGAACACTTGTAATTGCAGTCAGCATTTCCACGTTCTTTTTTACGCCAATTGGGTTGATCTGGTTGTTCGTCAGCCCGTCTCCCGACGTCTTTTTTTACGTTTGCTTAATTCAAGGTTTTGTCTGGGCTCCCATCGGCGTGCTCCAGGGAGTGAGCGCCATGCCCACGGAAATGCGAATTTTCCCGAAGGAGCGTTACGGGCAATTTTGTTCGGCCAACGCCTTGGTGCGTTCGGTGCTGGTGATGTGTAGCGGAGTCTTCGCGGGCGCTTTCATCGACTTCATCAAAACACTTTATGGCGGCAGCGATTTTGCCTACCGATACATCGCTGTGTGGCAAACCTTCTTTGCGTTGATTTCGTTGGGCTGCCTTTTCCTGACATACAGGAAGTGGAAACAGCTCGGTGGCGACAAAGGCTTTATTCCTCCCGAGGTCGGGGTGCAAAAGATTGCTCCTGGTGCAGGGTAACGGATGAACCTGATGGTTTCAATGATTGTGCCGGTCGATCGTTGTGTAAGTCTATTTGAAAGGTTTGGCCGTTTTATCGTGTGCCTGCGCCGAGAAGAGAGCAATCCAGCCTCCGCCAAGAACCTTGCGACACGCATATGGCTGACGTCCATTGCCAGGCCAGCTCGCGCGATCTCCAGTGCATGGAACGATCTGCAGGCCACTGATGCAGCGTCCAGTTGATTACAATGCTCTAGTCACTCCACTTAGCCGATTCAATGCGAATGGTCGCATTGAAGACTCGATAGTCAGGCCTGCTGGAATTTGTTGACAGATTGCTCTCCAAGTCGCGGAGATCCTGCTCAAATTTTGCAGGGTCTTTGAAATAAGACGAGCTCACCAGATCCGGGGCGCTGGTGCCGTTTGCCACGGCGAGGCGGGCCGCAGAGTCTTCGTCAATCACCACCATGGTAACCTGAACCTGAGCAGGAAGTTGATTCCAGGTGTTTGTGGAGGACTTGCTCCGCGAGTCGTATATATATGAATTGGCTGTGCTCGACAAAGGGTTGCCCGCGCTGTCTTTGGCGATGAAAACCAGGGCGATGACATTTTCAGCGATGGGGCGAGCCTCACGACCGGCCGCCATGGCGGTGGCGATCCATGAGCTGTCGGTGGTTTTATAAACTTGAAGGTCTTCGCTGGATTGTCGGAGCTCCATGAGCCGGTAACGCCACCTAGAGCCAGTAATGAAAGCGGGCTTTAGAGAGAGGGTGGCGGCATCTGCATCATTGTTGAATTCCGTGAAAAATCCGACGGCATTGAGAAGGTTGTCCAGACGGGAGGTATTGGTGTTGGTCGTGTATCCCAATGGCGCTTGAAAAAAACAGGCCCACGTTGCTCCGGTGGCGGTAAAATCAGACGCGGGACCAATCAAGAAATGCTGGTCCGAACATCGCGCGTATTTTGCGGGTAAAAAGGTGGATATGTTATTTGTCGTCCTTCGGTTGCCCTGTGAATCCAAGTAGTCCCAGTAGGGATTGAGGGTGGCTTGGCTAAGTGACCGGGTCATGCGTTCGAACGCGAACCGTGCGGCCTGAAAGCGTGTGATTTGGGCTTCGGTCCGTTTCCAAGACTGCGAAACGTTACTGACGATAATGGCGAGCAGGACGACGAGAAGCGCCATGATCACTGTTGCGACCAAGAGCTCAAGTAGGGAAAAGCCTTTGCTGAATATCTGTCGCCTAGTGGAAGTCATGGCCGATAAACTCCGGTGGATCCGAGGTTGGCATCGAAACTCACGGTAGCAAAATTGGCGGGCAATCCGTTGGAGAGAGCCGGGGCTGATGCTTTGGCAATGCTGAGCGTCTGAGGCGTCATTGACGGAAGAGATGCGATACTCCCATTGGGAAGAAACCGAAGAGTGCGGGTTTCAGCGGCGATAAATCCGGGCACGGCATCGTTGGTGATTGGTGCGGATGTCAGAATCGTTGACCCGACGGCCGAGCTTCTAATAACGATCCCATCCGGGAGACGATTCATTTTGAGGGGTTTGGAATTTGTTCCGTCGATCCTGACAATGCGAAAGGCGGAAAAGTCCCCCGTTGAGCCAGTAGGTTTGTAAAAGCGCAACTCGACGGGTTTGCCCGAGGTGATGGCTTTTTGACGGGCAAGTTCGGCGGCACTGCGGAGTTCGAGTGCAGATGTCGTGATCCGAATAGAACTGGCCTCCCCAGAACCCGCGACTATAAGCGTAGACAAAATCGCAATAATGCCAATGACTACGAGGAGTTCGACGAGGGAAAACCCGCGTATCTTTTCCGGGAGGGAGGCGTGCCTGGAGAACATCAAGACCCAATCTTTCCATGTTTTTTACGAAACTCAAGGAAGCCTGTCATAAACAGAAACACTACAGAAACTTGCTGCTCGGGACAACGTTAGCCCTGGTAGCGCTTTGCGTCGCCAAAGTTTATCCCTTGGCTTTCCGTGGATCTGTCGAAAAACTCTTTGGGCATGTCAACGCCCACTTCTACCCGCCTCATCGAATCCTACCAAGGTCTGCGGACCTCTGTTTCCAAAGTGGAGGTGTCGGAAATGGGGAAGTGTCACATTCGGCTTCGAACCTTTGCGCCGCTCCAGCTCAAAGCGATGGTGTCCTCGGCCGATCCAAATATGGCGGATCTTCAGAAGCGCGTGGCCACGGAAACACCGGTCACGGGGGAGTTGCGAATCGATGTGGTTTCGCCGAACATTCTCCGGATTCGGTATGCGGAAGAGGACGGCGTGCCGGAAAACCGGACGCCGATGTTGCAGGAAGAACTGGAGCCCGGCGAACCCGCGACGATCATCGACGCCACGGAGGTGGTGACGGTGAAAACGGCCTGCCTCGAATGGCGGATTGAAAAGAATCCCTTCCGCATGGTGGCGATCGGCCCGGACGGGCGGGTGGTGACCGAGATAGGAGGCAGGGAGAAGAACTTTTTCGGGAACTGGGATTCTCTCAACACCGGGTTGATTCACAATGACGGGCAGTTCTTGGCCACGGAGAATTTTTCGATTGCGCCAGGGGAGGGAATCTATGGGTTCGGTGAAAAGTTCCTGAGGCTGGAAAAGACGGGGCAGACCGTGGACCTGAACACGGATGATGCCCTCGGGGTGATGACTCCCCGCTCCTACAAGAATGTTCCGTTTTTTGTCACGACCGCCGGTTACGGCGTGTTTTTCAACCACTCCAGCCGGATGACATTCTGGGTTGGCAGCCGGAATGCAGCGGACATTCAAGTAGCCATTGACGATCCGTTTCTGGATTACTTTTTCATCGCCGGGAATCTGAAGGACGTCCTCCAGGGCTACACCGCACTCACCGGCCGACCTGAGACGCCGCCCGACTGGACCTTTGGTTATTGGCAGAGCAAAATCAGTTACAAGTCGGCGGAGGAAGTGCTTTCGATTGTTCGGGAAATGCGGGAGCACAAGGTGCCCTGCGACGTCGTCCACCTGGACACGCATTGGTTCAAGGAGGATTGGTTTTGCGATCTAGAGTTCGACAAGGAACGCTTTCCTGACCCTGAGGGTTTTTTCAGGGACCTCCGTGATCTTGGTGTGCGGGTGTCCCTCTGGCAGTTGCCGTATATTCCCGAGGGTTCGGCGTATTTTGACGAAATCAAGGCTGTGGACGGGTTTGTCAAAACGGTGGACGGCGAAATTTACGATGTGAAGACCTGTTTCACCCCCGGTTTTCGGGGGATAGTGGGGATCATCGACTTCACAAACCCTCAGGCGACAGCAGTTTTCAAAGCGCGGATCCGCCATTTACTTGAGTTGGGGGCAAGTGTGATCAAGACCGACTTTGGCGAGTTTGCCCCTCTTGATGGGGTTTATCACGATCGCACCCCGGGGAGTCGGATGCACAATCTCTATCCGCTTTTATACAACAAGGCCGCGTTTGAGGTCACCAAGGCTACCACGGGTGAGGGTGCGGTCTGGGCAAGATCAGCTTGGGCGGGGAGCCAGCGTTATCCACTTCACTGGGGCGGCGACAACAGTCCAAATTTTCATAACATCATTCCCCAACTCGCGGGCGGCCTGTCCTTGGGGCTTAGTGGCTTCCCGTTTTGGAGTCAGGATATCGGCGGGTTTTGTGGAACGACTGATGACCTTTTGCTGATTCGCTGGATGCAGTTTGGCATGTTTCTGTCGCATTCACGCATCCACGGATACGGGGACCGGGAGCTATACAAGTTTTCGGCGGAGGCGCTGGAACATTGCCGGGCTGTCATTCAGCTTCGGTATCGGCTCATGCCGTACATTCTGGGATCCGCCCGAATGGCGGCTTCTCGTTCGCTGCCGATGGCGTGCGCATTGGTGATCGAATATCAGGACGATCCAACGACCTGGGGAATTGGGGATCAATATCTTTTTGGAGAGAGTTTTCTGGTCGCGCCCGTTTTTAACGCCGATGGCAACCGCCGCATCTATTTTCCGGAAGGTGAATGGACGTGCTGGTGGACCGGAGCCCTGGAAGGAGGGCGTCGCTGGATTTCTTCCACTTCGCCGTTGTCGAGCATTCCGCTCTATGTTCGCGAGGGCTCGATCGTGCCCATGCAGGAAGTGATGAACTACATTGGTGAGAAACCTCTAAGGGAGCTTGAGGTGGTTTTGACTCCG
This sequence comes from Terrimicrobiaceae bacterium, assembly GCA_041738805.1. Taxonomy (GTDB): domain Bacteria; phylum Verrucomicrobiota; class Verrucomicrobiia; order Chthoniobacterales; family Terrimicrobiaceae; genus JAJTZA01. The sequence continues at coordinate 20,025 of JBGSPC010000050.1, read as the reverse complement.
TTTCGCCGGGCTGGCGGGCATGCGGAGTTTTATCTGGAGGTCAATGGGTCGCCAGCTTGCCTCGTATACGATTTTGACGGCAAAACGCATCGATTGAAGTATGACGGACCGACTCTTGCCCTCCGGGAAAGATGGTTATCGTCGACGATCGAGGATGCCATCACCGTGATCAAATAGGAGCCCGATACCCAAGGAGCAGAGCAAATTTCCGGGTTTGTTAATGGACAAAGACATGAAATGTAGATCGCGCGAGCGCTCGAGGCTAACTGCAACTTTCTCCGGGTGTGGGGCGGGGGTGTTTATAAGAGCGATGACTTCTACGATCTCTGCGGTGAGAGGGGAATTTCCGGCTGCTGAATGAGAGGACCTTTGGGCGACGAGGCACGTGGCTTTTGCCGTGCTTTCCCAAGAAGGCCGAGAGTTGGCCCGCGACTGTCTCATTCTTCCCTTGTTTCGCGAGGTGGAGTGGCCGGAAACCACCGCGACAATAAAAATGTGTAGTCTATGTGTTTGGCTTTTGGAGCGTCTGCTTGATCGCTAAGAAATCGACCTGCGGTTATCTTACCTGAATTGATGCCAAAAACTCCCCCAGCACGAAAGGTGATTTCGGCCTCAAAATACTGATCATGACTTCCATTTCCCTTGTTACCAACGAATGGCAACTGAGTGGTTGGACGCCCGATATGTGGCGCCTTCGGCACAGCATGGAACTAGGTGCCGCTTCGAAGCCTGAAATTTCCCATCTCCCTTGCCAAGTTCCTGGATCGGTGCAAAAGGTCCTTCGTGATGCCGGAATTCTTCCGGACTGGAATGTGGGATTGAACGCGCGTTCGTGTGAATGGGTTGAGAATCGGCATTGGATTTTCGAGACGAAGCTCCCGGAGGTAGAGGCGTCGAAAGCCACCAGAATCCGTTTTGAGGGTTTGGATGGGAACGGAGAGGTTTGGATAGACGGGCAGAAGGTGTTAGAGTTCGATAACGCCTTTCTGCCGTACGAAGTTGAGGTGGTCGATGTTCTTGGGGCTGATCGGAACCGCATTCTTCAGGTCGTTTTTTTGTGTCCACCCCGGTTCCTGGGCCAAACGGGCTACACCTCCCGGATCAAGGATTGGAAGCCGCGATTTAACTACACCTGGGATTGGATGCCCCGGCTTGTGCAAACAGGAATTTTTGGGAAAGTGACGCTCGAAATCGGGAAATCCCATCCGTTGGACGATATCGGAATATTCACGACCTTTGATGTTCCATCCACCCGTGGGTCTGTGCATTTCAGGGGCCTTCCACATTCTACAACCGCCGAACTTTCGGAGGATGGAGCGGTGATAGCCTCGAAGTGCCTTGCGGAGGGCGACTCAACATGGAACGACCTCATGGTCAAATGTTGGGAGCCAAATGGAAGCGGGGTTTCGCAACTTTATACTTTGGAGATCGCCATAGGTATCCACAAGAAAGTGTGGCGGGTGGGGTTTCGAGACGTCACTTGCCAAGCCTGTCTGGGAGCCGCTCTGGATGCGGATCCTTGGATTTGTTGTGTCAACGGAAAGGAGACATTTCTGCAAGGCATCAACTGGACACCCATTCGTCCGAATTTCGCAGACTTGGAACGCAAAGACTATGAGCTTCGATTGCGAACATATCAAGATCTGGGAATGAACTGTATCCGTGTTTGGGGGGGAGGGTTTAAGGAACACTCATGGCTTTACGACCTCTGTGACGACCTTGGCTTGTTGGTCTGGCAGGATTTTCCCCTGAGTTCCTCCGGTTTGGATAACTGGCCTCCCGAGGATCCTCCGGTCATGGAGGTGGCCGTATCTATAGCCCGGGAATCAGTTCGGCGGCTGAGGCATCACCCGTCTATTTTCCTTTGGTGTGGCGGCAATGAACTTCAAGGTGCCTTGGATGGCGGAAAGGAGGGCATCGGGAAGCCTGCCACCCTGGCCCACCCGCTCCTTTCAGCTTTCGCGGAGGTTGTACAAATGGAAGATCCGACGCGGCGCTTTGTCGCAACAACATCAACCGGCCCTCGCTTTACCGCGGAGGGTGCCGACTTTGGCCGGAATCTACACTGGGACGTTCATGGACCATGGGCGGTGGACAAGGTCGATTTGAAACCTTGGCTAGATTACTGGACCAAGGATGATGCACTTTTCCGATCGGAGATGGGCCATCCCGGCGCTCAACCTGCGGATCTCATGCGGCTTTATCTTGGCGAATGTGATTTTCGGTCTGCCACACTTGCAAATCCCTATTGGCAGAGGGTGAGTTTTTGGTTTGATCTCGATGAATTCCTTACTGAACAGGGAGAATTCCCCTGGGAAATCGAAGACTATGTGAGCTGGAGTCAAGGACGGCAGGCTGACAAACTCGGCTACGCTATTGAGGCTGTAAAATCGCGTTTCCCGGGTTGCGGCGGTATGATTCTCTGGATGGGTCACGATGCTTTCCCTTGTCCGATCAATACGAGTATTCTGGATTTTATGGGCCGGCCGAAGCCTGTGTGCGAAGTGATTGAGAAAAATCTCCGCAATGATTCTAAAGTTCGCTAGGAAATCCGCTGGCTCTGCCGGGGAGGCACCTAGGGTTTGAAATATCGTGCAGTCGTCCAGTTCGTTTGGGAAGTGACCATGGCGGGTCAGGTAGGGTCACCATCGCGAATCATCGCGAACTTACCTGGGAGTAATGTGAATTACTCCTTCTGCAGTGACGTGCTGAGATGCCAGACGAACGATCGAATAACGATTCAGCAGGGTTATCGAGTCGGTGCCGGACAATATGGCTGCCGTCGCTGGTGTGGAAGTCACCTTGTAGGCAGCGCCGCTATTGCCTGCGGTGGTTTCCGTGCCGTCGAGATGAAAGTAGGTGGCTGGCAGAAGCTGGCCGACATTGGTGAGTTCGGCAGACTGGGACCTGATGCTCTGAACGATGACGGCCTCTCCGTTAAGTTCCCCAGCCGAGCGGTAGTTGGTGAATCCCATGGCCAAGAGGCCCATGAGAGGGACGATCGCGAAACTGACCACGCCCAATGCGAGAACTACCTCCATCAGACTAAAGCCAGATTGCGAGTCTTGGGGAGGGAGTTTCGCTTGCCTGCTTGCCTTCATGGTTCGAAATTTCGTCGTTCTCGAGGGAAATTTCAAGCCTCGCAACTGAGAAACACTTTGACCACTGATTTCGCCTCAACATAGGATCTCTGTATTTATGAGCCGTAAAGCGATCGTCCGAAATCTTCCCGAGTTGAGCACTATTTTTCCCGATTTTTGTGGATTCAAAGAGGAGGAAAACAAACGCCAAGGAGTGGAGGAGGCATTGCGAAGGGTCGTCCCCTCACTGCAAGGCAAAGAGCGCGTGCCTTTTTATCCCATGCGGGAAATTGCGAGCTTCTTTGAAGTCTCCCTAAAGTCAGTTGCTGTGGTTTATGAACGCCTCAGCAAAGAGGGGCACATTACAATTGTGCGGGGATCGCAAACAATCCTGGAGGGAAACCGGAAAACTTCCAAAAGCCGCATTCGCGGGGTGGTTGGCATTCCTGTCGCGCTTCCCTCTTTTATTTTCGGCAACAATCCGAGGGCTTTTTTTATTCGTTTGGAAGATGAGTTGCGGCGTCAGAATTATGTGGTGGATTTCATTTTTTATATGAGTCCTGAGGCAGGATCGAGCGATCTGGTCGACCGATTATTGGCTCATGAAATGGATGTCGCTTTTTGGATGTCGCCTGTGCCTGTGGTTTCCGAGACAATGTTGCGACTGAAGGACGCCGGGGTTCACTTGGTTGTTGTGGGTGATGGCCCGGGAATGTTTCCGGTTCAGCAATATGTTCTCGGTCTCGACCACGGGTTCATTAAAGTTGCGGCGGGCTGGAAAGCCGAGGGCATATCGAAGGTTGTCCTGATTGGTCCGGAAAGGAGTCTTGCTCCCCATTTTCGCCGGAAATGTCGCGCAGCTTTTCACGGCGAAGGAATGGAGGTCTGCGATGAAAGCCTGTCTCCCGAAGGCTTTTTTTCGACTTCCGATCGCTACTTGGAAGACAAGGGGACCGGGCTCATATTTTTAGAGCATTTTCATTACGAGAACCTTTGCAATCATGACTGGAAGGCCATGCAAAATCTATTTCAATCGAAACGGTCACTTTTGGCTCAGGGGCTGGTATACCACACCGCCTTTGCGGGGCGGTCGATCTTCGTGGATACCATCGAATTGGGACTTTCCCAGATCGCTCGCCGGATCAGTATGGATATCGTTAATCAAGCCTATCTTTCGATCACCGATCCGCATACTTTCAAGGCTTCATGGCAGCCCAACAGCAATTTGGGAACGGTCAGCCGTGAACTTTAGGATTCAGTCCGATATCGGCCCGCCGCAATGGTGAAATTGCCAATCGGATACCCGGACAAGCCGATGACGCCCTTTGGCGGCATGGCGTTGATGAAACGATACATGGAACAGCCGGGGATCTCCGCGAGTCTGGCGGGACTGGAGTACCTCAAAGAGCAACTCGGCACCCGTCTTTGAGAACGGAACGTAGCCCAGTTCGTCCAGGATGAGCAGATCGAGCCTTTCAAGCTGCTTCTGGCTGCGGGCCAGGGTTCGGCTTTCCCGAGCTTCCAGCAGATGGGTTACCATTGCTGTCGTCGTGGCGAACCTCACCTTTTTGCCCTTCGGGTCACGTCGGGAAAAGGTGGCAATGTCGTAGTCAGTTAAGCTCGCGAGGTGCTCCTGGCTCAGTTCCCGGAACTTGCCGACCGGGTCACCATCAATGTTCCCGATGAAAAGAGTCGCCGCGTTGGCCAGGCAGTGGCCGCCGCAAGCCTTCCAAAACTCGAATAGCCCCATGAAATTCCACAACTCCATCGCTCGCCTTTTTGTCTCCGACCAGGAACGCGAACCCCTGATTCGAATCACTCATCTTGATATCGGAGCCCACCAGGACGACCTGGAGTTCATTGCGTTCCACGGCATCCTCGCCTGCTTCCGCAGCCGGGAGAAATGGTTTGGCAGGGTCACCTGCACGAACGGGGCCGGAAACTCCCGCGTTGGGGAATACGCGGATTTTACCGACGAGGAAATGCAGCAGGTTCGGTTCCAGGACCAGGAGGCAGCGGCCGTCGTCGGGAATTACGGGGCCATGATCCAGCTCTGCTACCGGAGCAGCGCGGCGAAAAGCCCATCGGATCCCTCGTTGAAGAACGACCTTCTGCAAATCCTTTCCGCAAACCACCCGGAGTTCGTCTATACCCACAACCCGGCGGACAAGCACGACACCCACATCGGGGTTGTTGTCGCGGCGATTCAGGCAATGCGGGAAATGCCAACATCAGAGCATCCGAAAGCGGTTTACGGCTGCGAGGTCTGGCGTGGGCTGGACTGGATGCCGGACAACGAAAAAGTGGTCCACAATGTCGCCGCACACGAGAACTTGGCGGCCGCCTTGAACGGGATCTTCGATTCCCAGTTTGCGGGAGGCAAGCGCTACGATCTCGCCACCCTCGGTAGAAGGCGCGCGAACGCGACGTTCTTCGAGTCACACGCCGTGAACGCCTGCGAGAGCGTCTCCTTCGCCATGGATCTCTCCCCGCTCGTCGCCGTGCTCGGGTTCATCCATCGCTTCGAGGCGGACGTCCGCAACAAACTCGCTAGGCGCTATTACTACCGGTGGGTGTTCGACAACAAGCCCGACTGGCAAAGGGATTGATGAAAACTTTGGTGCAGTCCCGCACTTCATGGGGGGAAGTGATATGCAGGCTCTTTTCTTGGGGAGGGGTGTCTGCTGGGGCCGCAACATTTCTCAGGCAAAGCAGCGGATTCATGGCTCCCGGTATCGCCCGAACTCATGCGAGGCATGGACGAGAGCATGAATGTTTTCCGACGGAGTTCCGGGCGGGATGGCGCAACCGGAATTCAGAATAAATCGCCCGCCGGGCTTCCAGGCCCGAATAAGTTCTTCCGTGGCGGCGGAGACCTGCGCAGCCGTCCCTCGCCCGATAACTCCACTTGGGTCCACATTTCCGAACAGAACATGGCCGGCCCCCGCCGTGGCTTTTGCACGGAAGGCATCGGTCTTGTAATCGAGTTCGAACCCGCACCACGGATATTCCGCAAATTGCTCGACGATCGACGAGGTGTTACCGCAGACATGGATCACCGTGAAGATGCCGTCTGCCGCAAGATCCTTCACCAGACGTTCCTGATACGGGCGGGCGAACCTTGCAAACATCGACGGGGAGATGACATCCGGGCCGGAGGAACTGTCTCCTAGCGAGGTGAAATGCGCCCCGGCCTCATGCAGCGCCCGATGCACGGCCAGGTGGCTCCGGTAGCAGGCCTCCAGCAGCGCATGCACAGCCTCCCCGGACTCCTCGTCGGTAAGGTCCATCAAAAAGTCTTCCATCCCGCGCAGGAGCCCGGCCAGAGAAAACGCGCACTGGTCGGCATTGGCCCGGATGCTGACCGTGTCGCCCGTCTCCCGTGCCATGATGCGCACCGCCTCGAGGAGCACGGGAATGCGGCCGTCTTTGAGTGGATCGACCACACGCAAATGCCCGATTTCTGAGATGTCCTGGATTGCAGGCCCGGCGATATGGCCGGGGGCTCCCGGCGTCGCGTCCCTGCGTGCGCCCATCGCCTCGGCTAGCATCGTCGTGTCGAGGTCGATGAAGATGCAATCGTGGCCATATTTCTCGACAGCCTGCAAATGCGCCCTGGCGGCGCACTCGGAATCGGTCAGATAATCCTCGAGACGCATTCCCGCATCCTCGACTGCCGGAAGAAAATTATGCAAGCACACCGGCACCCGGTCGGGGATCTCCCCGCGGATTACCGCATCAACACGTTGTTTGGAGTTCATAGCTTAGGAATTCAAAAAGCCGGATCAGAGGCGTTCGAGTTTCGTGACGCGGCCGCCGGTGATCCATTCGACGACGTAGATGTTGCCCGCCGCATCGGCGGTGGCGGAATGAGGGCTGTTGAAAAGACCTTCCCTGACCGAGCGCCGCTCGTTTGGCCAGCCCGCCTGGTGGTCGGCTCCGGAGTGAAATCCCAGTGAGGCGGCAGGGCGGTCTGCGGCATCCAGGATCGTGAGGCCGGCGACGAGTTCCGGCACGACGAGGTATTCACCCATCCGGGCGGAGACATCCGGACTGTTCAGAAAGTCCGCGCCAAAAGTGCGTCGATGGATGCCGTCCATTCCATAGACCTGGAACCGCCGGTTTCCGCGGTCGGCAATGTAAAACTCAGGCTCCGCGCGACGCGTGTCCAGCGCCAGTCCGTGGGCGCAGTTGAATCGACCGCCACCTTCGGTTCCATCCATTGTGCCGATCAGGTTCCCCTCGCGGTCGAACCGGTGGACGAGCGAGCACCCGTAGCCATCGGCGACCCAGATCTCCCCGTTACCCCCGAAGCGATCCTCCGCAACGGCCACCCAGGTGGGAATGTAGGAGCCTTCCGCGTAGGCGGGATGGATGGGCTGCGCAAGGCGGCAAACAACGCTTCCGTCAAGCGACATCTTGACCACATCCTTGGTCACCTCGTCTGTCAGCCACAGGTGTTCAACACCGTTTTCCTCGACCAGGGTGAGGCCGTGGGCTCCGGGGAAACATCCCCACGACCTCAGCAGTTTCCCGGCGGACGAATAGAAAAGCACGGCGGGGTCCGCCTGATGAAAAACCACGACCTCCCCGCTTTTGAGAACCGCCACACCATGCGTGCGCCCGTTGGTGCGCCCGAGCGGGGAGTCGGGGATCATGATCCAGTTTTCAATCCAGCGAAAATTCCCAACGGGGGTTTCGAGTGTTGTCTGTGGTGTGTTCATGAGTTCCTGGGAAGCGGGGCTTCGTATTGGTAGTTTGGTTCGACCGCCTGGCGGCAAAGGATGGCATCAATTTCCTTCCAGACCCCAGCTAGCCCCTTCGGGGTCGGAGGGAGATCATGCCGGATCATCCGATGGAGCCTGTCCAAGTGGTAGCACGGCACGGCGGCGAACATGTGGTGTTCGATATGGTAGTTCATCTGCCAGTATAGAAAGCGCAACGCCGGGTTGAGCGTGAACGTGCGACAGCAGAGGCGAAAATCATCTACGTTGTCCTGCAGGCCCACATGCTGGGTGTTGTTGCAAAGGAAGAACAGCCACGAACCATAGACTTGGTGGCCGCAGGTCAGGATCGGGATGATCCATTGGCCGGTCGCCAGGGCCACGGCGATGATGGCGGCATGCCCCGCCAGCATGACCCGCGCCCAGCGCACGGCGGCACGGCGGCATTTCGGGTCGGATTCGGGGTAGAGGGTGATCTCCCATTCCCCCCTGAACCGTCCGGCGGCGATCCGCAGCGTCTCGCCAAGCGAATCGCGGAAAAAGGCGGAGGGATTGAAGATGCCGACCTTGAGAACATGCCAGAGCATGAGCTTCACCGGCAGAACGACCTCCAAATCATCTGGAGGATGCAGCGTGTAACGGTGGTGGCGGATGTGGCTCGCCTGGAATTTTTCGTGGTTGATCCATCCCAGAAAAGCAAACACATGGCAGAAAAATGTATTCAGCCATCGTGTTTTGAAAACCGTTCCGTGCCCGAGTTCGTGAACCGCGTTAATCAGGAACGCGGAGAACATCCCGTAAAGAAAGACGCTGATGGCCGTCACCCACCACGGCCAGTGATGAAACGAATAGAAGGCCGCTCCGGCGGCTGCAGCCAGCACGGCGAGATAGCCGAAGGTTTGGATCCCTCCCCGGATGTCGCTCTTGGCATGCAGCGACTTGACCGCCTCCGGCGGCAGCTTGGTGCGATACCAAGATATCGCGACGTTCTTGCGCACCTGCTCGGTGAACTCTTTGAGCGGTGGCTCCTGCTGAAGGATTGGGCGGGATGACGACATGCGGTAATAAAAAACACAATCGGAGAGATTTTGCTTTCAACTTTGAATCGCAGTAGTTTTTCGAACATGGACCGCTCGCTCAAAGCCCGCATGCGCTTCGTAATGGATCTTGGGAAAATGGGAATCCCTTCGGTTCCTATCCTTGGGCGCTACAACTACACCCGCGCCATGCCCAGGCTCGAGAACCACCGGCATCCGGGGGCAATCGAGATTTGCTATCTCGTCCGCGGTCGCCAAACCTACGAGGTTGCTGGCCGCCGATTCAGCCTGCGCGGTGGAGATGTTTTTTTGACTTTTCCCGGCGAGAACCACGGGACCGGCGGCGAGCCGGAGGAAAAAGGACTCCTTTACTGGGTGACTCTCCGTGCGCCAGCCCACACCGACGGCACCCTCCTCGGCCTCCCCATTCTTGAATCCAAAGCGCTCTGGATAGCACTGAGAAAACTGACTAACCGTCATTTTCCCGGCACGCCAGAAATGAAAAACCGCCTAGATGCGGTCACCGATCTCGCCCACCAGCGACCCTCGCCGCTGTCGCGCATTATCGCAACCCACCACCTTGTCGGACTGCTGCTGGCCGTCCTCTCCTCTCACGGGGTAGCCACGCTTCCGGGCAAGGGGCAGCGGTTTGCAACCGTCTTTTCCTGGATCGAATCCCGCCTCGAGTCGCCGGATGAACTCACTGTGGACTGCCTCGCGCAGGTTGCTGGGCTTTCCTCTTCCCGCTTCCAAGCCGTCTTCAAGCAGGAAACCGGCATCCCGCCGGCGGAGTTCGCCCTGCGTGCGCGGATCGCCGAGGCATCCCGCCGCCTGGCCCGGCCCGGAGCGGACGTCACATCCGTCGCGTTTGCCCTGGGGTTTTCCTCCTCACAATACTTTGCCTCCGCATTTCGAAGATTCACAAATATATCCCCGAGCGGAGTCTTGCGGAAAAGACTTGGCTGAAATCCCATGGAGCCGACCACGGCATCAAAGGGTATAGATGCGCCCAACGACCTCGACGAAAAAATTGGTTACGAAACAGCTTTCATGAAGTAATCCAATTGCCAGCGCCCGTGTCAACTGGCCGAAAAGGGTGGGGGCAAGGGGGAGGGAAAGCCGACAATGAGGCTTCCCTCCCACTTCCGGCTTGGACAAAAGCCAGTCTCAAAACACAGCGTGGACCCAGAACACGGGGTGGACCCCGCGTGAACCTGCTTTAATCCGGGATGGCTTGCATAGGCGTGTAAGGGAAAGACCGGAAGCGAGAGCCCCTGTTTCCGCAGGCTCCCGCCCCCGCTTTGTTTTTCTCCTTACAGCCCGGCCCGGATTTGCTCCACGGTGTTGGGAGCCATCACCTTGGAGAGGCACTGCCACTCCTCCTCCGGCGAGAGCACGCGGATCGTATCCTCAAGCGGCACGAGAGCGGCGACTTCCTCTTCATCCATCTTGGCGATAGCCTCATCGGCAGGGGCGCCCTGGCGGCCGACCCTCAGGCTGTAGCTCGGGTATTGAGCCCCTTTGGGTTGTGTTTTTTCCACTCCGATCAGGACGCCTTCTGTCGGGTGCGCGGGATCAGCGACGATGTTGCCCTCTTCGTCTCGTTGCTGGCTGTTTGACCAATTCTGAGTTGATTAAGAAAAATGAAAGCAGGAGGAGTCCGATATTCACACAGGTATATACTGCTGCGAGGACATGCAATTTCGGATCGGCATAGATTGTGGCGAACCCAGATGCCACGATTCCGAAGAGAGAGGAGATGATCCCGATTGTCCGGAGGCCCAAGAGATTGCGGCAGAATCCGTAGTGGATGTTTTCCGCGAGGAAAGTGCGCAACTCCCGCACCAGAGCGTTTCCCTGAAGCCCGTCAAGACGCTCCACGCTTGGAATCGTGCGGAAATCAGTAATGTCGAAGGAAAACTCCATTTTTCTATTCCGTGATGATAGCAGAACGAGGCGGGATTGTCGCCACACAGTGTCCGAATTTTCACATCGATCTTTGACGTAGGCATCACGGGAATGGCGTTTCTGCCTCCCATTTGTGAATGCCATTGGTCTCCGACCCAAGGGTTGCGTCTGAATTTTTTGCGCAGGGACTGTCGTTGTCCTGCGGCATACGGCAAGCTCAGCGCAATGATAGAAACCAGCCTCAAATCCCTGCTTGAAAGCCACGTTAGAGTTCTCTGCGAAACCGAACGCAATACGGGCAATTGTCCCGAGGGCTTGGAGCGGGCGGAGAAATACTTACGGGGAGCGTTTCAGGGGCTGGGTTACGAAGTGACGCGCCAGGAATTCCGAGCTGGCAGAGTCCCCTGCGCCAATGTCGAAGCTCTGCCGCCCGGGTTCGTCGGCGTTATGTGAGCAGGGCCACACATCTGTATCTGGGAAGGCAGTATCGGTTGAAAATCTCACGAAGCCCGATGCTTCGCCTTACCCTTAATGGAGGCTGTTTTCATTTCGCCGGCCCGGAGACCGATGAGGGTTACGTGAAGGCGGCGTTGCAGGATTGGTATCGCGAACGAGCTAGGGAGCAGTTCGAAAAGAGAGTCCGCTCGTGGGAGGAGTGGTGCAAAAACCGGAAACTTCCTGCGCCGCGAATGCGCCTGCGCACGATGCCGAAACGATGGGGGAGCATCTGGAAGGATGGAACAATCGCTCTGAATCCTGAGCTGATCCGCGCCCCTTCTGCATGCGTGGATTACGTGATCACGCACGAAATCTGCCATCTCAAGTATCCAGACCACGGCCCCCGTTTTCGCTCTCTCCTCCAGCAACTCTGCCCGAACCGGACGACTCTCAAGGCCCGTTTCGAGAAAAACGGGTAGGCAGGTCAACGAGAAATCCTATGGTTTTTCAGTACTAAGAGAGCAATTTCAAAGCCACGAAATCTCGCGGATCAAGCATTTTTATCGCGTTTCCCAATCGGGTGACCGGTAGTCTTCCGCCAGTTTCTAGGTCTCGTAATCGAACGAAAAGGGTGGCAATTCGAATCCGAAACAACGATTTTCGTTTAGTTTCTGGATTCGTTTAGGGGGGTCAAGGGGGGGCACAGCCTCCATTTGCAAGTGGGGATATTCATCGTAATCAATTCTGTCGCAACTTTGTAGTGTCGCAGGATTGTAGTTGATATCCCCGTCTTGTTCACAAAGGCGGGTTAACTCCGCCCATTTTTGCCGCATTTGTAGCGGCTGACGGGAAATGTTTCCCGTTGTTTACATCTCGGGAACGGGTTGCTCCGGTCCCGGATGACCCGGATGAACTATTTCCAAGGAGCTCCTGCTCCACGGAAATGCCGAGCAGCAGGTCTTCGATATTGAAGCGGCGCGGCTTTGCACGACCGTTGAAGACGACAGAGACAGCCCGGCTTGTAAGCCTCGTGACTTTGTGTCCGAGGCCTTCGATGACGGCCCGAAGATTGTCCATGTCGATTGGAGACAGTGTCTTCGCGGCAATCTCTGCTGCCAGCGTGGGCTTTGCTCCGATGAGCTTTTGAGCCTCGTCCTTCCGTACCCGAGTGGCGGACTTGAGCTTCCGCTTTGCGCGTTCGGGATTCTGGTTGAGCATCTCGATAATCTCAACGTCCAGTCGGTCGAATTCTGCGTTGAGGTTGTCTCCTCCTGAACCGAACCGGGACCAGAGGGTGAGCTGCGGCGGATAGTCTCGAGTTTTGGCAGCGAAGATGATGTGGATATCATCGCGACCGGTCTCAGGGTTACAATGCGAATTTTCACGAGCAGCAGCCTGGGCACAAAACCTCTCGATGATGAGATCGGCAATCTTCTGTCGTTCGTGTTCATTAGTCCAAGTGCCTTCAGGGGTGCTGAAGATTATTTCTTCAAAAATCCTAGTTCCTCGCTTGCCTTGCTTTCCCCGTCGCCAGTCGCGATAGTCATGTTCGGCACGGATGACGGTACGGATGAAGTCATCGGCGCTTTGGGAGTCACAGTTTCGGTTTCGGGCAATACCGAGAATTTTGCCGATGTGGTCTTTGTGCTTTGGATCGGAGATGTATTCGACCAGCTTGATAAGACAGGCACGACTGGCAGCTTTAACGCCTGAGCGTCGCACGAGTTTGTTCATTGTGGGTAGAGGCTGTTTAGAATAGAGAGCTCTAGCTCGAAGACTGGTTTCATTTCATCATCAGCTTCCGCCAAGCTCCCTTGGGTTGATTTTCGGATTGCTTCCAAAATCATTGCAGCTTCTGGAGTAAGCTTCTGGGCGAGGCGGGCCTCACGTGAAAGCTTATTGCGTAGTGCTTCGAGGTGCCTGCACTCCGCGTCGGCCTTTTCCGCCACGGCGGCGATTTTATCAGCACTCGCTTTGTCACTGGGGCGGATGCGCAGGATATCGCGCTTCATGGTGCGGTGCTGGCGCTCGATCATCGCTGCTTCAGCCTGCAGCGATAAAAGTTCTCTGACATCCAACACTCGGAATACCACAGGGTTCGTAGCAGACGATGTAGCCATTTGCGTGATCGCCAAGGATACTATCTGCGTTAAATTTTTCTCTGGATATTTCGTTTGTAGAATCTTGAGAGCCTTCAAGGCTTCCGATGAGAGGCGGTAGGACCGCGGTGAGGACGGTTCTTTCATATGTTTTTATCTGATGGTTTTGATGGTGGCTTTGCGGATGAGTTTGGCGATGCGGGGTCGGTTCCAGCTTCTTTGGATATCTTTTGCAATGGCCGTAGCCAGGTGCCCGGCTATTTCCTTGGAGATCGAGCCGGCGATACCAAAATTCGCGACCACTTCCTCGCTCCACGCGGGATTCAAGAGCTGGCTTTTTGTCTGGATTGTCTCCTCACTTTTGTCTTTGCGGGAGAATTCTGGGTTTGGTGTGTTCAGTTGGTTCATGGTGTTCGTAGGTTGTGGCGATGTTGTTTCGCCGTTTGTTGTGGTTTCATAGATTCAGATGGATAAGCGGAGTAATGACGCAGTTCATTTAGCTCTGACTCACTGAGCACGCTCATCTCGCCTAGTCTCTTTGAGGTGGAATGATCGCCTCGTTCCTCAGGTCTTGGGCGAACAAGGTGGCCGCAAGGCTGATCATTGCGGAATTTCATCCTGCCCCCAAACAGGTGAATCAGCCGCTTTCCGAGAGCTAGCCAGAATGCCGTGGAAGGCGGGCTCAAGTTGCACCGATATTCAGAGCAGCTCGAATCATAAAAAATAACCGGCAATACATACACGTGCAAACCCTCGACCTGATTCCACACGATTCGTATTTTTGCATCCTGCGAGGACTTATCTTGTGATACTGATATGCCGGGCAAATTTGGGATTTGCGAAAAGCTCAGCCCAGTTGAAACGGCAATCACATCCGCGATATCCTGAATTTTAACATTGGGTGGTAAATGGATTGTTGCATTGATAGACATAACTTTATTTCTGTTGAGATTTACTTTGGCGTTCAATTCGACGGGACTCGACATAGCCTTTCAAACCGGTCGATTTGACTCCGGTGGAGTGACGAAAATTGATATACGCTGGCGACTTCACAGCTATGTCGTGGCGGAATTTGCCACGGGAGAGTTTCGTGTTTTTGATTACATCGGGGGGGCTAGCAGGATGAGCTTGTGTAATGCTTTTCCCAGGCGATCCACAAGTTGACTCCGCGATTGGACTGCGTGCATTGCGGCCTCCCTCAAATTTTGGGCACCCGGAACAAGCCGCAGTCAGCAAACAGAGCAAATCAACAGCTTCCCTCGTGAATATAGAGAGGGTAGTTTCTAAAAACGATGGGGAGGCACTGCCTCCAGTTTTTACGTAGGTATCTGCCTCTGGTGGCATGGCGGTGATCCCGGAGGACCCTCCAAGCGCGCAGCCAGAGCTGTAAGACTTCCACCGCTGCCCAAAAGAGCAGCACCAAGTGACGCAGTCAGCGTCGCAAGCGAATTCCACATGCAGAGAACGCTGCGAACGTCTCTCTGCAATGGACACCAGCTATCCCGGAGTGTGCTCCGGAATTGGTGAGATGGATTGAGTGATTGCAAATACATGCTTAATGAATTGTTGTTCTCGGTCATGAAAAAATCAAGTTTTTTTCTTGATGTTTCAATTTTCCGCAACTTGTTTGCTTAGAAAATCGGACAGGCTTATAAAAGCTCGATAGAAGAAAGAGCTGCATTCGGGTGGGCAATGGCTCTAGAAGAAGCACTTCTTCTGCAGTTTTGGGATGAGAGGGAGCGTTTCTTAAAAATGAAATTGTCACCAGAAACATTAAACTGTTGGATGCGCAAAAGGGATGTGGGGATGGCTTCAAACTGCTTCCAATAGAAGATCTCGATCCGAATTGATTTATGGCTTTGCAATGCGAGGTCATTTCAGTATTGCCCGCAGCGAAGAACTTTATGCAGTTTATGGAACCCAACGGGCAAACAAATCGCTGGCATGCACCCTATGGCTTGGGATCGATTTATTCAGTCCTCCTTCGGGTCTGGTTCTGGTTCATCTTCTTGTTCCGGTTCATACACTTTTTCAGCAGGCATCTGGACAAGAGCCTCGACAACTGCGGGGTAGAGCCTCCAAAACTGTTTGCAGTCGGACTGTCGAACAGCATTCAGGTACTTTGCTTTGATGACGGCCTCGCTGTTTCCGGCTTCCTCTGCGGTCCTTGCCGTGTCTTTGTACAGGGCAACGTGGTAAGAGCAGAAGCAATGTCGCATTCCGTTTTGAGGCCATTGCTCCCAACCGGCCCCGTCCGCGATCTTACGCAAAGCGATCTGCCAGGCGGCCTCACGATCCTTTCTTTTCGGAAGGTAGGTGAACACCAAATCGCGGGGGTCTTTGTCTTTTGAAAGTATATCGAGCCATGCCACTAAAACTGGCTCGGTGGTCACGGGCCGGGTGCGAAGATTTTTAGTGAAGGCGGCTTTCAAAAAAATCGATCCGTCTTGGATCACTCTCCACCGGACGCTTTCCATTTCCGGGTTTCTCATGCCACTGAACAACTTCAGCACGAGGCCACCTAAGGCCTCCGGGACGTTCTGTTGGGCACTCCAAAGGAGTTGGGCAACCTCCAGAGGGGAGAAGATATAAATCTCTGCCGCCTCCCGATCGGTGGCGTGTTTCTTTTTCCGGCGGACGATTCCAAGGGGGTTCCTGTCCTGGTGAATCCAACGGCGGTCGATGCAAAAATTGATGAGGATGCGGGAATACCGTTTTCTTTTCTCGCGCAGGGACAAGCTTGGGGGACCTTTCTCAGCATTCTTCCCGGCAGGTTTCGCAAGCATCGCATCCACATCCGTCCGGGTGAGTTCGTTCACATTTTTTGAGAGGTACCCCTTCATTTCGAGCTCTTCGATCACCTTCTTTCCATCAACCACTTTCTCCACTCTCTGAATCCAGCTACCCCAGTAGAGCAGAAGCTTTGCTTTGACCTCCCTCCTGTGCCGGGTTCCCAGTCTCTCGGCGTCCATTTCCAAACGGAGGACCTCAATCGCCTCTTGGACGGTTTTTGTTTCTTCGGTGCTTCCGTAGAACTTGAGCCAGGCCTCTGCCGCGTCTAAAAGGCTGGCCCGACCGTTGAGTTTCGCAAGAGCAACCTTGACCTCCGAGAGTGCGTCCAAGGAAAGTTCCCACGCATCCCCCACCGCCTCCGATTTCTTTGCTTCGGCAAGTTTAGCCTGCTCGTCAAAAACCCATGCGAAAGCCTCCCCCTCGGTCGGGAAAGCTTTCTTTTTCGAACCCTCACCCAGAAACACCTTGGAGAGTCTTGCCCGAAAGAAGGTTTTTCCGGTTCCGCTGATTTCTTTGGAAATGCCGGCACCGGGGGGGAGTTTTCTTCGACGCGGCATGCCATCACGTTAAAATATTCTCCCATCCCTGCAAGGCAAAATTACCAATTTTTGTCCAAATTCACTTTTTACTAGGTATCATGGCGGACTTAAAATCCGTTATTCCGAAAGGAGTGTGCGGGTTCGAGTCCCGCCGCCGGCACTTGAGAGCAAGCCTCTTGCCCATCTCACCACCGCCGCCAAACCGGTTGCGACGGGTGGCGTCGGGAGCTTGAACCGGTTTTGCAGTTCAGTATAAGTTTTATATAACAT
The DNA here is from genome assembly GCA_041738805.1 of Terrimicrobiaceae bacterium. Classification (GTDB taxonomy): domain Bacteria; phylum Verrucomicrobiota; class Verrucomicrobiia; order Chthoniobacterales; family Terrimicrobiaceae; genus JAJTZA01. The sequence goes on along the minus strand of JBGSPC010000050.1, from coordinate 3,137 downwards.
CTGCCAATTTCAAGAGCCTCGAAAGAGCAAGCACGCCACTCAGACTTTCCCACCCAAGCATCCATGTCTGACTCCACCCTGACCGCTCCGCATTGGAAACACCCCGACACCGCCGCGTGGATCAGCGCGCCCATTCTTGGTGGCCCGCGCAGCGTTCCGCCAGCGGTCTATTATCGTCGCAAATTTTCCCTGAACAAGATTTCCACCCGCACATTTCTCCACATCACGGCACTCGGTCTTTTCGAGTGTGAGATCAATGGCCATCGCGTGGGCAGCGATGTGTTCGCCCCTGGCTGGACAGATTACCGGATGCGCGTTTATTACCACACCTACGATGTGGCCGATCTTCTCAAGACTGGCGAAAATGTGATCGGCGTGATTCTTGGCGACGGTTGGTATTCCGGTCATATCGCAGAGAGGGACCGTCAGCACTATGGCGAGCGACCGTCGTTTCTCGCCGGCCTGGAAGATCACACGGGGGCCGTCCTGCTCACCACGGACTCCCGTTGGTCCCGTTCTCTTGGCCCAATCCTTGAGAACGACCTGCTCATGGGTGAATCCTACGACGCCCGGCGCGAACTCGGCGCGTGGACCTCGCCCGGCTACAAGGATGAGGAATGGTTACCCGTGGTCATGATGCCTGCGCCTGTCATAACCATCGAACGTTCGCCGGGTCCGCGGGTTTGCCGCCAGGAAATTCTACCCGGGAAACTGGTTTCCCCACGGCCCCAGGAGGCGTGGGCACGCAGCTTGCGGCTCTTCGATTTTAGTCAGAATTTTACCGGGCGGGTCCGCATCCGTGTGAGTGGTCCACGCGGATTGCATTTGCGCATTCGCCATGCTGAAATCCTCAAGCCCGACGGTTCGCTCTACACGGAAAACCTTCGCACCGCGCGCGCCACCGATCATTACACGCTGAAGGGCGAAGGAATCGAAGAATGGGAACCCCGCTTCACATTCCATGGTTTTCGTTATTGTGAGGTCACATGGCAAGGGGCCGGGGACGCTCTTGTCATCGAATCGGTTGAAGGCGTCGTTATCCACTCCGACACACCGCGCACCGGGCATTTTTCCTGTTCGCATCCACTGCTCAATCAACTTGCGCAAAATATCCTTTGGGGACAAAAGAGCAATTTCCTCGAAGTCCCCACCGACTGCCCGCAGCGCGATGAACGCCTTGGCTGGACCGGCGACGCCCAGGCCTTTGTCCGCACCGCCGCGTTTTTTATGGATGTGCGGGGGTTCTTCCACAAGTGGCTTCAGGACCTGCGCGATGCGCAGGGGGCGGATGGTGCCGTGCCGCCTATTATTCCCAACACGCATTCTTTCGGGCTACCGGGCGATGGTGGGCCGGCGTGGGCCGACGCCGTATTCATTTGTCCGTGGACAATTTACTTATGCTATGGGGACACAGAAATTTTGCGCGAGCACTACGACAGCATGGTGCGCTACCTGAACTATCTCGCCAAACACAAGGTCATAGACCACATTCGTGCCCATCCTGACAAAGATGGCTGGGGCGGGTTCGGCGATTGGCTGGCCCTTGATGGCAGCGGACGGACGGAAGGCGGCACGCCGAAGGACCTGATCGGCACGGCCTTTTATGCCAACGGCGTGGACATCGTCGCAAAAGCCGCCTCCCTTCTTGGCCGCAGCGACGACGCCGCACAATATCGCGGCCTGCACGGCGAGATCGTGTCTGCATTTGGTGCACGCTTCATCACCCCGGAGGGCCACGTGATCGGCGGCACCCAGACCGCCTACGTGCTGGCCCTGCATTTTGACCTCATTCCGGAAGCACTTCGGGCGAATGCGGCGAACGAGCTTGTGCGCCTGATCGTTCGCAACGGGCACCATATTGGCACCGGCTTCGTTGGCACGCCGTATATCCAGCACGTCCTGGAAGCGACCGGTCACCTGGACACCGCTTACAAGCTCCTCGAGCAGGAAACGTTTCCCTCTTGGTTGTTCCCGGTGAAAAATGGAGCAACCACCATCTGGGAACGATGGGATGGATGGACGCCGGAAAATGGGTTTCAGGACGTTGGAATGAACTCCTTCAACCACTACGCCTACGGGGCCGTCGGGGATTGGATGGTCAGCACCGTCGCCGGCCTGCAATTCGATCCGGCCCACCCTGGCTACCGCCACATTCTCTTCAAACCCCGCCCCGGCGGCACACTCACATGGGCTGAAGCCCGCCTGCAAACGCAACTCGGAGAAATCTCGATCCGATGGGAACTCACAGAGGGCCACCTCGTGCTCGAGCTCGTTGTGCCGGACGGGTCCACGGCCACACTCTCTCCACCCAAAGGGTGGGACCATGACCTCAAAGTCCTCTCCGCAGGCAGGCATTGCATCAGCATGGACGCCACTGGATCAGACCATTGAACACATAGCGGCGGGCGAAAGCGCTGACGGGCAATGACTATTTCGAAGGCACCACGAATGTCTCGAGGGGGATATCTTTCTAGACTGCGGCCCAACGTTCTTGCCGGACCTCTCCCGTGTCGCGGCTTGGCAAAGGTGTCCCGGCCGTTCATCGTGGCGACGTGGTGAATGCACGAGAAAGTGAGAGGGCTGAGGAGGGCTCCGGGTTAGAGCAGGAAGTTTCCGGGCTTGGGCTGGCGTGTTTGGTTGCCATTCCGGGAGGTGTGCTGATTGGTGTGATTGGGGCTTCGTTTCGTGCGGGGCTGGATTGGCTTGCGGTGCATTATCTGGCGATCGTGACAGGGGCTCAGGCCTGGTCATGGATGGGATGGGTTATTCCGGTGGGGATGGGGGCCCTTGGGGCGGGATTGGCCCGGTGGCTGGTTCGTCCGCAGCCACTGGCTTCCGGCTCGGGGGTTCAACATGTGGAAGCCGTCATGCGGGGGGAGGCCGAGCCGGCTTCGATCCTCGTCGTGCCCATCAAATTTTTTGGTGGTCTGCTGGCTTTGGGGGTGGGTTTGGCCTTGGGACGTGAGGGGCCAACGATTCAGATGGGAGCAACGATTGGCTCGGAATTGGCCCGGCGGTTTCATTGCGCAAAAGCTGCCATGAGGGATTTGCAGGCAGCTTTGGGGGGAGCAGGGCTGGCTGTGGCGTTTAATGCTCCGGTTGGCGGTGCGCTGTTTGTGTTTGAAGAAGTGGCCCAT
>JBGSPC010000006.1:0-7364 GCA_041738805.1 Terrimicrobiaceae bacterium | reverse complement strand
CTGGCGTGACGACGGGTAGGGGTTCGCTGCACGCCATCGTTAGCTTTCGTTTGTTTTCACGAGGGACTTCAAGACGAAGGATGCGATGTGAGTCGCAAAGCGCCATAGGAGGAAAGCAATGATGAGGTTGGAACCAATATTCATGGCATCTGATAAAAGACCACTTCGCCCAGCGGCTTTGATAGTATCGGACATTGATTCACTCACCATGGAGATGTGTGCAGGAAGACTAATACAGTGAATCAACGCCCAAAAAGCATATTGAATACTGGCGAGCCTGATAATGGCAGAAACTATAAGGCGAGGTTCCATAGCGGGTTCGTTTGTTCAGCTAACAGTATTATAGAGTCGTCCGCGACATTTGTTGGAGATGAGTCTCAGGCGACATAACACCTACAAATCTCGCCTCAGGTTGTAGAGTTCGTTCATGGCTGCTCAATGAGTTTCGTTTAGCCGGACAGAGGCACCTTTTCAAGAAGATTGAGGTTGGCTGTCTGTTAACAGGGTCACGCACCGGCGGGTCGCTTGAGATGCGCTCGCTCAGGCGCTTTAACACATGGCGAATCATTGGCTGTTGATGTCAAATTTACGATTGCTGAGTGCTGATTTTTGATTTCTGAGGGTGCTCGGCGCATAGTTGTTCTCTTTAAAAGCTCACATTGACAACGGCCCCGAGCACCCAGGCGTTTTGAAGCGTGCCGGCTGCGCCGGGATTGACAATGTATTGCAGGTCGGGCTGAACCGTGAGCCAGGAGTTCACTTGGATCTGGTAGGACCACTCAAGCACCAGTTCGTAGGTCTCCTGCGGCTGTTTCAGGGAAGCCTGCCGGGAAGCCAGATCCTGACTGTAGCGTCCATAGGCCACCCCAAAAATGGCCCGGTCTTTGTCTCGTTCAGGGATCAGGCCCACGTATTGCACTCCTCCCGAGACAAAAAATGGTAGTTGGGCGATCAGTTGCTGCGGGGCGACGGTGAATGCCGACCAGAGAAACATTCCTTGGTCCGGGTTAGCGGATTCCTGGTAAACCATTTGATCGGCAAGAAGGTAGAATCCATACACATTGGCCAGGTTAGAACCGTCTGAGAACGGGGCATAGCTCCCATTGGAAAAATAGAGGCCCACTTTGTAATTCCCGGGATAGCCAGACGGATCAGCAGTGGTCACCGTTTTTTGGGGCTCAGAAGCGGTTGATTTGCAAAACGATGGAGTCCAACCAGTCTCGACGATGACCATGATTCCGTCACCGCTGCGGATGCTGTAATCCAGCCCGTGGTAGGCCGGCACGCCGATTCGGTTTGAAGTCTGATAGACTCCCGCTTGGGCATACCATTCCGGGGCGGTGTATCTCACATGTGCGCCCCAGGAGGCTGATGGAAGAGCCGTTAGGGGCACATTCAGGGGGATGCCGATCGGGTTGCCGCTGAAGGCGAGGTTGATGTAGGCGTTATAAAGTGGTGACGCAGCAAAGTCATTCAAAGCCGACAGTTGCCCGACCTTGAAGGCAAGCCTGCCATCGAGAACGGTTTGCATGAGGTAAAGCTCATTAAAAATAAAAGAGTTGGGGCCATATCCTGTGGAGGCTTGGAAGTTATTGCCGATGGTGTTTGAGAGATTGCTTCCCGCATTGTCCGCCCATGACCAGACCAACGTCGCTCCCTGCCAATTCACGAGTTTTTCCAGGTCCCCGGTGAGTTGAAAGAAGAGCATGTGATTGTAGGCGAATCCCCGGGATCTGCCACCAGACGCGTTGCCAAGAAAGTAAGCGGTGTAGGCCCCGCCAAAACTCACCCCCGCATCCGCCAATTCCTGGCGAACGTTGGTTCCGGTGATGTCGGGCAAAATGCTGTTTCCATTCCACCAACCCTGCCAACCTTTCCCCTCGGAATGTGTTTCCTGGTTTGTTTGCGCCATCAGATGAGGAACCACCATGAAAAATGTGAGGATTACCAAGAGCAAAACTGCGGGCGATTTTGGGAAGGTTTTGCCAGTGGCGACAACTATGGCAATGATCCCAATCACAAGCTCGATTGATACCCAAGCCCCCAAAGATTGGTAGCCAAAACCTCCGGTAGGGCGCGGTTCGCCATGCAGCGCAGGCCGCGAAGACGCCGAGACCGGGCTCTCCAACCCGCCGACTTCTCCCATCCCGCGACGGACACCTCAGCGAGACTCCCCTCCCATCCATTTTTGAAACGCTTCGCGTTTGGCGCAAGCCTTCTCCAATCGGTAGGGCGCGTTTTGCCAAAACCGCCGACTTTCCCCATCCCGCGACGGACACCTCAGCGAGGCTCCCCTCCCATCCATTGCGAAACGCTCCCCCCACGGCGCAGGCACCCTTCCCAACGGGAGGGCGCGGTTCGCCGAACCCGCCGACTTCTCTCTAGAAAGATTCCATGAAAATTCTCTTGCGTGGGACCGTGCGGACACTAGGTTTTTCTATCCGTGTCATGATGGTCGGGGGCGGCTCCCCCTTGCTATGCTCCTTGGCCATTTGTTCCGGACCAAAACCAAAGAATCCAATTCCGGCCAGCCCGGATCCATTAGAAATTTATGTCTCAGAATCCCAACTCTCCAAATCGCGCCTTCCCATTGGAGCGCACACGCAATATCGGCATCGCGGCCCACATCGATGCCGGCAAGACCACGCTCACCGAGCGTATCCTTTTTTACACAGGAATGATCCACAAGATCGGCGAGGTGCATGATGGCACAACCGTGACCGACTGGATGGAACAAGAGCGCGAGCGCGGGATCACGATCACCTCTGCCGCAACAACCTGCGCTTGGATTCAAAAGCCCGAGGTAGGGATCTACAAAGCCTATGAGGGGCAGCAAATGCGGGTTAACATTATCGACACCCCCGGCCACGTGGATTTCACGGCTGAGGTCGAGCGTTCGCTGCGTGTGTTGGATGGTGCCATTGCGGTGTTCTGCGGGGTGGCCGGTGTGCAGCCGCAATCCGAGACCGTGTGGCGTCAGGCCACCAAGTACGGGGTTCCCCGCATTGCGTTTGTGAACAAAATGGACCGCACAGGGGCTGATTTTAATTCGGCCGTTGACAGCATGCGCGCCAAACTTGGTGCCAATGCCTGGCCAGTCCTGATCCCCTGGGGTGCCGAAGACCACCTCAAAGGCCAACTCGACGTGCTCAACCAGAAAGCCGTCCTGTATTCCGATGACAATGCCATGGGCTCGGTTTACACCGTGGTCGAAATTCCTGATGAACTTAAGCCGAGCGCCGAGAAAGCCTATCAGGACCTGATCGAGCAAATGTGCGATTTGGATGAAGAAATCGGCATGCTTTTCCTGGAGGAAAAACCCATCTCGAAAGAGCAACTCAAAGCCGCTATCCGCCGTCAAACCATCGCCAACAAATTTGTGCCGGTGGCTGGTGGTTCCGCTTTCAAAAACAAAGGCGTGCAGTTCCTCGTGGACGCTGTGGTGGATTACCTCCCCGGCCCTCTCGACATTCTTCCCGCCAAGGGCCAGAACCCGGATGATGGATCCCCGATTGAAGTGTCTTCCGATGACAATGGCAACTTCTGCTCTCTCGCCTTCAAATTGTGGAGCGATCCATTTGTTGGAAAACTGGTTTTCTTCCGGGTTTACAGTGGAAAACTCACCAAGGGCGACACGGTCTACAATCCCCGCACCCGCAAACGCGAGCGCATCAGCCGGTTGATTCAAATTCAGGCGGACAAGCGGGAAGATATCGACACCTGTTACTCGGGAGATATTGCCGCCATCGTGGGTATCAAGAATATCACCACGGGAGATACTCTCTGCGATGAAGATCACGAGATCCTGCTGGAACCCCCATCCTTCCCTGATCCCGTCATTTCGATGGCCGTGGAACCCAAAACCAAGGCTGACCAGGAAAAGATGGGTATCGCTCTCCAGCGCCTGTCCGAGGAAGACCCCACCTTCAAGGTCTTCACCAACGAAGAGACGGGTCAGACGATCATTGCCGGCATGGGCGAATTGCACTTGGAAATTATTCGCGACCGCATGCTGCGCGAGTTCAAGGTCGAAGCCAACTCTGGCAAACCGCAAATTGCTTACAAAGAAACCGTGCTTTCGCCGGCTGACGGAGAAGGAAAGCTGGTCAAACAATCCGGCGGTCGTGGTCAATACGGTCACGTCATTATCAAAATCCAACCGAACGAACGCGGCAAAGGAATCACCATCGATAACAAAGTGGTCGGTGGAACCATTCCGAAGGACTTCATCCCGGCTGTCATCAAGGGCCTCAATGAAGCAACCCTGAATGGAGTTGTGGGAGGTTATCCTGTCATTGACCTGAACATCGACATCGTGGATGGAAGCTACCACGACGTCGATTCCAACGAGTTGGCCTTCAAAATGGCGGCAATCTTCTCCCTGAAGGATGCCCTAAAACGCGCCAAGCCGATTCTTTTGGAGCCGGTGATGAAAGTGGAAAACATCACTCCCGATGAGTTCCAAGGGGACATCATGGGTGACTTGAACCGTCGGCGCGCCCGCATCAGCGGCATGGAAACAAAGCTCAACCTTTGCACCATCACCGCGGAGGTGCCTCTCGCAGAAATGTTCGGGTATGCGACGGCGATCCGCTCGCTGTCCAAAGGACGGTCCTCCTACTCGATGGAACCGTCCCATTTCGAACAGGTGCCGACCAATGTGCTCAACGCGGTTCTTGATTCCCAAAAGGGTTGATCGGGCAGATTCCTTCAAACGTTTTTCGATCGGAAGGCACCCCGCCTTCCGATCGTTGCGTTTTGTTCCATAACCTGATTCATTAGCGTCCGTGATCGACAAACTCCGAATCGAAAGCGCAACCTTGGATGATCTGCCGGAATTGGCGGATTTGTTGTTCGACCTGTTTTCTGAGGAGGCAGACTTCACCCCGAATCGCGACAAACAGCTGCGGGGGTTGAGACTGATTTTGGAGCAGCCTTCCAGGGGCCGCATTTTTGTGTTGCGAGGACCACAACGGATCATCGGGATGATCAACCTGCTCATCACCATCAGCACAGCTGAAGGGGGATTTGTCCTGCTTCTCGAGGATCTGGTGGTTCATCGGGATCACCGGGGCCAAGGCTATGGCTCGCGGCTTCTCGATCATGCGGTGGAATTTGCCAAGAGCAAAAATTTTATGAGAATCACCCTGCTCACGGACCTGCCGAATGAGCCAGTGAAGCGGTTTTATTTGCGTCATGGTTTTGTGGAAAGTGGAATGATTCCCATGCGCCGTTACTTCACAGAAAATGTCGGCTGAGAATACCGGGGAAAGAGACCTTGGTTATGCAAGGGTGGACCTCCAGCGCAAGGAACGCTGCGGACGGTCAGAGGTGATTTTCGGGAGTGGAAAAACTCCCGGGGAGGTTGCGGGCATAGCTTCCGCGCTTCGGGAGGCTGGCCAACCCGTCCTGGCCACCCGTATCACCCCGTCCCATTTTGCCGAGGTGCACGAGCGGCTGCCGGAAGCCATATTTTTTGAAAGAGCCCGCTGCCTGACGGTGGGTGTCAACGCCAGGGATAGCAGCAGCCGCCGGGTGGGGATCCTTTGCGCAGGAACTTCGGATCTGCCTGTCGCGGAGGAGGCCCTTGTGACTCTGGAATTTTTTGGCCGTCAGGCGGTGTTGATTTCCGACATCGGAGTCGCCGGCCTGCATCGCCTTCTGAGCCGGGTGGACGAAATCCGGAGCTTTTCTCTGGTGATCGTGGTGGCTGGCATGGAGGGAGCCCTTCCCAGTGTGGTCGCCGGCTTGATTTCCGCCCCGGTCATCGCCGTGCCCACCAGCATCGGCTATGGAGCGGGATTTGGAGGGATTGCCGCCGTGTTGGGCATGCTCACCAGCTGCGGCAGCGGCGTCTCGGTCGTGAATATCGACAATGGATTCGGTGCCGCCTGCGCGGCAGATCGGATTTTGTCAGCGGTCTGATCTATTCCTTGAGATTGCTCTCGCGCAGGTAGCGAAGCACCCTCTGCTCGTCACCCCGCGATGCCCAAACAATGCGAAGGAGGTCAGCGGCATGGATCCCATGTTCTTTGAGGAACCTGCGGTCGCCGCCGCAACCATACATGATGTCATGACACAGCCCGCCTTCCAAAAAACACTGGGCTTTGCGGATAATACGGGGCAGCCACTCGATGCCTTCGAGCTTTTCGGTTTTTGGAGGGAGCTCGTCAGCACTGATCTCTTCAGGATTTGTTGCCCCTTGTTGCTCATGCAGGAAGTAGTCGCGACGGGCAGCCGCCACGAGCAGAAAGGTCTCCCAGCTGGGCTCCTGGTATTTGGCAAAATCCTCAGCGTAGTCGAAGACATTGATGGGGCGCAGACCGAGCTCCGCAAGCGCTTCCGTTTCTTCCGGAGAAAAATGGGAGTTAAAATCGTGATCACCGCTGAGATAAAGGGCAACAGATTTGTCGTAAATGGCTTTGAGTCCGGCGGTCCAATCGTAGGAACAGATCATCTCCTAACGTAGCAAGGTTTTGGGAAGGTCAAACTGATTTCTCCCGGGTTCTTTTAATTTCCAGAATCGTTTTGCTTGATGCACTCGTAAGAAAACAGGACAAACAAGGAGATGACAGCCACTGTGACCCAACCAAGTTCCGCAAAACACGTGAAGCAGGCCGAGCACCTGACGCCTGAATTTGTTGCGGAGGTCGAGGAATTGATTTCGCACTACCCCGTCTCCAAACGCAGTGCTTCCCTGCCGCTCCTGCACCTCTGGCAGAACGAGTTTGGTCATGTGGATGATTCCGGGGTCGAATGGATTGCTGCCAAACTGGAACTGACCCCGGTTAATATTTTGGAACTTGTCACGTTTTATCCCTGGTTCCGCCAACAGGCCGCGGGGAAAACGGTGATCCGGGTCTGCCGCACCCTGGCCTGTGCATTGGCTGGCGGATATGAGGTCAAAGAGAAATTTTGTCAGGCTGTGGGCCTCGACCCCCACTGTGAACATCATGGATTCGGGACAGCACCCCCAACCACTGCGGATGGAAATTTCAGCGTGGAGTTTGTGGAGTGCCTCGCCAGTTGTGGCAGTGCACCTGTGGCCCTCATCAACGATGATCTGCACGAGCGCATCACTCCAGCCGCCATTCCATCCATCGTGGATCAATACAAATCATGACTGCCAAATCGCCTTCCATTCCCGCTCCCCACCCCCGCGAGCGGCGCATCATTTTCGAAAACATCAGCAAACCGGGATATGACCCCAGCCTGGAGACGTATCTGGCTCACGGAGGATATGAGTCCCTGAAAAAAGCGTTGGGCATGAAGCCCTCAGAAATTGTCGATGCGGTCAAAGCTGCCAATCTTCGTGGACGCGGAGGAGCGGGATTCCCCTGCGGCGTGAAGTGGAGCTTCATCAA
>JBGSPC010000269.1:0-3129 GCA_041738805.1 Terrimicrobiaceae bacterium | reverse complement strand
TCCATCGCAAGATGAAGCTCATTCAACGCCGGGCTTACGGCTTTAGAAACTTTAACAATTACCGCTTGCGCGTCATCGCTCAGTGCGGCTAACCAACAACATATACAATGCCCTCATCCCCATTGTTTGGTGGAGAGCCGGATTTTCTCTTTGATTCGACTTCGTCGAATATTCCGGTGAGGGGGGGATTCGAACCCCCGGAGCCCTTTAGGAGCTCGGCGCTTTAGCAAAGCGCTGCTTTCGACCACTCAGCCACCTCACCTGATAAAGGAACATTTCATCATGAACACGAATCCTGTCATGGTCAAACAGGAAAGCGGCTCGTGGAGAGGGAATTTCTAAAAATCAGGGAGCCACATCGTCCCATGACCACCCGGCACTGGAAGCCACGAGGTCTTCCAACCCTGCAACCTCGCTAAAAGTGAGGGTCTCATAAACCTCGGTGGTTGCAAATTGACTGGTGCCAGTTTCCCCTTGGGGCTGGAGCGCCACACTCAAAACCAGCGCGAGGGCGGCGACGGCTCCCGCAGGAAGAAGCCAACGAAGGAATCCCAAAACTGCGGGCTCCGTTTGGACCACCGACTCCTGATTGCGAATCGCCCGGATCACATTCCTTGAAAAAGCCGGGGACGCGGGAGTGGGCACAGCTTTGCCCAGGAGCTCCCAAAGAGGATCGTTTTGATCGAAGTCGTTCATTGATGGAATAAACCCTTCTACCTGAGAATAGTTTCTCTGTTTTTTGGTTTTCAGTGACGGAAGTGGCGCATCCCGGTGAAGACCATGGCAATTCGCCGTTCATCGGCGGCCGCGATCACTTCTTCATCCCTCACCGAGCCACCCGGTTGAATGGCGCAGGTGGCCCCGGCCTCGGAGGCGGCAATCAATCCATCGGGAAACGGGAAAAAGGCATCACTGCACACAGCGCTTCCTTTGAGGGACAACCCGGCCTCGCCGGCTTTCCAAACTGCGATACGCGAGGCATCCACCCGGGACATTTGGCCGGCACCAATTCCGAGAGTCCGGTCTTTGGCCGCGTAAACGATGGCATTGGATTTGACATGTTTAACAATTTTCCAACCAAACTCCATGGCCTCAATCTCATCTTTGGTGGGAGGCCGGGCGGTCACAACTTTGTGTTCGAGTTCCGGGATGACTGCAGAGTCCGTGTCCTGGACAAGGAGTCCGCCGATCACCGACCGAATGTCACGCCCTCCTGCCACAGGGGATTTGATCAGGCGCATGAGCCTGAGATTTTTTTTCTTTGCAAGGAGCTGCCGTGCATCCGCCTCAAACTCGGGCGCGATGATCACCTCGCTGAAAATTTCGGAAATCGCCTTGGCCAGCGCCAGAGTGAGGGGGCGATTGCAGATAATAATTCCGCCAAAGGGCGCCTGTTTGTCGGTCGAAAAGGCTTTGTCCCACGCCGCACGCAAGTCCTGATCCGAGCCAACACCGCACGGGTTCGTGTGCTTGAGGATGGCCACGGTGGGTTTGGCAAAGTCCGTGATGAGAGACGTGGCGGCCGAGATATCCAGAATATTATTATAGGAAAGTTCCTTGCCCTGAAGCTTTTCAAAATGGGATCCGAAGTCACCATACAACTCGGCGTTTTGGTGCGGGTTTTCGCCGTATCGCAACCTTTGCTCATTCGGAAGATCGAGACGAAAAGCCGCGGAGGTTTCTTGCTTCTGATTAAGAAAGGCGGAGATCACGCGATCGTAAGATGAGGTGGTTGCGAAGGCTTTGATGGCCAGTTTTTCCCGGAGAGCCAGGCCGGTGCCGCCATCCTCCTCTTCCATGTCAGCCAGCACCTCGGCATAGTCGGCCGGATCGGTAACGACGGTCACACTCCGGTAGTTTTTTGAAGCGCTCCGAATCATGGATGGCCCCCCAATATCGATTTGCTCAATAGCTTCCTCCAAGGTGACTCCCGCTTTGGCGATCGTGGCCTCAAATGGATAAAGATTCACCACGACAAGGTCGATGGGCTTAATCCCATGCTCTGCAGCCTCCTTCTCATGGCCCCCATCCCCCCGCAGAAACAAAAGACCGCCATGGACTTTGGGGTGCAGGGTTTTCACACGCCCATCCAGAATCTCCGGAGAGCCGGTGAACGCTGAAATCTCAATCACGGGCACCCCGGCCTCGGCCAAAGACCGCGCCGTACCGCCTGTGGAAACGATTTCCACCCCTCGCGCGGAAAGCGATTTTGCAAAGTCAATAATGCCGGTTTTGTCCGAAACGGAGATCAGAGCTCTTTCAATCTTCATGAGCCCGTTACTGTCTCCCGTTTTGATGTGGGATGTCATGCGTAATTTTTTTGTAAAATTCTCTTGCCAGTGATTTGCGGCCAACTAGATTCATTGTCCCGCACGAAGTCGGGATATCGAGGAAGCACGCTCCCGTGCTTTTTTTATCCCCGGATTCCTTCCCTGAGGGATGCCAGTATGAAAATCGACGAAATTAAAGAACTTACCATCAAAGAACTGGAGACCCGCAAAAAAGATTTGCGCCACGAAGTCTTCAACCTCCGTGTGCAGCAACAAGCCGGCCAACTCGAAAAGCCCCATGTGCTCCGCACCCTCCGTCGCGACGCCGCCCGGGTCGAAACCATGCTGACCGTCAAACGCAAAGCGATCCCTACCACTTAATATTCCATGAGCGAGTCCACCATTGAAACCCCAGCTGCCCCCGCACCGGCCGCAGAGACCACCGAACGCCGCAGCCTCCGCAAAACACGTGTCGGAGAAGTCGTCTCCAGCGCCATGCAAAAAACCATCGTGGTGAAGACCGTTACACGCGTCCCGCATCCGAAGTTCGGCAAAATCGTCAAACAAATTTCCAAGTTCCACGTGCATGATGAAAATAACCAGGCGCAAGTCGGCGACCGGGTCAGCATCATGGAAACGAAGCCGCTCTCCAAATTGAAGCGCTGGCGCCTTGTCGAAATCCTCAAACATTAACAACGCCCCCGCCCTTACGTCATGATTCAGATTCGTTCCAGACTCGATGTCGCCGATAACACGGGAGCCCGCATGGCGACCAGGATCGGTGTCATCGGCAAAGCCACAAAAAGCGCCGGTGTGGGTGATGTGATCACCGCCAACGTCAAAGAAGCCTCCGCCGGCG
>JBGSPC010000251.1:0-4816 GCA_041738805.1 Terrimicrobiaceae bacterium | reverse complement strand
CGCTCCCCGCGCCTTGCCGACAGCCCGTTTTGAACCCAACAAATGCCCGCCAAAGTGCATAACAGGCTCTAAGAGATAAGTGGGCGGGCAAGGCTTGTCCCGCCGAAGCCTTGGCGAAGGAGGAGACTGCCCAGCCCTACCATCAAAGGGGCGCTTCGCGCTCGCGCCAGCTGGATTTTTCGAGGGTAGGGCGTGGCAGTCCCTTGCCCGCCGACTTTTTGTTTTCTGCAAGATCACTGCGAATGAAAAATTTGACTCTGTGTCCCAAGTTCGACAGCCTGTGAGAATTATGTCATTTCGTGGAAGTCACACCGCTCTGGTAACCCCTTTTCGCGGGGGGGAAATCGATGAGGCCGCATTTCGATTGTTAATTGAGGGGCAAATCCAGGCGGGGATCGAGGGGATCGTTCCTGTCGGAACCACGGGAGAGTCTCCGACCCTCACGCATGAAGAACATATCGACGTGATCCGTATTGCTATTGAGGCGGCTGCGGGGCGGTGCAAGGTCATTGCCGGCACCGGTTCCAACAGCACGACCGAGGCGATTTCGCTCACAGCAGATGCCAAAGCCGTGGGGGCGGACGCTGCCCTACTGGTCGCTCCCTATTACAACAAACCCTCCCCGGAAGGTCTTTACCGTCATTTCCGTGCCATCTCAGAGGCTGTTCAAATCCCCATCGTGCTTTACAGCATTCCCGGACGCTGCGGGGTGGAGATTGATGTGAAAACGGTCACACGGTTGGCTGCGGATTGTCCCAATGTTGTGGCCATCAAAGAGGCCGGCGGAAGTGTTGAACGGGTCAGTCAGTTGAGGGCTGCTCTGCCCGATGCGTTTGAAATTTTGTCGGGTGACGATTCGCTCACCCTGCCTTTCCTCTCTGTGGGAGCGGTTGGTGTTATCAGCGTGGCCTCCAATGTGATTCCTGCCGCTGTGGGCAACATGGTTCGTTCCTGGCTGGCCGGCCGCCCGGAGGAGGCAGCTGCGATTCACCGGAAATACTACCAACTTTTCAAGGATCTCTTTCTTGAGCCCAACCCGGCCCCCGCCAAATACGTGTTGTCGCTGCTTGGTCAGATGACCCCGGAAGTCCGCCTGCCACTATGCGAGATGGAAGAGTCCAGCAAAGAGCGCCTGCGGAACACGATCTCGCAGGTTGGGATTTTATGACACCTCTTCGATTAATCATCAATGGAGCCAAAGGTCGAATGGGGCAGGCTCTCATTTCCAATGCGGCCAAGGACCCGGCCCTGGAAGTGGTCGCGGCTTTGGATGTGGGAGATGACCTCGCTTCCGCTCTGCCCCGTGCCGGGGCGGTTATTGATTTTACCCACGCGGACTCCACGGCGGCAATTGCCCGCCTGTGCGGGGACGCGGGCAAAATCCTGGTGATTGGCACCACCGGCCATGATGCAGAAGCACGGTCCATCATTTCCGAACAATCCCAACGCACGCCGATTGTCTTCGCCCCGAATTTCAGCATTGGGGTGAACACTCTGTTCTGGTTAACCCGCAAGGCTGCGGAAATTCTTGGGCCGGACTTTGATTTGGAAGTGGTGGAGATGCATCACCGTTTAAAAAAAGATGCTCCAAGCGGCACGGCCCGCCGTCTGGCCGAGATCCTGGCTGAAGTCCGCGAGTTGTCCTACGAGACGGATATCCGTCATGGCCGTGAGGGCATGGTCGGCGAGCGCACCCGCACAGAAATTGGCATGCATGCCATCCGCGGCGGGGACGTGGTCGGTGATCATACGGTTATCTACGCCAACGAGGGCGAGCGTCTTGAGCTCACCCACAAAGCGTCGAGCCGCGACACCTTTGCCAAAGGCGCGCTCCGGGCCGCCCTCTGGGCGAAGGACAAAGCGCCGGGCCTCTATGACATGGAAGATGTTCTGGGGTTCCGGGCTTTGGGATGAGTCTTCTTCGTGCCGGCATCGCCATGGGAAGCAACATTGAGCCTTGTTGGGACCGCTTGCAGGCCGCCGGAGAATTCCTGCGCAACCTGAACGAGGAAGGCCCGTTTCTGATGTCCTCCATTTACAAAACAGAGCCCGTCGACTGTGACCCCGGAACCCCGGCCTTCCTGAATGCGGTGGCGGAAATTTCCACCTCCCTGAGACCCCGCGAATTGCTGGATCGGTTGCAAGATTTTGAAATTTCCCAGGGTCGACCTTCCGAGCACGGGAAAAACACCCCACGCACCATTGATCTGGATATTCTCTATGTTGGCGAATTGATATCCTCCGACCCTGACCTCATCCTTCCCCATCCGCGGGCCTCGGAGCGTGCCTTTGTGATGGTCCCCCTTGCGGAAATCTGCCCCGCCCGGAAATTTCCCGGTCAAACCGAAACCAACCACACCCTCTGCTCCCGCTTGAACAGACAAGACCTCCAAGCCATCATCTTCCCATGACGCCGCTGCAAAAACGCTTCTTCGAGAAAAAAGCCGCAGGCGGACGCTTTTCGACCCTGACCGCTTACGACTATGTTTTTGGCAGGCTTCTGGATGATCTTGGTTTGGATTTCCTCTTGGTTGGGGATTCATTGGGGATGGTCCAACTCGGTCACCCCGACACTACCATGGTCACTCTCGATCAGATGGAGCATCATGTGCGTGCCGTTGCGGCGGGAGCCAAAAACACCCTGCTTGTTGCCGACCTGCCAAAGGGTGCCTACGATGATGCTCCCACGGCGGTGGCCTCAGCAAAATCGCTCATGACTGCCGGAGCCTTGGCCGTGAAAATTGAAGGCGGCTCCGAGGTTCTGCCTCAAGTGCATGCCCTGCTTCAAAACGACATTCCTGTGTTGGGTCATTTGGGAATGTTGCCCCAACGCGTGCGCGAAGAGGGCGGCTACAAAATCAAAGGCAAAACGCCCGAGCAGGCCGAACGGCTGCTCAGCGATGCGGCAGCGCTGAGCGAAGCCGGCGTGTTCGGGATTGTTTTGGAGTTGGTGACGCCCCCTGTGGCAGAGGCGATCACAAAAGCCATTCCTGCTCCCACCATTGGAATCGGAAGCGGTCCTCACTGCGATGGCCAAATCCTTGTCACTTACGATTTGATTGGAATGTTTCCTTGGTTTCGTCCCCGTTTTGTTCAGCCCAAAGCCGACCTTGCTACGGAAATTCGCAAGGCCGTGATGGACTATCGCGCGGAAATCGAGGCGGGCTGATTGTTCCCACGTCTCTCGTCAGTGGCCCCGGAGCGCGGGCGAGGTTGATGCCCGCGAAGGGATCCGACGGGGTCGGGCCTATAATTTAAATGTCGTTCACAAGATTACACACACGGCTCGGGTGGCCCATCGCCAAGGATTTTGCCAACCAAGGATTCGTGGCCGTTGTCCTGCGCTTCATCTCTCTGGCAATGCCAACTTTCCACTTTGCAGACTTTCTCGCTGCTCCAACATCTGCGCGTGTTTTCTTTGCATTTTTCAGCAGCACCTCAAGTTCCTTTTCCCATTTCCCCTCCCGCAGCTCTCTGACCTCTTCTCCCTGCCAGCCCTCCTTTTCAGGAATTTCCGCATAAAGCTCTTTGATGTCTTTGCGGTATTGTGCCGAGGCCAGCGCCCATCCCGAACAGTAACGCTGCGTCAATTCATCGTGTTTCCCGGGATCCCCCTCCTCCACTGTCTCAAGGTATTGACCATACATCTTCATGCCCTTCACCGAGTCGGGAAACTCCAAGCATCCAAGAAAATGACTGCGGATCAAAAACTGAGGCAGCATTCTTTTGCAGAATTTCGGGTAACTTGAAACTGCGTAGCTTTCCAGCTCTTTGACACCCACAAGACCTGCCCTCACCGGATTCAGATGAATGTAGTTCACCAATCCAAGCAAGGGACGTCCCTCCTCAATCAAAATGCTTTTATATCGTCCCTGAAACACATGGCCTCGCTCACCGCGAAACCGATTGAAACGATTGGCATACGTTCCCTGCAGCCATGCCATCCCGCTCACCAGATTGCCTTCCGGCGTTTCAAGGGCCAGGTGAAAATGATTGCTCATCACCACGTAAGCGTGAATCACCCAGTGACATTTCTCGGCAGCTTCAAAAAGTGCTTTCTCAAATGCCTCAGCCGCACCCTTCGTGCCAAAAACGTCATCCCGGTAATTCCCGCGATTGATGATGTGATAAATCGCACCCTCAAACTCCAATCTGGGTTTCCTTGCCATGTTCGAAGCTTTTAACAGGAGTTTTCATTTTTAAAACATTTAAATTATAGGCCCGACCCCATCGGCTGTTCCCATTTTTCTCCGAGAAAAAGGTATAGCCAAGAAAAGCCAAGCACGTAAAACCAGATTAGGGCGTTAGCGAGCATTATTTTTATGACCTAACGTCCCCGATGACGGATCACCACTTGCTTTTGGCACCAAAGGCTGCTCCGCAGCCGTCGTGCCAAAAGTGCCGCAGGCATGGTGATTCGGTCCATCGGCTCGTTAGCTTTCATTTTTGTTCTTTCGGGCAAAGTGTGCGGCGGAAATCCATGGACAAAAGCCGACCGTTGAGCCCCCAACGTAGAACGCAATAGGAGTGATGACAACAAAGTAGATGGCCATCGCAATCAGAGTGACAATCTGTCTTGTTTGTTCACTTGGTGCGAAAATCACAGGAATGAACTGGAAAAGGAATGCAGGGACTCCCAGCATCAAACAGATCATGATCCATCCAATCAGGGCCTTGAAGATCATCTTGATTCCAAGAACCCACATATTTCCGAAGTAATCGAAATACGACCTTGCTGTGATCTCTGAATCTTCGTCTGCAGGATGTTCTGTATTCATTAAGCGTGGCTTGATAGAAGAGTTTTTTCCGAGCTAAC